>CANGQA010000023.1 GCA_947455995.1 Hyphomicrobiales bacterium | reverse complement strand
GATTATCCATGGCCGGCAATCGGAAGAGACCGAGGAACGCCATTACTTGCATCGTGGCATTGCGGCCCGTCAGTTCCAGCGTACTTTCCTTCTGGTCGAGGGTATGGAGGTTATGGGTGCGGAATTGGCGCATGGCTTGCTCAGTGTCGATCTGGTCCGGCCCGAGCCGCAACGGATCCAGCGACGGATCGAGATTGCTTCCAAAGATTGAAGCATCGTCCGGTTTTATTATTGCAATCAGATAATCACGGGGGCAGGAGGCGATCACGCCTTCCCCCCGAACAGAGGACGATTCAGAATGATGAATAAAAATCACTCGAACGGATTGGCCAAACTCGCGTTAATCGGGCATGGCTTGACCGAACCTGCCACCCCGGACGTCATGATCACCGAACAGGCACTCGCCCAGTTGGGTGATGGCAAAGTCGCTTATGTTAAAGCTGTGCGATCAGACGATATCGCCACACTGTTTCCCAATGCGCCGGAAATAGCACCAGGTCTTGAGCTTTTCGTGCTGCTATCAGCCAATGGAACCCCCTTGGTCATTACAGACTCCGCCGATGCAGCCAAGGTCAATGCCTGGAACAATGACCTGGAAACACTCAGCCTGCATTGAACAGATCAAATGCCGCAGAGAGTTTAAGAACTGGCCGCGAGTGCTTCGATGCTTGCGACCAGTTTTTCGAGATCGGGCGGACGTGACAGGCGGTGGTCACCGTCTTTAATCAGGGTCAGTACCGTCTCCGCGTCGGGCAGATGCTCGACCAGCTTCATGGCATGCGGCCATGGCACCGGATCATCTTTCATTCCTTGGAGGATATGCACCGGGCAACCTGGCTGGATCGGTGCACCGAACAGCAAATGTCGGCGCCCGTCCTCAATCAGGGCACGCGTGATCGGATAGGGGCCATATTCCGATTGGTGCATGTAGAATCCGTCGCGCTCGATGGCTGCTTTGACATCGGCACTGAACAAATCCCACATCAGCAATTCAGTAAAATCCACCGCCGGGGCGATCAGGACCAGTCCGCTCAGCCGTTTCTCTGATTGGGCCTGAAATGTTTTGGCGATCAGCAGAGAAATCCATCCCCCCATCGAGGAACCGACCAGAATCAGCGGGCCAGTTGTTGCATGCCGGATAACAGCCAGCGCGTCTTCAAGCCAATCCGATAGGGTGGCTTTCTCGAAAGAACCGCCTGATTCGCCATTGCCGGAATAGTCGAAGCGCAGATAGGCCTGACCGCATTGCTGTGCCCAGTGATCAAGGGCCAGAGCCTTGGTCGATTGCATATCCGAGCGAAAGCCACCGATCCATACGACTGTCGGGCCCTGTCCGGCATGGGTTCGATAGGCAACCTGTCGTGCGTTATAACCCGTGCCGACAGTCAAAAATTGCGGTTTGCGCTCAGTCATTCTACATCTAGTCCTTGATTGCCGATTCACTGGCTGATCATGGAGCAGGATAGACACACTGCCAAGCCGTTCGGAATACCGTATATCGGGGTTTCCGGACGGATCAGCCACGGGTACCGATTGACGAGGAAGAGATAAAGTCCGGATGCGTTATGCCACATCGACCAGTTTTGTTCGTTCTAGCGCTTCGCCTTTAAGCGGCAGAACGGTTCTTCAAGTGGTGCCGGAGCTTGATGCCGGTGGTGCCGAGCGTACAGCCATTGATATCGCTGCAGGGCTTGCCGCTGTTGGCGCGCGTGCGCTGGTGGCCAGTCAGGGTGGCCGACTGGTCGCGGAATTGCAGGCTAAAGGCGGTATTTCGGTGCTTTTGCCGGTTAAATCGAAAAATCCGGTGACAATGGCCCTCAATATTTTTCGTCTGTGCAATCTATGCCGCGCTGAAGGTGTCGATCTGATCCATGCCCGTTCACGCGCTCCGGCATGGAGTGCGCTGGCCGCAGCGCGTATTCTCGGCATTCCGTTTGTCACGACATATCACGGCAGCTATTCGGGCCAGTCGTCGATCAAACGTTTCTATAATTCGGTCATGGTGCGCGGTGATGCCGTGATTGCCAATTCGCATTACACAGCGGGACTCATCCAGCAGGCCCACGGTGTCTATGATGAACGGTTGCGGGTGATCCATCGCGGCACCGACCTGCAGGTCTTTACCCCTGCCGCCATCCAGCCTGAGCGGATCGACCGTTTGCGCCGCGCATGGAACATCCAGCCCCATCAGAGAGTTGTGTTGCTGGCGGCCCGTCTGACCAATTGGAAAGGCCAGCTGGTGCTCATTGATGCCATGGCCAAGCTGAAACAGCAGGGACATGACGATGTGGTTGCTGTGCTGGCAGGTGATCCGCAGGGGCGCGACAATTATGTGCGCCAGCTTGACCAGCGAATCAGCCAGCTTGGGCTTGCCACCAGTGTGTTGCGGGTCGGGCACTGCTCGGACATGCCCGCCGCCTTCATGGCTGCTTCGGTGGTGACGGTTCCCTCGATAGAACCCGAAGCCTTTGGGCGCTCTGCGGTGGAGGCTCAGGCCATGGGCACGCCGGTGATTGTCAGCGAATTGGGGGCTGTTCCCGAAACCGTGCTGGCCCCGCCCGAAGTGCCGGCGCGCGAGCGCTCGGGTTGGCGTATCCCCCCCAATGATTCGGATGCTTTAGCCCACGCCCTGACCGAGGCGTTGTTTTTGGGTGCTTCGGGACGTGATGCGCTGGCCAATCGGGCCCGTAAACACGTTGAAAAATACTTTTCGCTTGATCGGATGGTTGGTGATACTCTGTCCATCTATGCAGAACTTTTTGGCGATTGACCAACACGGGTGTTGACAACGTCAAAACTTATGCGAATTTCCAAAATTGATAGAAAAATTCAGGGTGAGCGGTTATCCCTCCACAATGGAGCCTCCGCAGCCTGATCAGAGGAGATGAAGGCCATTCGCAGACCGATAAGGACAGCGCCGGTTCCACAAAAGGACGGCCCCCGCGCTAACCGCGATATCCGTGGTGTACGTGATGTGCAACTGATTGACGAGACAGGTGCTAATAAAGGTGTCGTGTCTTACTTTGACGCACTGAAGTTGGCGGAAGAGGCCGGACTGGATCTGGTCGAAATTTCCCCCAATGCCGAGCCGCCTGTGTGCAAGATCCTGGATTACGGCAAGTTCAAGTTCGAACAGCAGAAAAAAGCGGCCGAAGCACGCAAGAAGCAGAAAACCGTCGAAGTAAAGGAAATCAAGCTGCGTCCAGGCATTGATGACCATGACTATGAAGTGAAGATGAAGGCCGTTCGCCGTTTCTTCGAGGAAGGCGACAAGGTCAAGATCACCCTGCGGTTCCGTGGCCGTGAAATGGCACATCAGGAATTGGGTACGAAATTGCTCGAGCGCGTGAAGGCCGAAATGGTCGATGTGTCGAAGATCGAGACAGAACCTATGCTTGAAGGTCGCCAGATGGTCATGATCATGGCGCCGCGCTGACCGGCAAATCTTATCACTTTGTCCAATATGTATGAAAAAGGCCGGGTTTCCCCGGCCTTTTGTTTGTTCGTTTCGCCGCTCGCGCTGCTTACTGGGCTGGCAACGGCGCTGGATTATCAGAGAGTGAACGCAGGTAAACCAGCAAATCTGCACGTTTGGCGGGATCTGGCAGACCTGCATAGCCCATCATCGTGCTCGCGATATAGCCCTTGGGGGCTGTGATAAAGGCATCGAGAGATTCGTAATCCCATTTTTCGCCCTTGGCGGCGCGTTCCTTGATCCCGGCTGAATAGTTAAAGCCGGCAGCAGCGCCCTTGGCCCGGTCGACGACGCCATAAAGCGTAGGTCCGACCTTGTTGGGGCCGCCTTTTTCGAGGGAATGGCAAGCCGTGCAAGCCTTTATGTTGGTTTCGCCTTTTTTCAGGTCGCCCTTGGCCAGACGAACGGGCATGGGTTCGGCTGGCGCGGCGGCAGCGGCCGGTGCTGCCGATCCTGCTGCTTCGGCCGCTGGGAGGGCATAGCCCGCCACCAACGGTGCTTTCGGCTTGAAAAGGGTGTCAGCAACGATGCCAACTCCCATGGCAAACAACAGTGTTGCCAGCAATCCGCCAGCGATCTTGTTCAGTTCGAACGAATCCATGCTCAAGCTCCGCAACGTCCCCGCGCATTCTGCCATTCATTGGCGATGCGACATTTCAATTATCACACTTTATATTTTGGTCCATGTTTTTTGATCATCGACTGATTACCCGCTTTGCCGTCTGCTTGGCAACTCGTATAAGCATTTATACCGTTGATACTTATGCTGAACCCCCGAATCAACCTTTTTGGACAAAAGATGTCAGATCCTATTGTGCTGATACCGGCCAGAATGGCCTCGATGCGACTGCCCAACAAGCCTTTGGCCGATATTTTAGGCGAGCCGATGATTGTCCATGTCTGGCGCCGTGCGGTGGAAGCCGCACTCGGTCCCGTCGTCGTTGCGACCGACGAACCGGAAATTGTCAAAGCAATTGAATTGGTTGGTGGCATTGCGGTGCTGACCCGCTCCGATCATCCCTCAGGTTCAGACCGGATTTTCGAGGCGATCGAGCAATTTGATCCAGAAGGCTACCACGATGTGATTGTCAACGTGCAGGGGGATTTGCCGACTATAGACCCCAAGGCAATAGCCGCTTCGATTGTGCCATTGTCGGACCCGCATGTCGATCTGGCAACATTGGTGGTTGAAATCACCCGCGAGGAGGAACGCAACGATTCGAATGTCGTGAAGCCGGTTCTCAGCCCGAATGGCGAGCGCACCTTCCGGGCCTTGTATTTCACCCGCGCCACCGCACCATGGGGGGATGGCCCACTCTATCATCATATCGGGCTTTATGCCTGGCGGCGCAAAGCTTTGGCCCGATTTGTCGGTCTGCAGCCTTCGACGCTGGAAAAACGTGAGCGGCTCGAACAACTGCGTGCGCTCGAAGCCGGAATGCGGATTGATGCCGTCCTGGTGGATGATGTGCCGCTCGGCGTCGATACACCGCATGATCTTGAACGCGCTCGCGCGATTCTGGCTGCCCGCCGCAAAACACATTGAAACCTTCTTGGATCCAAAATCCTGCGGGTGATGAATAAAGGACTTGCCGATGTCGACCAATCGCATGATCGCCTACCAGGGTGAACCCGGGGCCAATTCCGACATTGCATGCCGTGATGTCTATCCGGACTGGACGCCGCTGCCTTGCGCCTCGTTCGAGGATGCTTTTGCTGCCATCACCGACGGGACGGCAGCTTTGGGAATGATTCCCATCGAAAATTCAATCGCCGGTCGTGTGGCTGATATCCATCATTTTCTGCCGCGCTCTGGCCTTCATATTGTCGGTGAATATTTTTTGCCGATCCATTTCCAGTTGTTGGGTCTGAAAGGGGCAAGCATCGCGGGACTTAAATCCGTCCATAGCCATGTCCATGCCCTCGGCCAATGTCGCAAGATCATCCGGAAATACGGTCTGAAGCCGGTTGTCGCTGGCGATACCGCGGGTTCGGCGCGTGAAGTGGCCGAATGGGGTGATCCGTCCAAAGCCTCGCTGGCTACAGCCCTCGCCGCCGATATTTACGGGCTGGATGTGCTGGCTGCCGATGTCGAGGATGAAACCCACAACACCACCCGCTTCGTGGTCCTGTCCAAAACCCCCGATTGGGCTCCGCGCAGTGAAGAGGCGTTGGTGACCACTTTCGTGTTCCGTGTTCGCAACGTCCCAGCCGCGCTTTACAAGGCCTTGGGCGGCTTCGCCACCAATGGCGTCAATATGACCAAGCTTGAAAGCTATATGGTGGAAGGCGAATTTGCTGCCACGCAGTTCCTCGCCGATGTCGATGGCCACCCCGATGATACGCATGTGAAGCGGGCGATCGAGGAATTGGCCTTCTTCTCGAAGGAAGTGCGCATTTTGGGCTGTTACCGCGCCCATGCTTTCCGGATTGAAACCCAGAAAAAAGCGGCCGAACAGGCAGAGTAAGACTTTTAGCGGGTTTTAGGGCCATTAAGGGCTTCGGAACCTGAAAAATCGCCGATGCTCCCTCCAAGGGTGGTCTTGTTCTGCTGTTTAGGGTGTTTCGCCATCAAAAGCCCATGCGTGCATCAGGCTATTGGCAATGGCGATGGGGGGTGGGCAGATCAGGCCGTCGGGATGGGTGCGGGTCAACATGCCCTTGACCTCCTCGCGGCTGAACCAGCGCGCATCCTCCAATTCGTCAAAATCGATGGTCAGCTTCTCGCTGATCGCCTCGGCCAGACATCCGATCATCAGGGATGAGGGAAACGGCCAGGGCTGGCAGGACAGATAACGAACTTTTCCGGTCTCGATTCCGGCTTCCTCGAACAATTCGCGGCGCACCGCGTCTTCCAGCGTTTCGCCCGGTTCGATAAATCCAGCCAGACAGGAATAGGAATTGGCGACAAAACGCGCCTGCCGCCCGAGAACGCAACGGTCTCCTTTGACCAGTAGCATGATGGAGACAGGATCGGTGCGGGGGAAATGCTGGGCCTGACAGCCGGTGCATTGCCGCTTCCAGCCCGCAGAAGCTGATTCGGTTTTGGCACCACATTGCGCGCAGAAAGGATGGCTCTTGTGCCATGACAACAGGCTTTTGGCCTGAGCGAGAATCCCTAGCTCGTCCGCTGGAAGCAAGCCCTGGACGGCGACAGAGCGCAAATCGAGCGAAAAGAGGCCTTCGTCGGTCTGCCCGGTATCGGCGGGACGCGGTGGCAGGTTCAGCGCAAAAACCGGTGTTTGGCTGAGGATTCCAAGAAAAATTGTTTCCAGAGCGGGTGTGAGGCCAGCGACCTGATGATCGTTGAAAAACGGCGAATGGACACCGTCAACAAGCCGCAACAAGGGTATATCGCCTTCAAAAACCACCAGATGCTTGGTTGGATCGGCCCAGAACTCGGCATGTTTTTCCGGATGATCGCGATATTGGCCCAACCGATCGAGCGGATTGGTGGCATAGCCCAGACCTGCCGAACGTTCGGCGCGGGGGCTGTTGTGCGGGCGAATGATCATGCCGACATCCTCTCAAATGGGGTTCGGGAGTGAACCAAAGGACTGTTTGAAACCCAAAAATTGCTTGAGAATTTGCGCTCGCGACAGTCTGCTGCGCTTCTTGTCGTAAAAAACAGCGGCTGTCATCTTTTTTTGTTGGGAGGAAACCGCTGAAACAAGACGTAAAAAGCATCTCGGTGCTTGTTTTTGGGCAAGGCTTCGCCGATATAGGGGATGGGAGGTTGGTGGTGGACGTTCCACTCGCCAACCGGGTCAGATCCGGAAGGAAGCAGCCCTAACGAGATCGGGCGGGTCATCGTCCAGCCTCCCACCCTGTTTCCTCGTTTGGATGCAGGACGCCATTCGCTGCTTGTCCGTTTCATTGTCCTCACATCCGGCCAGACACATGCCCGCAGAGTCAGACATGTCCCATCTTACGCCGGATCAGGGAGCAGACGACAGCCAACGAGCCGCTGCAAATCGTCTTGATGGCGGCAATCCTCATGACGGAGACAGCCTCCCTGGTCTTGAAAACTCGCCTGTGATAGTCCCGACATCGGACAAGCCTGTGCCCTATCGGGTTTTGGCGCGCAAATATCGTCCGCAGAATTTTGACGATCTGATCGGGCAGGATGCCATGGTGCAAACCCTGTCAAATGCCTTTGTGGCAGGACGGATTCCGCAAGCCTGGATTTTGACAGGGGTGCGCGGTGTCGGCAAAACCACCACGGCTCGTATTCTGGCGAGGGGGCTCAATTACCAGCCGCTTGACGGAGAAGGCGGTCCGACCGTCACCATGCCAAGCGAGGGCGTGCATTGCCGCGCCATTATCGAATCCCGCCATATCGACGTTCTGGAAATGGATGCGGCCTCCCATACCAGTGTCGATGATGTGCGCCAGATCAATGAAGGGGTGCGTTATGCGCCCGTATCGGCACGCTACAAAGTCTATATCATCGATGAAGTGCACATGCTGTCGAAAAGTGCCTTCAATGCCTTCCTGAAAACGCTGGAAGAGCCACCGCCCCACGCCAAATTTATTTTTGCCACTACCGATATCCGGTCGGTGCCGGTGACGATTCTGTCACGCTGTCAGCGGTTCGATCTCAGACGGGTTGAGTCGTCGGTGATGATTGCCCATCTCGCCAAAATCTGTGGACTTGAAGGGGTGCCGATAGAGCCGGAAGCCTTGTCGCTGGTGGCGCGGGCAGCGGAAGGCTCGGTGCGTGATGCTTTGTCCCTGCTCGACCAGGCGATTGCCCATGGTGCCGGCAAGGTCGATGGCGAAATTGTGCGCTCCATGCTCGGGCTCGCCGATCGCGCACGGGTGATCGATCTGTTCGAGGCGGTGATGAAGGGCGATATTGCGACAGCCCTGCATGAATTGCGCAGCCAGTATAATTCGGGGGCCGATCCGGCCTCGGTGGTCGCCGATCTGGCCGATTTCACCCATTTTGTGACGCGGTTGAAAGTTGTTCCCGAAGCAGCCTCGGATGGGGCCGTCACCGAAATCGAGCGGGTCCGCGGGCAGGAACAGACAATTTTATCGATGCGCGTTCTGTCGAGGGCCTGGCAGATGCTGCTCAAGGGTCATCGTGAAGTACAGGATGCGGCGCGCCCGATTGCAGCGGCTGAAATGGTGTTGGTGCGGCTGGCCTATGCGGCGGATCTGCCTACTCTTGACGAAGCCTTGAAAACGATTGATCAGCAGGGCGGTTCATCGGGCGGCCATGCGCCTTCTGCACCCCGAGGTGGCGGCGGCGGCGGGGCGACGAGTTTGGCGGTCGCCACGCGTGCGATGCCTGTTGCAGCGGTCCAGAATACCGCCCAGCCCGCGATGCGGCTTGACCGGTTCGAAGATCTGGTCGCGCTTGCTGATGACAAGCGCGATCTGGTCCTCAAACGCACACTGGAGACGGATATACGGCTGGTGCGGTTCGAGGATGGGGTGATTGAATTTGCCCCTGTGGCCGGGGCCTCGGTCAATCTCGCGGCAGATCTTGGTAAAAAACTGCAGGAATGGACGGGTCGACGCTGGCTGGTGGTGGTTTCAAGCCAACAGGGACAAGCGACATTGCGCGAGGTGTCTGACCGCGAAACGGCGCAAGTTCTGGCCGATGTCTCTTCCAATCAGGTGGTTCGGGCCGTGCTTGATGCTTTTCCAGGCGCACGCGTGGTGGATGTTCGTGATCCTGTCGCTGAGGCGATGGCGACCCAAGGTGATGATAATCTGGCGCTTGATGACAGTTTCGATTTCACCATGCTTGATGATGACAACGACTGATCAGAAAACAAAAAAGGTGGTGATCGGGCCGTAAAGGCGCCGCCATGGGGGTTAAGATGAAAGATATGTTCGGCATGATGAAGCAAGTTCAGGCGATGCAGGAAAAATTTGCCGCAGTCCAGGCCGAGATGGAACAGCTTGAGGTGGAAGGCCGTTCGGGCGGCGGCATGGTCAAAGTGGTGATGACCGCCAAGGGCCAGACCAAATCCGTGACGGTTGACCCAAGTCTGCTGAGTACCGACGAGAAAGAGATTCTCGAAGATCTGCTGGTTGCTGCCTTCAATGACGGCAAAAGCAAAGGCGATGCCTTGTTGCAGGACAAGATGGGCGCATTGACCGCGGGCTTGCCGATTCCTCCCGGATTGAAGCTTTTCTGATATGGCATCGGTGACCGGCCCTGAAATCGAGCGGTTGATCCAGCTTCTGGCGCGGGTGCCGGGGCTTGGGCCTCGTTCGGCCCGACGGGCGGCTCTGCATCTGGTCAAGAAGCGCGAGCAATTGCTCGGCCCTTTGGCTGATGCCATGCAGGTGGCCAATGAGCGTATTTTGACCTGTTCGGATTGCGGCAATATCGACACATCCGATCCTTGCACCCTCTGCTGCGATCCGCGCCGCGATGATGCGTTGATTGTGGTGGTCGAGGATGTCGCCGATCTCTGGGCATTGGAGCGCGCGCAGGCCAGCAATGGACGCTATCATGTGCTGGGCGGTGTTCTGTCGGCGCTTGACGGGGTTGGCCCGAAAGATTTGATGATCGAGGGGTTGGTGGCGCGGGTGGCGTCGGGGCAGGTCAAAGAAGTGATATTGGCCCTGAATGCGACGGTCGATGGCCAGACAACCGCCCATTATGTCACAGATCTGCTGGCACCTTACGGGGTGCTTGTGACACGGTTGGCCCATGGTGTGCCGGTTGGTGGCGAGCTTGATTATCTGGATGACGGCACGCTTCATGCGGCCATGCGACAACGGACCTCGGTATGATGAGCCAGACACGATTTTTCGATTTGTTTTCAGTGTTGAAGCCGGTGCTGATCGGAGTGGGCATTGCCTCAGGATTTGTCCTGATGGCAGGCTTGTTCCCGGCCACCTTGAAGGCGCAGGAGGCAGGTGGATGGACACATGCTTTGTCCCTGCTCGCTTCCCCCAAATATGGTCCCGATTTCAAACATTTCGATTATGTAAACCCCGATGCCCCGCAAGGCGGCGTGGTGCGGATGGGTGCACAAGGTGGCTTTGACAATTTCAATCCTGTCGTTGCAGGCGTGAAGGGGCAACTCGATGCCGGTGTCGGGCTGGTTTATGAAACGCTGACCGTATCCTCGCTCGATGAGGTGATGGCCAGTTACGGCCTGCTTGCCGAAGCGATGCGGGTTTCGCCTGACGTGACCTCTGTCACCTATCGCTTGCGCGCCGAGGCCCGCTGGCATGATGGTAAGCCGGTGACGCCTGAGGACGTGGTATTTTCCTTCGAGGCTTTCAAAACCTATTCGCCGCAATATGCGTTTTACTACGCCCATGTTGTAAAAGCGGAAAAAACCGCAGAGCGTGAGGTCACCTTCTTCTTCGATCAGCCAGGCAACCGGGAACTGCCACAGATTGTTGGCCAATTCCAGATCCTGCCCCGCCATCATTGGCAAGGGATCGGGCCGGACGGCAAGAAGCGTGATATCAGCCAGACGACGCTGGAGGCTCCATTGGGGTCGGGACCCTATCAGTTGAAAACGGCTTCCGCACCTCATAGCACGGTTTATGAACAGGTTCCCGGCTATTGGGGACGTACTGTGCCAACACGGCGGGGCATGTTCAATTTTGCAGAGGAGCGATTTGAATATTTCCGCGATACAACGGTGTTGCTTGAGGCTTTCAAGGGCGACCAGATCGATTTCCGAGCTGAAAACAGCGCAAAAAACTGGGCGACTGCCTATGATTTCCCTGCCGTAAAAGACGGGCGTGTCAAGCGGGAGGAATTCGCACAACGGGCATCGGGCCGGATGCAGGCTTTTGTGTTCAACCTGCGGCGCGAGCCCTTCAAGGACCAGCGTGTGCGCAGGGCGTTCAACCTCGCATTCGATTTCGAGGAAATGAACAAGACGGTCTTTTATGGCCAGTACAAGCGCATCAGCAGCTTCTTCGAAGGGAGCGATCTGGCGGCCCGTGGCCTGCCTGAGGGCATCGAAAAAGAGATCGTGGAATCGCTGCGCGGGACTTTGCCTGCCGAGATGGTCACGACCATTCTCACAACCCCCTATGCCAATCCGTCGACTGGTTCGCCCGAGGCGGTGCGCAACAATCTGCGCGAGGCAGACAAGCTGCTTAAAGAAGCTGGCTATGCCATCAAGGATGGCAAGCGTATCAACGCGGCAGGCCAGCCGTTCAAGGTGGAATTGCTGGCTTACGATTCGAGCTTCGAGCGGGTCTTGCTGTTTTTCAAACCCTCGCTGGAACGGCTTGGGATCACCGTGTCTGTGCGGATTGTCGATCCTTCGCAATATGAAAACCGGATGCGTAATTTCGATTTTGATATGACCACGGATTTATGGGCGCAGTCCCTGTCGGCCGGCAACGAGCAGCGCGAATATTGGGGCTCCAAAGCCGCCACGCGCGAGGGCTCGCGGAACACGATCGGCATCCAGAATCCGGCGGTGGATATTTTGATCGATCGGTTGGTTTTTGCCAAATCGCGCGATGAGCAGGTGGCCGTGACCAAAGTACTGGATCGGGTTTTGCTGGCTCATGATTATGTCGTGCCGCAATGGACCTATAGCTTTGAGCGCACGGCGAGGTGGGATCGCTTTGCCCATCCGCAGACCATGCCGCTTTATGGAGCCTCTGCCTTTCCTGCCATCTGGTGGTATGATGCGGAGATGGCCAAACGCAACGGCAAAGGCGGTTGAAGTGATGGTACCTGCCAGCACAGGGAGCGTGTGACCCGATGGTGGCCTATGTCTTGCGCCGATTGGCTTTGATGATCCCGACTTTGTTCGGGATTATGCTGATTTCATTCGTGATTGTGCAATTTGCTCCTGGCGGTCCTGTCGAACGGGTGCTGGCGCAGTTGCAGGGCAATGACGTGTCCGCGACATCGCGGATTGCCGGGAGCGGTGCAGATATTGGCGGTCAGGCCCTGACCATCCAGCCCGGTGCCGGGGAAGGATCGGGTGCTAAATATCGCGGCGCGCAGGGGCTTGACCCCAAATTCATCCAGCAACTCGAGGCGCAATTCGGCTTCGACAAGCCTGCGCACGAACGCTTTATGCTGATGCTCGTCAATTATGCCCGGTTTGACTTCGGCAAGAGCTATTTTCGTGATGTGCCGGTGCTGCAACTGATCGGTGAAAAGCTGCCGGTGTCGATTTCGCTCGGTCTCTGGATGACCTTGCTGTCCTATGGCATTTCGATTCCCCTCGGTATCCGCAAGGCGATGAGTGACGGATCTCGCTTTGATGTCTGGACGTCGGCAGTGGTGATCATCGGTTATGCGATTCCCGGTTTTCTGTTTGCAATTCTACTGATCGTCCTGTTCGGCGAAGGCTCGTCCTTTCTGCCGTTTTTCCCGCTGAGGGGTTTGGTATCCGAGAATTTCGCCAGTCTGCCATGGTGGATGAAAGCGCTGGATTACGCCCGCCATATCGCACTGCCGATCACAGCAATGGCTCTGGGTGCGTTTGCGACCTCGACTTTACTGACCAAGAACTCCTTTCTGGAGGAAATCCGCAAGCAATATGTTCTGACAGCCCGCATGAAAGGCCTGACCGAGCGTGAGGTGCTGTACGGCCATGTCTTCCGCAATGCGATGATGATTGTGATTGCAGGCTTTCCGGGTGCTTTCGTGCATGCTTTTTTCACCGGTTCGTTGTTGATCGAAACGGTTTTTTCGCTCGATGGACTGGGTTTGTTGAGCTTTGAAAGCATCATCAATCGCGACTATCCGGTGGTCTTTGCCAATCTCTATATTTTTTCGCTGATGGGGTTGGTGGTCAATCTCTTGTCGGACATGGTCTATACATGGATTGATCCGCGCATCGATTTTGAAGGGCGGGGGGCGTGAGATGAGCGACTCTGTCATCGTCAATGCGCAAGGGCGTCTGGCACCTGAATTGCCGCAGCAGGGATTTTTTAACCTGTCGCCCATCAATGCGCGGCGTCTCGGCAATTTCAAAGCAAACCGCCGCGGCTATTGGTCGTTCTGGATTTTTGCGGCCTTGTTTCTCTTCTCGCTTTGTGCGGAATTCATCGCCAATGACCGTCCGGTCTATGTCCATTATAAAGGCGAGCATCTGTTTCCGGTGTTTCTGACCTATCCGGAAGAAAAATTTGGCGGCTTTCTGGCCGTTACCGATTATCGGGATCCGGTGATTGTTGAGGAAATAGCGCGTAACGGCTTTGCAATCTGGCCGATGGTGCGCTTTGCGCCCAATACAATTAACCTCGATCTGGCTGTTCCTGCTCCCGCTCCTCCGACCTATCTGCTTAAGGACAGTCAATGCCAGCCGGTAGCCGAAAAGCTTGGCGGCCAGGGCTGCAAGGTTCTTGAATGGAACTGGCTGGGCACCGATGATGGCGGGCGAGATGTGTTCGCGCGCGTGCTGTATGGCTTCCGCATTTCTGTGCTGTTCGGATTGGCTCTGGCAAGCATTTCTTCGGTTATCGGCATTGCGGCTGGAGCGGTACAGGGTTATTTTGGTGGCCGGATTGATCTTTATATGCAACGCTTTATCGAGATCTGGTCGGCGATCCCGACACTGTATCTGCTCATGATCTTGTCCAATTTTTTTGCGCCGTCGTTTTTCACACTCTTGTTCATTCTTCTGCTGTTCTCATGGGTTTCGTTGGTGCATGTGGTGCGGGCGGAATTTTTGCGCACCCGTAATTTCGATTATGTGCGCGCCGCAAAAGCCCTCGGCCTGTCCGATTTCACCATCATGCACAAACATGTGCTGCCCAATGCGATGGTGGCGACGCTGACCTTTTTGCCCTTCGTGCTCAATGGTTCGATTACCACGCTGACCTCGCTGGATTTTCTTGGGTTTGGCCTGCCACCGGGTACGGCCTCGCTGGGAGAATTGCTGCTGCAGGGCAAAAGCAATCTGAATGCCCCATGGCTTGGCCTGACCGGCTTTCTGGTGATCGCCTTGATGCTCTCCCTGCTGATTTTCATCGGTGAGGCGGTGCGCGATGCTTTTGATCCGCGAAAGACATTCCAATGAGTGACTTCCCTTTGCTGAGTGTCGAACATCTGCATGTGACTTTCCGGCAGGGCGGACATGAGACACAAGCCGTGCGTGATGTCTCGTTCTCCATCGCTGCGGGGGAGACACTGGCTCTTGTCGGAGAATCGGGATCGGGCAAATCCGTCACCGCGCTGTCAATTCTGCGCCTGCTCGAGCAGGGTTCGGCCCGTATCACCGGAGCCATCCGCTTTGCCGGTCGGTTGCATCCGGAGGGGCAGGATCTGGTGGGCGGATCCGATGATGTTTTGCGATCGGTGCGCGGCAATGACATCACGATGGTTTTTCAGGAGCCGATGACCTCGCTCAATCCGCTGCACAGTATTGAGCGGCAGATCGGTGAAATTCTTAAAATTCATAAAGGGATTGACGGAGAAGCCGCGCGGCAGACCATTATCACCCTTCTGGAAGAGGTGGGGATTGTTGATCCGCAATCGCGCCTTGATGCCTTTCCGCATCAGCTATCGGGTGGTCAACGCCAGCGCGTGATGATCGCCATGGCATTGGCTAACGAACCGCAATTGCTGATCGCCGACGAGCCGACAACCGCGCTTGATGTGACGGTACAGGCGCAAATTCTCGCTTTATTGAAAGATATCCAGTCAAAGCGCGGTATGGCGATGCTGTTTATTACCCATGATCTCGGTATTGTCCGCAAAATTGCCGATCGGGTGGCCGTCATGCAGGCGGGGCAGATTGTCGAAACAGGACAAGTGCGCGCGTTGTTCGAGCATCCGCAGCATCCCTACACACAGCGGCTTCTAGCGGCTGAACCGGGGGGTGCCCCGCTGCCGGTGTCAGATGAGGCGCCAGTAGTGATCGAAGCGAAGAATCTCAAAGTCTGGTTCGAGATCAAGAAAGGCCTGCTGCGGCGGGTGGTCGGACATGTCAAAGCGGTGGATGGAGTCTCGATCCTCATCCGAGAGGGTGAGACGCTGGGGCTTGTCGGTGAGTCGGGTTCGGGCAAATCGACGCTCGGTCTGGCCTTGTTGGGGCTGATCAATTCCGAGGGGCCAGTCTTGTATCTGGGGCAGCGGATTGACGGGCTGGAAGCTGGCTTGATGCGGCCGATGCGTAAGAATATGCAAGTGGTCTTTCAAGATCCCTATGGCTCGCTGTCGCCGCGGCTGTCGGTGGCGGACATTGTTGCTGAATGCCTGACGGTGCTTGAGCGCAAGCTGGATAGTGTCCAAACGCGCGAAATTGTCGCGCAAGCCCTGATCGATGTCGGTCTGGACCCGATGGGGATGGACCGCTATCCGCATGAGTTCTCCGGGGGGCAGCGCCAGCGCATTGCCATTGCCCGCGCCATTGCGTTGCAACCGCGTTTTGTGGTGCTTGACGAGCCGACGTCCGCGCTGGATATGTCGGTGCAAGCCCAGATTGTTGGTTTGCTTCGCGATATTCAGGCCAAGCACCGCATGGCTTTCCTGTTTATCAGTCATGATTTGAAAGTGGTGCGCGCACTGGCCTCGCGTATCGCCGTCATGCGGCAGGGTAAAGTGGTGGAAGAGGGTTTGGCCAGCCAGATGCTTGCCTCCCCGCAAAGTGCCTATACCCGTGCGCTGTTTGCCGCTGCATTCGAGCATGATGTGCGCCCGATTGATTCCGATGGGTAATCTATCCTCTGCGTCCCGTAAGTTTTACTTCGTTAATGCCATATTCATCAAAGATCGCGAGAATGTATCCTGATGAGGCGATTGTTTCTCACGGATTGGTTGGATTGTTAGGAGGGGAACCTGCGGGTAAACCGGCAAATGATCCTGATTTTGACACGAGGTTCCAGATGTTTCCGACCCCAGTTGCTGCCCTTGACCACAATACGGCTGCCTATGAATCCCTTCCTCTGGTCAAGCCCACAGGTTTTCGTGAATATGATGCGCGCTGGTACTTTGAGAAAGAAATCAACCTCATGGGTGTTCAGGCGCTTGGCATGGGGCTGGGCACGCTCATCCGCGAACTGGGCGTCAAGCCTGAAATTGTCGTGGGACATGATTACCGTTCTTATTCGCAAAGCATCAAGCTGGCCCTTGTGAACGGGTTGATGTCGGCAGGCTGCAAGGTGCATGATATCGGGCTGGCGATGTCGCCGATGGCCTATTTCGCGCAATTCGCGCTTGATGTCCCGTGTGTGGCCATGGTCACGGCTTCGCATAATGACAATGGCTGGACCGGCGTCAAAATGGGCGCACAGCGTCCTGTCACGTTCGGGCCGGAAGAAATGGGCCGGTTGCGTGATATTGTGATCGGCGGTCTTTTTAGTGTGCAGGCCGGTGGTTCCTACCACTATGTCCAGGATTTTGCTGCGACCTATATTGCGGATCTCACCAAGCGCGCCCCGTTTAAAAGGCGGATCAAGGCTGTGGCAGCTTGCGGCAATGGAACCGCTGGCGCTTTCGCCCCTCAGATCCTCGAAGCGCTGGGTGTCGATGTGATTCCGATGGATACCAGGCTTGATTTTACCTTCCCGCATTACAATCCCAATCCCGAAGACATGAAGATGTTGCATGCAATGGCCGAGCGTGTGCGTGAAACCGGTGCCGATGTCGGGCTGGGTTTTGACGGTGATGGCGATCGTTGCGGGGTTGTCGATAATGAAGGCAACGAGATTTTTGCCGATAAAATTGGTGTGATGCTGGCGCGCGATCTGTCCCGTTTGCATCCTGCCGCGACATTCGTGGTTGATGTTAAATCGACCGGGCTGTTTGCGACCGATCCCGAGCTGATCAAGAACGGTGTAAAGGCCGATTTCTGGAAAACGGGTCATTCCTACATCAAACGGCGGGTAGCGCAGTTGAATGCTTTGGCAGGGTTTGAGAAATCCGGCCATTTCTTTTTCAACGCTCCTGTCGGGCGCGGTTATGATGATGGCGTTGTGACAGCGATTGCGGTGCTGGATATGATGGACCGCAGTCCCGATCACACCATGGCCGATCTCTACCGCGCTCTGCCCGTAACCTATGGATCGCCGACCATGGCCCCCCATTGCCCCGATGAATTGAAATACGGGGTTGTTGACCGCATCGTCGCCCTGATTCAGGATATGCAGGCCAAAGGCCAGAAGATTGCCGGTCAGGCTATCCGTGATGTTGTGACCGTCAATGGTGTGCGTGTGACAGTAGAAGACGGGACTTGGGGCCTTGTGCGCGCTTCATCCAACAAGCCGGAACTGGTTGTTGTGGTTGAAAGCCCTGTATCAAAAGCCCGTATGCGGACCATGTTCGAAACACTCGACGCACTGTTGAAACAGGAGCCGAGCGTGGGAGCTTATAACCAGACCCTGCCGGATTGATGATTTGCGGGTCAATTATTTAATTGGCGGATGCGGTAGTTTTGCTTCTCCCGCTTCCATCACAAAGCGATAGGCCAGCGTATACCATGGTGCGCTGGTCTCTGAGTCGGGCGGCGTGCCAATCTCATGCTTCTTGAAATCACCGATCAGGGCACGGGTGACACCGAAGACCACATCGCTTTCCAGATATTCGTCGTCATCGACGAACACCTGTGTCACCAGCGTTTTAAAGCCCGGTTTGTAGCAGAGAAAATGCACATGGGCAGGACGATAGGGGTGCCGATTTTGTGCCCTCAATAGATCTCCCGTCGGGCCATCTGTCGGGACCGGATAGCCAGCAGGCTTGACAGAACGGAACCCGAATTGACCCTGAGCGTCGGAGGTGAACTTGCCCCGCAGATTCATCTCGGCCTGTGCTTGGTCCTGATTTTCGTAAAGGCCGACAGGAGAAGAATGCCAGACATCAATTTCAACACCCTCGATCGGCTCGCCTTTGGCATCAACAATGTCGAATTGGGCAAATAGCGCAGGGCCGGGCGTCGGTGAACGGACAATCGAGCCGCCATTGGGCGTGACAGGCGAATGCATCCGCCAGAATGGCCCCAACAACGCAGCCGCTGTCTCGGTATTGCCGTTGGCGCCATTGTTCATCAGGCAAACAAGGGTCGACAGGCCAATGGCATCGGAAAACAGAATGCCCTCGTTGTGGACATCATTGGTAGCCTGACCGATCCGGTTGAGCATCGCGATACCTGCTTCAAACTCCGCTTCTGTCAACCGCACCTCACGCGCAAAGTCATGCATGTGGCGGACAAAGCTTGCGGCAATATCGCGCAAGCGGGCATCATCCCCGCCTGCCATGGCCCGTAAAACAACCTCTGTGACCGAAATTTCATTATCGATGATCACGTCTGTTCTCCCCCGCTATATTAATGAACAATCATGCTAAGCCAGTTTTTTGCAACGTGGAACCCTGGCCAGATAGGATTAAACGGCTCATAAATTCAAGATTCTATATTATTTAAAAAATACATGAATAAATATATTGTTTACTAATATTTAACTCTTATTAATATATAATTTATTATTAAATTTATAATATATTAATATTTTAATGCAAATTTTAATAATCTAAAAAAAACCATTGAACATTAGTCGGAATTTTTCTGTGGATAAGTTGCATTTTTTGTTGATTTAAAAAATATTAGCATTATAAGAAAGGCGGTTTTATTGTTTATAGTTGTATTATTTTTTAGGTTATAATAATGATGATATTTATATAATATAATCGTTATTTATGTAGTAAAAATCAGATTAACACCAAATAGAGTAATAAACAAATCACAATTACACGGAAATTTTCAATAAAGTTACACAAAACTCGTCAACAGGGGTTAACAAATGAGACATGTGTTTGTTTTGCAAGGTTATATAATGATTTTTGTTGGCTTTTTAGTTGGTCTTTATGATACAATAATCTCCACAGAAGCGGGAAGCAATCAGTTTCATTCTGTCTGGAAATTGATTGATTATTTGAACCCGGGTTTTGTTAACCCGTTCAGATTTGGTTTCCATGGCAAGGAATTCATTTGGACTGATATTATTACCCCGATGTTCGGTTTTCCCCTTTGCCTTTTGCTGTTGCTGATCGGACTGGTGATGACACGGCTGAAGCCGCCTTCAACCTTGGTTTAAATCGGTCCGTCATTTAAATTGATCTGGTCGAGCTGGCAAAAAAAGACTATCGAGGTTAGCTGATTTTCTCATACGGAGAATTTTTTATGTTTTTTGCCCGCAAGACACCGAAAATGCCTATGCCGTCCGAAATTTTGACTGGCCGCACCGTCCCCATGCAGATTGAAGCGCCTCATCATGTCACCGGGGCGTCACTGCTGCCACCTTTCCAGGCTGGAAGCCGTCAGGTTCAGTTTGGCATGGGGTGCTTTTGGGGCGCAGAGCGTAAATTCTGGTCGATCCCGGGAGTCATCGTAACAGCGGTGGGCTATGCAGGCGGGAGCACGCCCAATCCCAGCTATCGCGAAGTATGTTCGGGGCTGACCGGACATACCGAGGTTGTGCTTGTGGTTTATGACCCTGCCCGGATCGGTTTGTCGGAGTTGCTGCAGGTGTTTTGGGAAAATCACGATCCCACACAGGGCATGCGGCAGGGCAATGATGTCGGTACACAATATCGTTCAAGCATTTACGTCACGGACGAGACCGATCTGGCTCTGGCCCAAGCCAGTGCCTTGCAGTATGGGAAGGCTTTGGCTGCACGCGGGTTTGCTGCGATCACTTCCGAAATTGCGCAAGATAAGCCGTTTTATTATGCCGAGACAGAACATCAGCAATATTTGTCCAAAAATCCCAACGGCTATTGCGGGTTGGGTGGAACAGGTGTGACTTGTGCCATTGGAACTGGTATTGGATTGTCTGCATCGTAAAAAACGGAATTGAACAAGGTGACGGGGCATTTTAAAGATCAGGCGGTGCCGATCACCGAGATTTGGCCCCCGTGTGATCCGGCTTTGCTGTTAGCAATCGAGCGTCATTCGGGCTCGGCCTGGCCTGCCCCTGAAGTGGTGGTCCTGAACGGCTGGGAATGTCGTTTTGCGCCTGGATCGCAGTCGCGTCGGGTCAACTCTTTGACGCCTTTGACGCCGCGTGTGGGCCTTTTGCCGCAAACGTTGGCGGTTGCGCGTCGGCTGTGCCGCGAACGCGGCGTGGCTTGCACTGTGCGTATGACACCAGCGATCACGCCGGATGAGGTCGAATATCTGCAGGCCGAGGGATTTGTTCGCAAAGATACGACCTCGGTCGAGGTTGCCCCGCTGGGCGCTGGTTTTGTGGTGGATCAGGATGTGGTTCTTGACCCGCCGCCCCATGCCAACTGGCTGCAGGCCTATGCGAAAACCAGCCAGCTTGGCGAGGATGAAACGGCTGTGATCGACCAGATGCTGTCGTCAGTCGGTGGTCAGATGGTTCTGGCGCACATCATGCTCGATGGGGTGGCGGTGGCCTTTGGGCGGGCTGTGAGAATAGACGGTTTGCTTGGTATCTTCCAGATCGCGACAGACCCGTCGATGCGTCGTCAGGGTCTTGGCCGCAAGATTGTTACGGGTCTGATGGCGTGGGGACGCAAGCAGGGGGCCATGCGGGCCTATTTACAGGTCGTTGCGACCAATCTGCCAGCGCGCGGACTTTATCAGCAAATCGGCTTCAAGCCGCTTTATCCCTATACCTATTATGTGCGTGACGAGACCGCCTGAGGTTTAATTCTGCTTAGACAGGCGCGCCAGCATGGCGCCTCCGGCAATCAGGGCACATGATAGCGCAAGTACCCAGCCCAACACTGCTTTTCCAGCCAGAACCAGCAGCATGGTGGACATGACCGGTGTGGCATAAGAGGCAAAGCCGATGACCCGGATATCCCCGGCTTTCATGCCGTAATCCCACAGATAAAAGGCGGCCCCAACGGGTCCAATCCCCAATCCTATGATCGCGATCCACTCACCACCGCCTTGAGGCCATACAGTGGTTTCGAACAACAGATGAGACAGGGCTGCCAGAACAGCGGTGATAAAACAAAAGCCGGTCACGGCATCGGTCGGTACATCACCGAACCGGCTTGAGAGCAGCGAATAGGCAGCCCATACCACCGCAGCCGCTAAAGCACAGAAATAACCCGGTATGGCCGCGGGTTCTATGGCGAGGCCATCACGCGCAAAAATCAGCACAGCCACACCAGCAAAGCCCAATAGTCCGCCAACAATCGATGACAGGCGCAGGCTTTGTCCCGGGAGCAGGCCTGACCCGATGACGATGAGAAGCGGCCACAAATAGTTGACCAGACCCGCCTCGGCTGGTGGCGCAAGTTGCAGGGCAGCAAAATACAAAGCGTGATAGCCGTAAAGTCCGCCCACACCCACCAACCAGACAGGCCACGGCTGGATCAGGGTCTTAATCGCCTGCGGCCGCACCAGCCATGTGGACATTCCGACCAAACTGCCGACCAGAAAGGTCATAGCCGCAAGCTGGAATGGTGGAATTTTGCCTGTGAGTGTGGTCAGAAGGGCCAAGGACGACCATAAGGCAATGGCGCCAAAGCCGGCAAAAGTGGCAAACGGCTTAGTCAATTTTGGTGCAGCTTGATCTTCGGATTGTGAATGCTGGGTCATCCTTTTGCTTTGCCAGAAATGACGATAAAAACAAATCTAAAAAGCCCTGATATCCGTCATAGACGCGATAAATGAGCACGCCAATAAAAAAGGCGGGATCTCATCCCGCCTTGATCTCGATGGAAGATCATCTGTTCAGACCAGATTTTGCCCGCCATTGGCCGAGATGGTTGAGCCTGTAATGAAACCGGCATCGTCGGCGGCCAGAAAGACCACGCAGCGGCCGATTTCTTCCGGGGTGCCGAGGCGACCAACCGGAATCTGCGGCAAGATGCGGGTCTTCAGGACATTCTCGTCAATCGCCTGAACCATTTCTGTGCCGATATAGCCTGGGCAGATTGCATTCACAGTGATGTTTTTGATGGCTCCTTCTTGGGCGAGCGCCTTGATGAAGCCCAGATCACCAGCCTTTGCAGCCGAATAGTTCACCTGCCCCATTTGGCCCTTCTGGCCATTGACGGATGAGATGACGATCACACGGCCAAAGCTTCTGTTCCGCATGCCTTCCCAGACCTGATGGGTCATGTTGAACAGGCTGTCGAGATTGGTGCGGATGACTGCAGACCATTGTTCTTTGGTCATTTTGTGGAACATGCCGTCACGGGTAATGCCGGCATTGTTGACCAGAACCTCGACCGGACCCAAATCGGCTTCGATCTGCTTGATGCCTGCCGCGCAAGCGTCATAATCGCCCACATCCCATTTATAGACGGGAATACCGGTCTCTGCCTTGAATTTCTGCGCGGCTTCGTCATTGCCAGCATAATTGGCGGCAACCTGATAGCCTGCTGCTTTCAAGGCCTTACTGATGGCTGCGCCTATGCCGCGTGTGCCGCCGGTGACTACTGCTAAACGTCCCATGAGAATTCCCCCTGTTGTAATGGCAGCGGCAGGAACGGCCTGCTCTTAGGCTGCATTTTTATGGTGATTTTGATGCAACAACGCGAATGGGGGAGAGGGGTTGGCCCTCTTCCCCCAGTGGTTCTTAGCGTTCGACGCAGAGGGCGATGCCCATACCGCCGCCGATGCAGAGTGTGGCAAGACCTTTATGGGCATTGCGACGACCCATTTCGTGCAGCAATGTAACCAGCACGCGGGCGCCGGATGCCCCGATGGGGTGGCCGATGGCAATTGCGCCGCCGTTCACATTGACCTTGGATGTATCCCAACCGAGATCCTTATTCACGGCAATGGCCTGTGCCGCAAAAGCCTCGTTGGCTTCGATCAGGTCAAGATCATTGATGGTCCAACCAGCCTTTTCCAGGGCCTTGCGGCTGGCAGGAATAGGGCCTGAACCCATCACTGCAGGATCAACACCGGCGGTAGCCCAAGACTTGATATGGGCCAGCGGGGTCAGACCGCGGCGGGCTGCTTCAGCAGCAGTCATCAACACAACGGCAGCAGCGCCGTCATTGATGCCCGATGCATTGCCTGCAGTAACAGAGCCTTCCTTGTTGAAGGCGGGACGCAGTTTCGACAGGGCCTCGAAGGTTGTGCCGTGGCGGATATATTCGTCATCGCTGACAATGATATCACCTTTTTTGCTTGTGATGGTGACAGGCACGATCTCGTCTTTGAATTTACCGGCCTTCTGTGCCGCTTCGGCTTTGTTCTGCGAAGCGGTCGCAAACTGGTCCTGTTCCTCGCGGCTGATCTGCCATTTGGCAGCGACGTTTTCAGCCGTATTGCCCATGTGATAGCCGTGGAAAGCATCAAGCAGGCCGTCACGCAGCATGGTGTCGACGAATTTCATGTCACCCATTTTGGTGCCATTGCGCAAAAACGCCGTGTGCTGTGACTGCGACATCGATTCCTGACCGCCAGCCACGATGATGTTGGCATCGCCGTTGGTGATCTGTTGAAGGCCGAGTGCGACAGCGCGCAGGCCCGAACCACAGAGCTGGTTCAAGCCCCATGCGGTTTTTTCCTTGGGGACACCGGCAGCCATGGCAGCTTGCCGGGCAGGGTTCTGGCCACCGCCGGCAGTCAAAATCTGGCCCAAAATAACTTCGTCCACCTCGTCGGCGGACACATGCGAGCGTTCCAGCGCCGCTTTGATAGCCAAAGCCCCGAGATCATGGGCGGACAATGTCGACAGGGCCCCCCCAAAAGAGCCGACAGGTGTGCGGGCAGCGCTGACGATGACGATATCTGTAGAAGCCATGAAATTTATTCCTCCGAGCGGACTTGGCGCGATTGGCCCGATTGTTCCCAATCAGACTGACAAAAATAAGGGTTCGATTATGGCACGTCTTGATTGTTTATGCTTCATGATTCCGTCGTTATCCTTGATCTGCATCATGGGAAGATATTCAGCCCGTGTGGCAGATGGATGTGGCAGGTGGATAAATCTGTCGTCATGATGCTTGCATGATGCTTGTCTGAATCAATGTGCCCTTTTTATTACCCTCTACGACAGGCTTGTCGTTTCGATTGATTGTTTCAATTCTGCCCCCCTGTCGTCAAGGCAGTAAAACGAGGTAGGCTCTTGTTCTTTCGCACTGCCACTTTGGTCGTAGGCAAAGGCAGGAGCAGCGGTTGTGAAACCCACGTCTGGCGTGTGGGGGCTTGCCAATAGAGAATTTTTGTCGCCTGATAGCAAAGTGATTGTCTATAATAACAAAGAGTGACCCGCTTTGAGGTCTGGGACAGAGTGGCCAAGAGATGACAAGCAAAAAACCACCTATTGCCATTAAGAAATATGCCAATCGTCGCCTCTATCATACCGGAACCAGCACCTATGTGACGCTGGACGATTTGGCTGTGATGGTCAAACGTGGCGAAGACTTTGTTGTGAGCGATGCCAAAACCGGTGATGACATTACCCGTTCCGTGCTGGCTCAAATCATTTTCGAGCAGGAAGGCAAAAATGGCCAGAACCTGTTGCCTGTATCGTTCTTGCGGCAGTTGATCGGTTTTTATGGCGATAGCATGCAATCATTGGTGCCGACCTATCTGGAACATTCGATCAAGGCGCTGACCGAGAACCAGCAGAAATTCCGTGACCAGTTCGCTACGACCTTTCCGACTTTCGGACTGACAGAGGCACAGGTGGCCAAAAACATGGATATGTTCCGCCAGTCCTTGTCGCTGTTCAATGCCTTCGTGCCAGGCGGTGCGGCAGGAATTGATCCTGCGACCGGTGAACAGACAACCGCTGGGCCAGTCGTATCCGAACCTGCCGAGGATATCGATGACCTCAAACGGGAATTGTCGGATTTGCAACGCCGGTTGGATAAATTTGCAGGAAAGTAACCATCACACTAATCGTGCTATCGGCGATTGTGAGGTGCATGGCATAAAAAAAGCGACGGCTGGAGCCGTCGCTTTTTGTTTGGGCATAAAAAGATCAGATCGGAGAGATTAAGCTTCCGACTTCACTTTCAAAACCTGACGACCGCGATACATGCCGGTCTTCAGGTCGATATGGTGGGGACGGCGCAATTCACCCGAGTCCTTGTCCTCGACATAGGTCGGGGCACTCAGGGCATCGGCGGAGCGACGAAAACCGCGTTTCATCGGCGAAGTCTTACGTTTAGGAACGGCCATGGAATTCTCCCGCTAGGCATTTCGCGCACCGGGATTTCAGTGGTTATCACAAGATCACCATCGAGCCCGAAGCTAAATTCAAGTGCGCTCATATACAGGCACATTGGCACGAATGCTAGTGTGCTGATGCAACTTCTTTTAAATAAGCAGGGGAGAGATGGCTTGACCTGCTGTCGTTCTCCTGCGATCCGGTAGGCTAGCCTCCAGTCCGGCGGCGGGTTCGACGGCCAATTTGCAAGGTTTTTGAATGGTTGCTCCTGATTTTGAAACGCAATTGACCGCTGTTGCCCTTCAGGTCGAACAGTTGCTCGACAGTCTGTTGATGGATACGGCGCTTGAGGGTGAAATCGTGCGTCCGGACCGTCTTTTGGCCTCCATGCGTCATGCCGCTCTGGCAGGCGGCAAGCGGCTGCGCCCGTTTTTGCTGGTTTCAGCCCATAAGGCCTGTGGCGGGCCTGTGGCGGATGGGGCACTGATCGCTGCGGCGGCTCTGGAATGTGTCCATTGCTATTCGCTGGTCCATGATGATCTGCCGATGATGGATGATGATGATCTGCGGCGCGGCCAGCCGACTGTGCACAAGGCCTTTGACGAGGCCACTGCCATTCTGGCGGGTGATGGACTGCTTACGCTGGCCTTCGATGTGATCGCCAGCCCGCAGGTGCATCCCGATCCACGGGTGGGGTTGCAGCTGGTGCGCGGTTTGGCGCGAGCTTCCGGTGTGGGCGGCATGGTGGGTGGACAGATGCTCGATCTGGCTGCTGAGGGACGCCATACCCATGGTGGCCAACCGCTAAAACTCCTTCCCGAGGCTATTCGCCAGTTGCAGGCGATGAAAACGGGGGCCTTGTTGCTTTTTGCCGTCGAGGCAGGGGCAATTCTGGCAGGCGCGTCACTCGACCAGCGCGAAGCTCTGGCCCGTTATGGCCGTTCGCTGGGGATTGCGTTCCAGATTG
The DNA here is from genome assembly GCA_947455995.1 of Hyphomicrobiales bacterium. Classification (GTDB taxonomy): domain Bacteria; phylum Pseudomonadota; class Alphaproteobacteria; order Rhizobiales; family Beijerinckiaceae; genus CAIYZJ01. Next base: position 7,973 of record CANGQA010000023.1, on the reverse strand, counting down.
CCGATGATGTGTTGGATGTGGAAGCCGATAGTGCCACACTGGGCAAGGCCGTGGGCAAGGACGAGGCCAAAGGCAAAGCCACGCTGGTGCAGGTGCTGGGGATCGAGGCCGCACGCCGTGAGGTTCAGATGCATGTGGAAGCCGCACTCGCGGCTTTGGCAAGGTTCGGCCCCGAAGCCGATCCCTTGCGTGATGCTGTCAGGTTTACAGGAGCCCGCAAACGATGAACACCAATCCGTTGACCCATTCGCTCCGCCCTTCAGTGATGCGCAGACTGCGGGTATTTTTTCTGGCCCGCCGGCGCATGATGTTTGCACTGTTATGCGGTCTGGAAAGCTATCAATTCATGCCTGAAAGCTGGCGGCAGACAACGCGGCTTCTGGTGGCATGGGATTTGGCTGCTCTCCTTTACATTGGCTTGGTGGTGCATCTGACTTATGGCTCTACTGTCGAACTCTGCCGTAAGCGGGCCGCGCTGAATGACGAGGGTGATGGGATCATCCTGATTGTCACAGTTTTCGGAGCAGTGGCGAGTTTTGCGGCCATTCTGGTCGAGTTGGCCACGATCAAATCCGGCAACAGCCCGTTGGCCCATCTGCTCCTGACAGGGGTTACGGTTGCCCTATCATGGATTTTCACCCACATCACTTTCGCTTTGCATTACGCCAATCTCTACTACAAGGAGCATGCGGGGGCCGAGCATGGCGGCCTGCAATTCCCCGGTGATGCCGAGCCAGATTACAGCGATTTCATGTACCAGTCTTTTGTGATTGCCTGTGCGGCCCAGACTGCCGATGTGAACATTCTCTCCCGCCCGATGCGGCAGGTCACCATGCTGCAATGTCTCATTGCCTTTGTGTTCAACACGGCTGTTCTGGCCCTGTCGATCAATATCGGGGCCAGCCTGATCTCTGGCAATTGATCTCAGGCCATTGATTTCAGGCAATTGATCTTAGGCAGTTGATCTTAGGCCTGGGGGCCGTAACGCTTTTCGATATAGTCGCCGACCATGGTTTTGAAGTCGGTCACAAGGCTCGGGCCACGCAAGGTGGCGACTTTTGCGCCATCGACAAATACCGGAGCTGTCGGCGTTTCACCCGTTCCTGGCAGAGAAATGCCGATATCGGCATGTTTGGATTCGCCCGGTCCATTCACGATGCAGCCCATCACCGCGACATTGAGATTTTCAACGCCGGGATACCGGGTTTTCCAGTGTGGCATGGAGTCGATAATCCAGTTCTGGATGTCGCCAGCCAGTTCCTGAAACACCGTCGAGGTGGTGCGTCCGCAACCCGGACAAGCAGCCACCAGTGGCACGAATGTTCTAAAGCCCATGGTTTGCAGGATTTCCTGTGCGACCTTGACCTCGCGGGTCCGGTCGCCATTGGGCTCGGGTGTCAGTGACACGCGGATCGTGTCGCCGATGCCTTCCTGCAACAGCACGCCGAGCGCGGCTGCCGAGGCGACAATGCCCTTGGTCCCCATTCCCGCCTCTGTGAGGCCCAGATGCAGCGCATAATCGCACCGTTCAGCCAGCATCCGGTACACGGTAATCAGATCCTGAACTGCCGACACCTTGGCCGACAGGATGATCTTGTGCTTGGGCAGGCCCAATTCGACAGCCCGATCAGCCGACAGGATAGCCGATTGTGCCATAGCCTCGCGTGTCACCGCACGCGCCTCGAGCGGCTGTGGACTTTTGGCATTGATGTCCATCAGATGTGTGAGCAGTTCCTGATCGAGCGATCCCCAGTTGGCGCCGATCCGGATTGTTTTGTTGTAGCGGATCGCCTGTTCGATGATCGCGGTGAACTGGCGGTCGCGCTTCTCGCGAAAGCCAACATTCCCCGGATTGATCCGGTATTTATCGAGCGCTTCTGCGCAAGCGGGATGTTCGGCCAGCAGCGTGTGGCCGATATAATGGAAATCTCCGATCAACGGCATTGCAATGCCCTGCTTCAGGAGGCCGTCGCGGATATGGGGAACCGCCGCTGCAGCCTCGTCCCGATCCACTGTAATGCGCACCAGTTCCGAGCCGGCGCGGGCCAATGCGGCCACTTGGGCAATCGTGCCCGCAATATCGGCAGTGTCGGTATTGGTCATCGATTGCACGGCAATCGGTGCGCCTCCGCCGATCATCACGCCGCCGACCGAGACCGGAACCGTGGAATGGCGAGGGGCCGGGCCTGCAGCAGGCTGGCAGGGCAGGCAGGTCATGGTGTCAGGGTCGAGCGAGCTTTTCATCATCGGTTCTCAAAACACCCGAAGCGGGAGCACTGCCCCTTTGTGTGGGCCGGCGAACATTCGGTCAAGGTGAACTTTATCGGTGTGACATCAAATCTGGATTGCTTCCAGCGCCTTGCGCATCGGATCCGGGATCGGCGTGCTGCTATTGCTGGCCCGATCCACCGCCACATGGATCAGATGTCCCTGCGCAATGGCCAGATCCTGACCCTGTTTGAAAATACCGATCTGATAGGTCATCGATGAGGTGCCCAACTGTTTGATTGCAATGCCGACCTCGATGAGGTCGGGAAAGCTGGTGCTTTCAAAATAGCTGCAGCGGGTTTCCACCACCAAAGTGATCACGGGCGACCGCAAAGGATCAAGCACGCCGGTCTTGAGCAGATAGCCGGTCACTGCCGTATCGAACCATTGATAATAGACCACATTATTGACATGGGCGAAGACATCATTGTCGCACCAACGTGTTGTGATCGGGGTCATGTGCCGATAGTCGGCGCGGGTGGAGCGGGCAGGGCGCGCCATGGGAGCCTCGCGGAATAAGAATTGGTTTCAGGGTTCAGTCTTGCTGTTCAACAGCACTTTGGCATGATGATCAAGATGGTTCTCCAATCCGGCGTTTCATTGCGCCATAATAGGCCCAAAGCAGCTTTGCAGCGACACCGCGCCAAGGCCGCCACGCTTCTGCCAGCTCTGTTAGAGCTTGCGCCGATGGCCGTTGGGACAGGTCGAAGCCCATCTTTGCGGCCTCCTGCAAAGCGAGATCACCGGCAGGCAACGCATCGGCATGGCCCAGACAAAACAACAGATAGAGATCGGCGGTCCACGGCCCGATGCCCTTGACCGCGACCAGTGACTGAAAAGCATCCTCGATTGATCCAGTGCCAAGCCGGTTGAAATCCAGTTGTCCCGAATCCACCGCTTCTGCAATGGCGCGCAGGGTGCGGATCTTGGGCCGCGACAAGCCACAGGCTTGCAACGCCGCATCGTCGCTGGCGAGTATATCGCCGATATCAAGGGCGGGAAAGCGGTTCTCGACCCGTTTCCAGATGGCGGCGGCACTGGCCGTGGACACTTGCTGCGACACTATAATGCCTGCCAGTCCTTTGAAACCGGGTGCTCGTTTGCGTAAAGGTGGCTTGCCGCCGATCTCGTAAAGCGGACGCAAGGCCGGATTGGCTTCCAACAGGGCAACAAGTGCCTGATCGAGAGCCTCCTCATGATCAATCAAACCGGATATTCGAAATGGGGACATCAGCGGCTCATCATGCTTTGCTTTGAGAGGGGGCATGGTGCATGATAGTGGCATAATGATGCAACCCGTCTTTCGTTTTGCCCCCAGTCCCAATGGTCTTTTGCATTTGGGTCATGCCTATTCCGCCTTGCTGAACGAGCAAGAAGCGCGGCGGCATGGTGGAAAGCTTTTGCTGAGAATTGAGGATATCGACCGTTTGCGCAGCCGCAGCGAGCATGTTCAAGCCATTTTTGAGGATCTGGAATGGCTCGGCATTGCCTTTGACGGTCCTGTGCGCTTCCAGTCTGCCCATATGGATGATTACCGTCATGCGGCCGACACTTTGCGACAACGCGGGTTGCTGTTTGCCTGCGATTGCACACGCCAGCGGGTGGCTCGTCAGGCGCAGCTCCTTTCGGGTTCCGATGAGGTGGCCTGCGATCCCGATGGCGCACCGCTGTATTCGCGCCACTGCCTCCACACCCCACCTTTGGAGGGTCTGCCGGTGGCATGGCGTTTAAGGATGGATGCCGCTTTGCAGGCGGTTGTTGGCCATCACCTGACCTACCAGGCCTTTGCAGGCCATAAAAATACCCAAGATACCGAATGGATCACCCAGACTATTGTTCCGCACCTCTGGGGCGATGCTGTCTTGCTGCGCAAGGATATTGCCACCAGCTATCATCTGTCGGTGGTGGTCGATGATGCTTTGCAAGGGGTCACTCATGTGGTGCGCGGACGCGATCTTGAAGCGGCGACCGATCTGCACCGTTTGCTGCAAGCTCTGCTTGGCCTGCCAACCCCGCATTATTACCACCATGATCTGATCACTGATGCTGGCGGTGCCAAACTGGCCAAAAGCCGGATGTCCAAACCCTTGCGCCTGTGGCGCGAGGAAGGTGCCAGCCCCGCCATGATACGCGCCATGTTGGGTTTTGCCTGAGCTGAGCAGTTCTGGTCAGCGGTTTACTGGCCCACCCCCAAAATCATCAACCAGGCCGTAATCGTGACAGTGGAAAGCCCGGTCGACAGAGCAATCGCTCCCGAGGCAATCCCAACACCTTGCTTGTAGCGTTCGGCAAACAGATAGGCGTTGATGCCAACAGGGGAGGCGGCAAACAGGACTGCGACACCAGCCCAGACTTTCGGCATATCGAATAAGGTCCAGGCCAGCAGCATCACCAGTGCGGGATGGACGACCAGTTTGAGAAAGGTCAAGCACAGGGTCAGGGACAAATGATCCCTGATGCCATAACGGCGCAAGGCCATGCCCATGGTAAACAGGGCGCAAGGAATTGCCGCACTGCCGATCTGGTTGACAATCGAGCGCAGCACATCCGGGACATCCAGATGCGTGAGCTTGAAAGCAACCGATACAAAAATGGACATCAGGATTGGATGCATCAGCAATTGCCGCAGCAGTTTGCTCCAGTGCATTCCGCGGCCTTCGGCCAGCAAAGTGCCAACAGCGATCATGATCGGCAGATGCACGGCCACCAAAAGAAACAGCGGGACCGCCCCTTCGGGACCAAAACTTTCCAGAATCAACGGGATCCCCATCAGCACGGTATTGGCTTGTGAGGAGGCAAAACCGGCAATGGTGCGTGGGATCAAGGGGGTATCAAAAACATATTTGGCCAGGGCCGAGCCCATCGCCCATACAATAGCAACCCCGCCAAAATAGGCGAACCAATAGCCCCAGGGCTGGGCTTCTGGCAGGTTGACACTGGTCAGTGTTTTGAAAATCAGGCAGGGAATAGCAATCGAATAGACAAAATCGGCCAGACCTTCGCCGGTGCGTTCAGGGATATAGTCGCTGGCGCGGGCAGCAAAACCCAGCGCAAGCAGACCGAACACTGGCGCAACAATCGTAAAAATATGAAGCATGACATTCCAGCCGAACAAGAAAAAATGTTGGAAACAGACAGATAATGGAAGGGGTTATTCAGCGGATGGTCCGATCGGCTGTGAGGTTGCCGTTTGTGGATTGTCTGATCAGATCATCGATCCGTTCCCGTTCGCGTTTGAACTCGGCCAGTTGCATGCGGTCAAGCTCGCGATTGCTCGGCAATCGGATGCCAAGAGGATCGACATAATTCTCATTGACCTTCACCTCGTAATGCAGATGCGGCCCGGTTGAAAGCCCGGAGCTGCCGAGATAGCCAATGACCTGACCCTGGCGTACCGTCGTGCCTTCGACAATATCGGCAGCAAAAGCCGACATATGCGAGTAGGTGGTTATGAAATTGTAATTATGCTGGATTTCAACGCGGCGACCATAGCCCGAATCCCATTCGGCCTTGATCACCAGTCCGTCACCTGCGGCAATGATCGGGGTTCCGATCTTGTCCGACCAGTCAATGCCGGTGTGCATCTTGGAGTAGTGCAGAACGGGATGATAGCGCAAACCAAAGCCTGAACGCAGGGTGCCTTCGGTAATCGGTTTGCGCAGCAGGAAGGCGCGGTTCGAGCGGCCTGTTTCATCATAATGTTCGACATTGCCGCTCTTCCCGCTCTGGTAGCGGTAATAGCGCCGTGTGATATTGCCCGTCGTCAAAGAGGCATAGAGGACTTCTTTGCGCGCTTCACGCTCGTCATCATCATTATAGAATACTTCGAAACTGTCGCCGTCATTCACCCGCTTTTGCAAATCGGTATCGAAGAAAAAGACACGCAGCAGCTGATCGATGATCGGACGCGGAATATCGTTGCGAAAGCCGGTCTCAAACAGACTCTGATAGAGTGAGACCCCGCCGCTCTCGTCATCATTGTCTGTATTGTTCTGGGTGGCGACCGGAGCGGCTTGCGGGCTGGTTGGCGGTGCAATCGCGACAAATTGGCCACGGTCATTTCTCACCAGAATGGCCAGAGCGCGGTCCTCATCATAGACAATCGCCCGAAGCAGATTGACCTGGCTGGCTTTGTTGTCGGGCTGGGTGGTCAGAATTTTGAGCTTCTGCCCGTCGCGGATCGTGCCTTCCTTGAGGCGCGGTGCGATGGTGGCAAAGGCACTGCGGGCTTCGGGCTGTGGCACGCCATTGGCAATCAGTATTTGTTCGAATGTATCACTCTTGCGCGCCAGCATGAATTTTTCAGCCGGAGGCGGTGCGTCGGGCCCCTTTGTGACCCGCATCGGAATGGTCGTGACGTTTTCAGGTGCAACGGTGACGCGGATATTGGAAAAAGCCGTATCACTGACCGTTGTGTCGCGGCGCAGCGGCTCACTCCCTGCCAGAGGCAAAGTGCGCGCCAGCATTTGCTGGGGGGCAATCAGGATATTGGGCACAAGACTCGTTCTGGTTGCCACCAATGCTGCAACACGTATTTCCTCGACCTGTTCCTCGATCTGGCTTTCGGAGAGGCTCAGGAAAGGTCCATTGGGATCCGTCACGCTTAACAACGGTTTTTTCTGAACAAAGGCTTCGTTCTCATCGGCACGGATCAAAGGTTGATCAACCTTGGGCAAGGGCTGGTCACCGGCCGCAAAAATCTGCTGTGGATTGAAATTCGGAATATCATTGACCGCACCCGACAGATTCAGCGCGAGTTTAGTCGAGACCCTGATATAAGGCTTTAATCTCATGACCTCGCGGTCATCGATTTTGACGGGGGTGGGAATCCGCAAAACCTGACGGGCCGATAAATTTTCCACCAAAGGCACTAGGCGGTCGCCACGTTGGACCGAACCGTCGAATACGGTGCGCATGCGCTGGGTTGCGTCTGAAACAAGCTCCGGGACAAAAGCCAGCATGCTGCGCTTGTCGGTCGAGGCAAGGATAGCCAGACCAAGCAGCACCGCCCCCCCTAATCCGACAAGGGCTGTGGCTGTCAACCAGCGGATATTGACCGAGCGCCGGTCGAACGGCAGGCCAACTCCCGATACGGCCATAGGTGGCAAAACACCGAGATTGGGTGTCATACCGCCTTGTCGCATCAGGTTGGGCCGGCTCATCTGTCTCATCATCATGTCTCTATATAGATGTTTGTCGGAAATGTGGAGATACAGACCAACAACGATATTGATGGCTTAATTGCCGGTGTCGGGGGACAATGGCATCATTGGTTGTGAAGCATAGTTTCAAACCACCGTTGCATGTCCATCAGAACCTCCTTTCGCACATCAAAAAGGCAGCAATCTGGATGTTAGCTGGGCAATTGCATCGGACAGGGGCACAAAAATCCAGAAAAACCGGCATACAAACACCGCAAGAGCAGCCTAAAAGGTTTGACCGGTGATAAAACGGCAGAAAATGCATGGAAGATAAAAACAGATCAAGTCCATGAAAATATTGATAAAAAATGTTCATTTGTTCGAATTGTTTGTAACGGTATTCGTATTATGACAATTTTTTCACATATGAGTGTTGACTCTATTGGTTTGGGGGTTCTATAACGCGTTCACAGACGGCGGACGTTGGTGGTTTATTCCTTCAGCGAGCCGATATGTTTTCTCTGGTTTAGGGCTTATGTTCGCCCGACCTTGGTCGGGTCAGAG
>CANGQA010000022.1 GCA_947455995.1 Hyphomicrobiales bacterium | reverse complement strand
GATCAAGAACCAGCCGCGACAATTGCTCGGAACCGTCAAAGGTCTGACCATGGTCGAGATGAACGAGAGTGAGGTCTGCTGCGGTTTCGGGGGCACATTCGCGGTTAAATACGGCGAGATTTCAAATTCCATCGTCGAGAAAAAAACCGATAATATCACCGAATCGGGGGCTCCGACCCTGCTGGCCGGAGATCTCGGCTGTCTGATGAACATGGCAGGCAAATTGGCCCGCGAGGGCAAGGCAATCGAGGTACGGCATGTGGCCGAGGTGCTGGCCGGGATGACCGACGAGCCGCCGATTGGCGCACCGCGCGTCAGCGCACAGTCATAAGGAGCGCATCATGAGTGCCCATCCAACCACCAACCGTTTTATCGACAATGCCACAGAGGCCCTCGCCGATCCGCAACTGCAGCGGGCGATGACCAATGTCCGCTCCGGCTTTATCGACAAGCGCGCTGCCGTTGCGGCCAAATTGCCTGAATTCGAGGCCCTGCGTGATTCCGCTCGCGACATCAAAAACCACGCTTTGGCGCATCTCGATCTTTATCTCGAGCGGTACGAGGCCAATGTGACGGCGGCAGGCGGACATGTGCACTGGGCGCGCACCGCCGAGGAAGCACGCAAGATTATTCTGGGCATTTGCCATGAAGCGGGTGCCAAAACGGTCACCAAGGGCAAGTCGATGATCTCGGAGGAGATCGCGCTCAATGCTGCACTGGATGCGGCGGGTATTGTGCCGGTGGAAACCGATCTGGGTGAGTATATCATCCAGCTGCGCGACGAGGCGCCTTCGCATATCATCGCCCCTGCCGTCCATTTGAATGCGACACAGGTGGAAAGCGATTTTCGCCGTGTCCACACCCATCTCGATGCCGATCGTGATTTGTCCGAGCCGGTGCAATTGCTGACCGAAGCGCGGCAGGTGTTGCGCTCGAAATTTCTGGCGGCGGATGTCGGTATTACCGGCGCGAATTTTCTGGTGGCCGAAACCGGCAGCTCGATCATTGTGACCAATGAGGGCAATGGCGATCTGACGCAAACCTTGCCCAAAACCCACATCGTGATTGCTTCGCTTGAAAAAATCGTGCCGACGCTGGAAGATGTCAGCCAGATTTTGCGCGTGCTTGCCCGCTCGGCGACCGGGCAGGAAATGTCGGTTTACACGACATTCTCGACCGGGCCACGCCGCGCGACCGATCTCGACGGGCCCGAAAATTACCATGTTGTGATTTTAGACAATGGGCGCTCATCCATGCTTGGCACGGCGTTCCAGGACATGTTGCGTTGTATCCGCTGCGGGGCCTGCATGAACCATTGCCCTGTTTATCACGCTGTCGGCGGCCATGCTTATGGCTGGGTCTATCCCGGTCCGATGGGTGCGGTGCTGACACCGACTTTGCTGGGCGTCGACAAAGCGGGCCATCTGCCCAATGCCTCGACTTTCTGCGGCCGTTGCGAGAGTGTCTGTCCGGTGCGGATTCCCTTGCCCAAGATGATGCGGCATTGGCGCGAGCATGAATTCGAACGGCATCTGTCGCCTGCCACCATGCGCTCGGGCATCAAATTCTGGGCGTTTTTTGCCAAGCGTCCGGCGCTTTACCGCTTCGCTACCAACTTGATGATGAATGTCATGGGATGGATGGGCCGCGATACCGGCCGTTTCACCTCGCTGCCGCTGGCTTCGGGCTGGACGGATTACCGCGATTTTCCGGCCCCGCAAGGCGGGACCTTCCAGAGCCGCTATCAGGCCCAACGCCAATCGACCCCGAACAATGGGAGGGCCGCATGAGCGCGCGCGAGGAAATCCTGTCCACCATCCGCCGCTCGCTGGGCGTGACAGGTCAGGAAAAGCCAAGGCTCGACACCGTCACCGAACGGCTGGCCAATGCCCCGCGTGGTTTGACCGTGGCGCGCGGCCAATTGCCGCATGAGGGGCAAGTCGCACTGTTCAAGGAACAGGCCGAGGCGACGCTGTCCTCTGTCGTCGATGTGGCTTCCTATCAGGATGTGCCTGCTGCGGTGGCCGATTATCTGCGCCAGAATAACCTGCCCGCGCAGTTGCGCATCGGCAGCGATCCGCGCATGGCGGATCTGGACTGGGGCAAGACGGCCATCGAATTGTCGCACGGCCCCAGCGACGGCAATGATCTGGCCGGTCTCAACCATGCCTTTGCCGGTGTTGCCGAAACCGGCACGCTGGTGATGACGGCGAGTGCGGATAATCCCACCACCATCAATTTTCTGCCCGATCACGCTTTGGTTGTGGTCAGTGCCAAGGATATTACCGGCGATTACGAGACCATGTGGTCCAATCTGCGTGCCCAATACGGCAAGGGCCAGATGCCGCGTGTGGTCAATTGGGTGACCGGTCCATCACGCTCGGGCGATATCGAACAGGTCATCCTGCTCGGCGCCCACGGCCCGCGCCGCGTGCATATCATGGTGGTGAAGGATTGAGTTGCGCCTAGAGATCGTCTCTCTCTAGGCTGCTTGTCCTCGATAGTCAGAAACCCATCAATCTCACGATGATGTGTTGTGCGCGGTTGCTCCCGGCAATCCTCATCCCAGCAAATCGCGGTTGCGGTTGAGCGGCGAGGGCAGGGTGTCGGGCTCCGGCGGTGGCATCATCTCGCCGAGCGGGGCGGGTTGGCCGGCGGTGAGTGCAATGGCGGGGGCCTCGAAATCCATGGCCTCGATCCGCTCGCCGCGTTTGAGTACTTTGTCGGCCGAGGTGGTGATCTGGATCACGTCCTCTTGCGATTGCCGGAAATGGGTGTCGAGCTTGCCGACGCGGTCGCGCAGGCGGCCGACATCCTCGAGCAGGCGGCGGACCTCGTCCTGAATCTGGTGGGCCTGTTCGCGCATTTTGCTGTCGCGCACAATCGCCTGCATCACCTGAATGGCCATCATCAGCAGCGAGGGCGAGACAATCAGGATGCGGGCCCGATGGGCGCGCTGCACCATATCCTCGAAATGCTCCTGCAAATCGGCATAGAGCGACTCGGCCGGCACGAACAGAATGGCAATCTCCTGCGTCACGCCCGGGGTCAGGTATTTTTCGGCAATGTCGCGGATATGCGCGCCGATATCGGTTTTAACGCGGGCAATGGCGGCCTTTTTGGCTTCGTCCGTCTGCGCCTCCCTGAAGGCGGTGAAGCCTTCCAGCGGGAATTTGGCGTCGATGATCAGCGGGCGCGGATCGCCGGGGAGACGGATGATGCAATCGGGCCGTTTGCCGTTGGCCAGGGTTGCCTGAAATTCATAGGCGGAGGGCGGCAGACTATCGCGCACAATCGCTTCCATCCGGCCCTGACCGAACGCGCCGCGGCTTTGCTTGTTGGACAGAATATCCTTGAGAGACAGCATCTCGCTGGTCAAAAGCCCCATGCGCTTTTGCGCCTCGTCAATCACGGCCAACCGCTCGTTGAGTTTGGTCAGATTGTCATGGGTGTTGGTCAGATGCGCGGTCATGCCATCGCCGAGGCGGGTCTGCAAACCCTCGAGTCTTTCGCTCAGCATGCGGGTCAGATGGCCGTGCTTGCTGTCGACGGTCTCGCCCATTTGCGCCATGCGGCCATTCAACTCCGCCTGCACGCGCAGCAAAGCAGTCAGTTTTTCTTCCATATCCCGCTGCCGTTCAGCGGCCAGCGCATCGGCCAATTCGTCTTTAAGTGGCGATTGCGGCCGCCGGATCACCAGCGACAGACCCAGCATCAACACCACGATAGCCAGAAGGGACGGCCTCACCGCAATGCCGCCAAGATTGAACAAGACCTGATCCATATGCCGTCCGAAACAATGAGAAATGGAGACTCAAACAAAGCGAACCCTAGCATATCTGGTTGGCCTGTCGAGAACGAAAACAGAACAGTTTGTGCAACTCATGAATTTTCCGGAACAATTTGACGCAAAGCCCGTGGTTGATTATGTGACTGATATGATGACGATCAGACCTATTATTATCCTGCCCGATCCATTGCTCAGACTGGTGTCAAAACCGGTCACGGCCTTTGATGCACGTGTGCAAGCATTGGTCGATGATATGTTCGCCACCATGTATGATGCCCCGGGTATCGGCCTTGCCGCAATCCAGATCGGTGTCACGGAGCGCGTTGTCACTGTCGATGTCTCGCCCAAAGAGGACGAGAAACATCCGATGGCCTTCATCAATCCCGAAATCATCGCGGTGTCGGACGAACTGAATATCCATCAGGAAGGGTGTCTGTCGATCCCCGATTATTACGAAGAGGTTGAACGGCCCGCCGCCGTGCGCATCCGCTATCACGATGCCAATGGGCAGGATCACGAGATGGATTGCGAGGGCCTGCTCGCAACCTGCATCCAGCACGAGATAGACCATCTGAACGGTGTGCTGTTCATTGACCATCTATCGCGGCTGAAGCGTGAACGGGTTATCAAAAAATTCATCAAAGCCGCCAAACGCGATGACTGAAAGGGGCGCAATGAGCCCGAAAAATCTGCGCGAATGTGCCCAAACTAACGTACCGACAGATGCCAAGCCCCTGCAGGTGATTGTGATGGGGACGCCAGATTTTGCGGTTCACACCTTGCAGGCTGTCGCTGGGGCAGGCCACGATATTGTTGCGGTTTATAGTCGCGCACCCGCTCCTGCGGGAAGGGGTATGGCGTTGCGCCTGTCGCCCGTTCATAAAACGGCTGAGGCATTGGGTCTAACGGTGCTGACACCCAAAACCTTGCGCACTGCCGAGGAGGCAGAACGGTTTGCCGCCTTCCGGGCAGATGTGGCGGTTGTGGTGGCTTACGGGATGATTTTGCCAAAGACTATTCTGGACATGCCGCGATTGGCCTGTCTGAATTTGCATGCGTCCTTGCTGCCGCGCTGGCGCGGAGCTGCACCGATCCAGCGGGCGATCATGAGCGGCGATCGTGAAACCGGTATTGCTGTGATGAAAATGGCAGAGGGTCTGGATACCGGACCCGTGGGGATGGTGGAGCATGTGGCGATCGGGCCGGATATAACGGCGGGCGAGTTGCATGATGAATTGGCGGTGCGCGGTGCGCAGCTGATGGTCAAGGCGCTGGCGGCACTGGCGCAAGACAAGCTGATCTTTACCGAACAATCCGGCGACGGTGTGCTTTATGCCAAAAAAATTGGCAACGAGGACAGCCGGATCGACTGGTCCCAGTCCAACCGGCAGGTGCATGATCTGATCAGGGGCCTGTCACCTTTCCCCGGAGCCTATGCGATGTTCGATTTTGGTAAAGGTCCGGAGCGGGTCAAAATGGTGCAATCGGTCTGTGTCGATGGTGCGGGTGAAGCGGGTGCTTTGCTTGATGCGCAGTTGACGGTTGGATGCGGGCAAGGCGCGGTTCGGATTTTGACCCTGCAGCGGGCCGGTTCAAAGCCCATGCCTGCCGCCGATTTTTTGCGCGGCATGCCGCTTGTCCCCCCACAACGGTTTTTATAATGCCGCGTTATAAACTCATCGTCGAATATGATGGCACACCCTATGCCGGCTGGCAGCACCAGAAGGGCCATCGCAGTGTCCAGCAGGCGATCGAGGAAGCAATTCTGGGCTTTTCCGGTCAGACCCTGCGCATCCATGCGGCAGGCCGGACCGATTCAGGCGTCCACGCCACCCACCAGGTGATTGATTTCGATCTCGAGCGCGACTGGAAGCCCGATACGGTGCGTGATGCCATCAATGCCTATCTGAAGCCCGAGCCGGTGACGATCTTGTCCGCCGAAAAGGTGGATGGGTCATTCAGCGCGCGGATGTCGGCGCGCAAACGCCACTATCTCTACAGGATTCTCAATCGCCGCCCCCATCCAAGCCTGGAGCGCAATCGCATCTGGCATGTGCCATGGCCTCTGGATGCCGGGCAGATGCACGAAGGCGCGCAACGCCTGCTCGGCAAACATGATTTCACGACATTCCGTGCCGCTGAGTGTCAGGCCAACAGTCCGTTGCGCACCTTGGACCGGCTGGACGTGGTTCGGGCGGGGGAGGAAATCCATATCTCCGCCTCGGCGCGTTCTTTCCTGCACCATCAGGTGCGTTCGATTGTCGGCTCTCTGGCTCTGGTCGGATCGGGCCGCTGGTCGGTCCAGGATCTGGAAGATGCGCTGAAGGCTTGCGAGCGGGCGCGGTGCGGCCCGATGGCTCCCGCCGCCGGTCTCTATCTGGTCGGGGTTGATTACGCCTGAAAATAGCGCTCCAGGACGGCTTGATAAATGCTGGTCAACTCAACCAGATCAGCCGTTTCTACGCGCTCGTCGATCTGGTGCATGGTCTGGCCGACCAGACCGAATTCCAATACCGGGCAATAATTTTTGATAAAGCGGGCATCCGATGTGCCCCCTGTCGTCGACAGTTTCGGTGTCATTCCGGTTTGGGTGGCCACCACATCGGCCACCATTTCCACAAACGGACCGGGGGCCGTCAGAAAGGCTTCGGCATTGGTGGGTTTGAACTCCACCTGATAGCGCACCTCGTTGCCTGCAGCAGTCTGTAAGCGCTGGCTCAAGGCTTCGGCCAGGCGCGTCGAGCTCCAGACATCGTTGAAACGGACATTGAAAACAGCCTGTGCGGTGTGAGGAATCACATTGCTGGCCGGATTGCCGACATCCACGCTGGTGAATTCGAGATTGGAAGGTGCGAAGTGTTCTGTGCCAGCATCAAGGGGCGTATCCTTCAAGGCTGCCATCAAGCGCATCAATCCGCTGATCGGGTTGATCGCCAGATCAGGATAGGCCACATGCCCCTGTTTGCCCTGTACACTGACCACGCCGGTTAACGAACCGCGCCGTCCGATCTTGATCATATCCCCCAAGTGTTCTGGATTGGTCGGTTCTCCGAGGATGCAGTGATCCCATCTTTCGCCTTGCGCCTTGGCCCATTCCAGCAATTTGACCGTGCCATTGACGGCAGGGCCTTCCTCGTCGCCGGTCAGGAGAAATGCGATGGATCCATTAAACTGTCCCTGACAGGCTTCCAGAAAGCGCAGACAAGCGGCAATGGAGGCGGCAACGCCACCTTTCATGTCAGTGGTGCCGCGTCCGTACAATGTGCCCTTGATGATCTCGCCGGAAAAAGGCGGGGAGGTCCAGGCATTCACATCGCCGGTGGGGACGACATCGGTATGACCTGCAAACATCAGGCATGGATGCCCACTGCCGATGCGTGCATAGAGATTATCGACATCGGGTGTTCCCGAATCCGAAAATACTTTGCGACTGGTTGAAAATCCTGCGCGGTTCAACATATCCTCGATCAGGCTCAGGGCGCCACCTTCCTCGGGGGTAACCGAGGGGCAGCGCACAAGGGCTTGGGTCAGGGCGACCGGATCGCGCGGGTCAACCGTCATCCCTATCAATCCCGCAACAGATCGTTGATCGCGGTCTTTGAACGGGTCTGTGCATCGACGCGTTTGACGATGACAGCGCAATAGAGCGAAGGACCAGGTTCGCCATTGGGCAGCGGCTTGCCCGGCAGATTGCCCGAGACCACCACAGAATAAGGTGGCACGCGGCCGATGAACACTTCGCCGGTGGCGCGGTCGATGATCTTGGTCGAGGCGCCGATATAGACGCCCATCGATAGCACCGAGCCTTCGCCGATCACCACACCTTCAACCACTTCGGAACGGGCTCCGATAAAGCAATTGTCCTCAATGATTGTCGGTCCTGCCTGCAACGGTTCCAAAACACCACCGATGCCTACGCCGCCCGACAGATGCACGTTTTTGCCGATCTGGGCACAAGAACCGACCGTGGCCCATGTATCGACCATAGTGCCGCTGTCGACATAGGCTCCGATATTCACGAAGGAGGGCATCAAAATCACGCCGGAAGCGATATAGGCGCCACGGCGCACGGTGCAATTGGGTACGGCACGAAAACCGGCATCGCGGAAATGGGTGGCATCCCAGCCATCGAATTTGGACGGTACCTTGTCCCACCAGACGGCATCGCCGGGGCCGTTTTTGATGATGGTGTTGTCATTGAGGCGGAACGACAGCAAAACCGCCTTTTTCAGCCATTGGTGGACATGCCAGCCCTCGTTGCCCATTTTCTCTGCGACCCGCAGTGTTCCTTTGTCGACCAGATCGAGCGCAAACACGACCGCATCGCGGACTTCCCCTTGGGTTTGCGGACCGATATCGGCGCGGTTTTCCCAGGCATTGTCGATAATCGAGGCTAAGGCTGAATGCGGCATGATGCTGTCTCTTTGTTTGGCGGTTGCTTGTTACGTCGTCTCTAGCAAAGCTCGGCGTTGAGCGCCAGTTTCTTCACGATGGCTGAGGTTTGGGGATAATATTGCGCAAAAATCCGGCCAGATCATCGGTGCTATGGTGGATATAGGACGCGACTTCGGCCTTTTGCTCGAAGCTTTCACGGAATGGATCGTGCCGCTTGGGCAGAACCAGAACGGTGGCCATGCCAAGCTGGTGCGGCACTTCCAGGTTTTTGGCAAGGTCTTCGAACATGATTGCCGTATGCGGATCGATCTCGTGCTGGTCGAGAAACCGCTGATAGGTCACATGATGGGGTTTTGGAATGAATTCGGCATCGACAATGTCGAATACCGCCTCGAAATGTTCTTCAAATCCGAGCTTTTTCGTCACATTACTGGCATGGCGGCGTGATCCGTTGGTAAAGATCAGCTTGCGTCCCGGCAAGGCGGCAATGGCATGGTTGAGCGCGGGATCCGGCTCCAAAGTGGCCAGATCGATGTCATGGGCGAAATCGAGATAGGGATGCGGATCGATGCCGTGCTCGGCCATCAATCCGTTCAGCGTGGTGCCGTAGCGGTAATAATAATGTTTCTGCAAGGCGCGGGCAGACAGGCCATCCAGCCCGAAAAAATGGGAGAGAAACAGAGTGATCCGTAAATCAATCTGTGGCCAGAGGCGCGATTCAGCCGGGTACAATGTGTTGTCGAGATCGAATATCCACGTTGAAAACGGTACAGTGGCGGTCGGGTCTGGCATAACAGATGCAAGTCCACCGGCTTGGACCGGTGGCTGAGGATGGTTCGGACCAGATCCCTCGCTCATCGGGTGATCAGCGTGCCGGAGCCATGGTCTGTCAGCAATTCCAGCAAAACGGCATGCGGCACTTTGCCATCCAGAATCACCACGCCTTCGACGCCTTGTTCCAGCGCATAAATGCAGGTTTCGACTTTGGGGATCATGCCGCCAGTGATTGTCCCATCGGCGATCAAGGCATGAATCTGGTCGATCTTGAGTTCCTTGATCAGGTTCTTGTTCTTGTCCAACACGCCGGGCACATCGGTCAGAAGCAGCAAGCGTTTGGCTTTCATCTTGCCTGCCACCGCGCCTGCAAAAGTATCGGCATTGATGTTGTAGGTCTCGCCATCCGAACCATTGGCGACAGGGGCCAGCACAGGGATGAGTTCCCGTCCCAGGACGGCATCCAACACAGCCGTATCGACCCGCTCGGGTTCTCCGACAAAGCCCAGATCAACCACGGTTTCGATATGGCTGGAGGGATCGACCATCGAGCGCGTGACCTTGCGGGCGGTGACCATATTGCCATCCTTGCCACACAGGCCGATGGCGCGACCGCCTTCATTGTTGATGAAGCCAACGATCTGCTTGTTGATCAATCCTGCCAGCACCATTTCAACGACTTCGACGGTGGCGCGGTCGGTGATGCGCAGGCCGGCAGCAAATTCGCTCTTGATGCCGAGACGGTTCAGCATTGCCCCGATCTGTGGTCCGCCACCGTGCACAACCACCGGATTTACGCCTGATTGTTCCAGCAACACCATATCGCGGGCAAATTGACGTGCCATCTGTTCGTCGCCCATGGCATGACCGCCATATTTCACGACAATGGTGGCCTCGTCATAGCGCAGCATGTGCGGCAAAGCTTGAATCAAGACATCGGCGCGCAGATGGGGTTCTGATATCTCGGACATTGTTGGCTCCAGTCAAAATCGGACAGCAGATCGGGGGCTTTGTATAAGGTTTTCGGGTGCGCGGAAAGGGCCGTTTTGGCCCTTTAATGCGGGGCGAGGATCTGGCGCAGCGGATTGGCGGGGTCCAGCATCAATTTCACCGCTATCGCCAGACACATGATGACCAGCATTGGCTTGATCAGTTTAACACCGTGGCGAATGGCCAGACGCGATCCGACCTGTGCACCGGCAAAGGCAGCTGCGCCCATCACCAATCCCAATGTCCAAACCACCAGACCCTGCGAGATGAAAAAGCCCAGCGAAGCCAGATTCGAGGCGAAATTGAGGGCTTTGGTTTGTGCTGCCGCCCGCAAAACACCGAAACCGAGTAAAGCCACCCCGCCTAACAGGTAGAACGATCCTGCCCCGGGGCCAAAAAATCCGTCATAAAAGGCTACGGGCCAAACAAGCACGACTCCGAATACGACAGGACGCATCCGCTGCTGGGCATCTTCGTCTTTCAAGGAGGGCGAGAAAGCAAAATAAATCGCCACACTCAACAGCAGCAACGGAACCAGGGCTTTAAGGACGTGATCGGGCAGGCTTTTGACCGCAAAAGCTCCCGCCATTCCAGCCATTCCGGCGCCAGCCATCATCCAGCGCAGCCGTCTCCAGTCGATCATCCCTGCCCTTGCATAGGCCACCATTGATGATCCTGTGCCGAAAACGCCCTGGAGCTT
This sequence comes from Hyphomicrobiales bacterium, assembly GCA_947455995.1. GTDB lineage: Bacteria > Pseudomonadota > Alphaproteobacteria > Rhizobiales > Beijerinckiaceae > CAIYZJ01. Next base: position 25,472 of record CANGQA010000022.1, on the reverse strand, counting down.
GTTCGTGGCCACCGCCGAGACCGGATCAAGTCCGGCCAGAAGCAAAGCGGGCATGGTGATCATGCCGCCGCCGCCGGCAATGGCATCGACAAAGCCCGAGGCAAAGGCGGCAAGGCCGAGCAAAGCCAGAATATCCCATCCCGGATCAAGCGGCATGATCAGCGGTTCTTGAATTGCGGCTTGCGCTTTTCGATAAAGGCGGCCATGCCCTCTTTCTGGTCATGTGTGGCAAACATGCCATGGAACACGCGGCGTTCGAATCTGATGCCTTCAGCCATCGAGGTTTCATAGGCACGGTTGACACTTTCCTTAGTCATCATGACGATCGGAAGTGACATCGAGGCAATGGTTTGGGCGGTTTTCATCGCATCAGCCAGCAGAGCGTCAACAGGCACGATGCGCGAGACCAGACCAGAGCGTTCAGCCTCCTGTGCATCCATCATGCGGCCTGTCAGGCACATCTCCATGGCTTTAGATTTGCCGATAAAGCGCGTGAGGCGCTGGGTGCCACCCGATCCGGGCATCACGCCGATCTTGATTTCAGGCTGGCCGAATTGCGCATTGTCGGCGGCAATGATGAAATCGCACATCATGGCCAGTTCGCAACCGCCACCCAGTGCAAAGCCGGCCACAGCAGCGATGATCGGAGTGCGGCGCACCCCGATCCGATCCCAGGACACCAGAAAATCTTCGAGATAGGTATCTGGATAGCTATGATTGGCCATTTCCTTGATGTCGGCGCCTGCCGCGAAGGCTTTGGGGGAGCCGGTGATAATGATGCAGCCGATTGCGGGGTCCTTGTCGAAACCGTCGAGCGCCTGATTGATCTCCATGATGATTTGCACATTGAGGGCATTAAGCGCTTGTGGACGGTTGAGCGTGATGACAGCGACGCGTCCCTCGACAGAAGTCAGGATGGTTTCATAGGTGGTGGCATGGTGGGCGGCTTCACTCATCGGTTTCTCCCCTGTGTTGCACCGACTGCTTGAGACTGTGGCTAGACTAACAATCCAATCCGATCAACCATAGTCAGACGATTGACGCAGATCATGCGGCATGGATCGCCGTCAGCTCTGGCAAATAGCGCAGAAAAAGCTCGACCTGCCGGCCTGCACCTGTCGTTCGATATGGCCTTTGCATCCCGGTGTCGGGCAGGCATGCCCTGTCTGATCATAGACCCGAAACGAATGCTGGAAATAGCCAAGAGAACCGTCAGCCTGTGCGTAGTCCTTCAAAGTGGAGCCGCCAGCGGCAACGGCCTCCTGCAAGACGGCACGGATACTGGTGGTCAGCTGCTCGCACTGGTGGTGATCAAGCGTGCCTGCGGACCTGAACGGCGATAACCGGGCGCGATGCAGTGCTTCGCATACGTAGATATTACCCAAGCCAGCAATCTTTTTCTGGTCAAGCAAAGCTGATTTCAGCGGAGCCGTACTGCCCGCCAGTGCATGGGCCAGCCGATCGGCATCGAAAGAATTGCCCAGCGGTTCCGGTCCGAGATCGCACAAGAGTGGATGGCTGTTCACCCCCCCCTTGCTGATCAGCGTCATGAAGCCGAAACGGCGCGGATCGTTATAAATGACATGATGATGGTTGGAGAGGTGGAACACCACATGATCATGCTTGGCATAATGGGCTTGCCGATGGTGGAAGTCACCGATCGTGGTCGGGTCTTCGGTCTCGGGCGGATGGATTGTCATGCGGCCGCTCATGCCGAGATGGATCATAAGCATCTCGCCGCTGTCGAGGGCGATAAGCAGATATTTGGCGCGACGGTCGAGCGCGGTGATCGTGCGTCCTTCGAGGCGGGCGACAAAATCGGGCGGAAAATCGAACCGCAAATTGGCGCGGCGCTGTTCGACGTGAACCAGTTTTACACCCGCCATCACGGGTTCAAGGCCGCGTCGGACCGTCTCAACCTCCGGCAATTCAGGCATTTCATGTCTCAAGGAGCTGGTTTAAGGATAAGCGGGATGGCAGAAGGCTGTAAAACATGACTTTTGATGGTAAAGCCATAGCACTTTACGCAATCTGAAGCTATGGTTCGGACGAAGATGATACTTTTAATCTGAAATAGGACGGTTGCCGTGAAGCAGGGCAAGTCAACATTGACCGCACCATTAACCGCACGATTGTCCGATGGTTCGTCGTCTGTGGTCGAGGATGAGACCCACTTCGGCTTTGCCACCGTGCGGCTTGACGACAAGCAAGGGCTTGTCGATGACGTGTTCCATAAGGTTGCTCGCCGCTACGATATCATGAATGACGTGATGTCGGCGGGTCTGCACCGGGTGTGGAAAAATGCTTTGGTGACGGCTTTGCGGCCTTCCCGCGTCAGGCCGTTGAAACTGCTTGATGTGGCTGGTGGTACCGGCGACATCGCTTTTCGTGTGTTGGAAGCAGCTGCCGGCGGCAGCACCGCAACCGTCTGCGATATCAACCGCGAAATGCTGGCTGTCGGACGCGAGCGGGTGCCTCAAGCACTGTCGCGCCAGATCGATTTTGTGCAGGGAAACGCCGAAAGCCTGCCGTTCGCCGATGCCCATTATGATGCCTATACGATCGCTTTTGGTATCCGCAACGTGCCGCGCATCGATATGGCTTTGGCGGAAGCCTATCGGGTTTTGCGCCGCGGCGGACGCTTGTTGGTGCTGGAATTCTCGCAGGTCGACATTCCGGGATTTGACGCGATTTATGACCGCTATTCCTTCCATGTCGTGCCTGTGTTGGGCAAACTGATTGCTGGCGATGCCGAACCTTACCGTTATCTGGTGGAATCGATCCGTAAATTTCCTACGCCGGATGGTTTCGCTGAAAAAATGCTGGCCGCCGGCTTTGAACGTGTCACCCATCAGCCTATGACTGGCGGTATCGTGCGCCTCCATTCGGGCTGGAAATTGTAACCATAGAGACTTGATGTGTCTTTTGCCCTGATCCCCATTCTGCGTCTGGTTCGTGTCGGTTATGTGCTGGCGCGCGAGGGTGCGCTGGCTTTGGTGCCGGTCGATGACGCCCCTCGGCTGGTGCGTTTTGCTGTCCGTTTGGGCCGGATGATCGAGCGGAGCAATCTGGGCGGCGGTGCCGAGAGACTCGCGGTCGCACTGACCCGTCTTGGTCCGAGCTATGTCAAAATCGGACAATTCCTTGCCACGCGCCCTGATGTGGTCGGCATTCGCGTGGCGCGCGATCTCGAAAGCCTGCAAGATCGTCTGCCTGCTTTTCCAAGGGACGTGGCAGTATCGGTGGTCGAAAATGCTTTCGGCAAGCCTTTGGATAGCATTTTCCGCAGTTTCAGTGATCCGGTTGCAGCCGCTTCGATTGCACAGGTCCATTGTGCCGAAACGCTCGATGGCCGCAAAGTTGCTGTCAAAGTGCTTCGCCCGGGGGTACGGGCCCGGTTTCAGCGCGATCTGGCTGCCATGGCCTATGCGGCCCAGCAGGCCGAATTGATGTCGGTTGAAGCGCGGCGGTTGCGTTTTTGCGAGGTGGTCGAAACATTGGCCCGTTCGGTGACCATGGAAATGGATTTGCGGCTCGAGGCGGCAGCCTTGTCAGAAATGGCCGAAAACATCGCCGATGACCCCGAATTCCGTGTGCCTGAGGTCGACTGGGATGGGACCGCCCGCGATGTTCTGACCATGGAATGGATTGACGGAATACCTCTGAACGATCTTGATGCGATTGGGGATGCCGGGCATGACCGCATCAGGCTAGGACAGGTCGTCATCCAGTCTTTCTTGCGTCACGCGCTGCGGGATGGTTTCTTCCATGCCGATATGCATCCGGGCAATTTGTTTGTGGATGCGCAAAGCCGCCTCTGCGCGGTCGATTTCGGAATCATGGGTCGCATGGGTCTGAAGGAACGGCGATTTCTGGCTGAAATTTTGTTGGGCTTTATCACCCGCGATTATCGACGGGTGGCCGAGGTCCATTTCGAGGCAGGATATGTGCCAGCCCGTCATAGTGTCGAGGAATTCGCACAGGCAATCCGCGCGATTGGCGAGCCAATCCACAACCGGCGGGCCGACGAAATCTCGATGGCCAAGCTGTTGACCCTGTTGTTTGAAATCACGGGCTTATTCGATATGGCAACCAGGACCGAATTGGTCATGCTGCAAAAAACCATGGTCGTGGTGGAAGGGGTCGGGCGCTCGCTGGATCCCTCGCTTGATATGTGGTCTACCGCCGAACCGGTGGTGCGGGATTGGATCACCCGTAATCTCGGTGTTTTGGGGCGGGCCGAACAGGCTGGACGCGGTGCTCTTTCGCTGGCTTCGGCAGTGGCGACCCTGCCGGGACTGATCCAGCGTGCTGATGTGCTGACCGAGCAATTGGCTCAACAGATGGGGCGCGGAGTGGCATTGGACGAGGCCAGTATCAGGGCCATTGGCCGCGCGGAAGCGCAAGGAGCCTTCAAGGGGCATCTGGCCTTGTGGGTCATTGCCGCTTTGTTGGCTTATGGTCTTTTTGGGTTTTGACAGCAATCATGTCGGAGTCGGCCATGCTAGAGGGTAAACGGGTTTTACTGGTGATCGGCGGGGGTATCGCGGCTTATAAATGCCTCGAACTGATCAGGCTGATCAAAAAGCAGGGCGGTGCGGTGCGGGTCATTCTGACCAAAGCAGGCAGCGAATTTGTTACACCGCTGTCTCTTGCCAGCCTCTCAGGAGACAAGGTCTACGAGGATCTTTTTTCGCTGACCGATGAAACCGCTATGGGGCATATCGAATTGTCGCGTTCGGCCGATCTGGTCGTGGTGGCTCCCGCCACCGCCGATCTGATGGCCAAAGCAGCCAATGGACTGGCGAATGATCTGGCCTCCACCACTTTGTTGGCCACGGACAAGGCCGTGCTGATGGTGCCTGCCATGAATGTGCGCATGTGGCAGCATCCGGCAACCCAACGCAATCATCGACGTTTGCTCGAGGATGGCGTGTGTTTTGTCGGTCCAGATGACGGTGCGATGGCCTGCGGTGAATTCGGCCCGGGTCGTATGGCTGAACCGGCTGCCGTTTTGGCTGCGATTGTCCACCATTTTTTGCCAGCCGATCGGCCTTTGGCGGGCCAGCACGTGCTGATCACTTCCGGCCCGACCCATGAGCCGCTTGATCCGGTGCGCTATATTGCCAATCGATCCTCCGGCAAGCAGGGTCACGCTATTGCCCGCGCTGCCGCTGTGGCAGGAGCGCGTGTCACCCTGATCAGCGGACCGGTGACGGTCCCCGATCCGCAGGGGGTTGAAGTGGTGCATGTGGAAACAGCCCGGCAGATGCTTGACGCCGTTGAGCAGGCTTTGCCCGCCGACGTTGCGATCTTTTGCGCAGCGGTGGCGGATTGGCGGGTTGTCAATGCCGGACAGGAAAAAATCAAGAAGACGGTTGACGGTGTGCCGCCGCTCGCTTTGGTTGAAAATCCCGACATTCTGGCCACCGTTTCACAGAAAAAAAATGGCAGGCCCGGATTGGTGATCGGCTTTGCCGCTGAGACGGAAACAGTGATCGAGCATGCCAAGGCCAAGCTGGCGCGTAAAGGGTGTGACTGGATTATTGCCAATGATGTCAGTCCCGCTACCGGGATTATGGGCGGTGATTTCAACAGCGTGCATCTGGTGCGCGCCTCGGGCACTGGCTCGTCCCCCGGTGTATCCGAAATCGAGAGTTGGCCCCGTATGGACAAGGATGCGGTGGCGCGTGCGCTTGTTGCCGAAATCGTCAAAACACTTGATCGGGAGGGGTGGGTATGAGTCTCACACTGACCATCAAGCGCATGCCCCATGCGGCAGATTTGCCGATCCCGCGCTATGAAACCGCAGGGGCCGCAGGGCTGGATCTGCAAGCAGCTGTTGCAGCGGACGCGCCGCTGACCCTGAAGGCCGGTGCGCGCGCCCTGGTGCCTACGGGGCTGATGCTGGCACTTCCCAAAGGTTTCGAGGCACAGGTTCGTCCCCGCTCGGGGCTTGCTTTGAAGCAGGGCGTGACTTTGGTCAATGCACCCGGCACGATTGACAGTGACTATCGCGGCGAAATCGGCGTGATCCTGATCAATCACGGGCAGGAGGATGTCGTGGTCATACGCGGCATGCGGATTGCCCAACTGGTGATTGCGCCGGTCATCCAGGCCCTTCTCGTCGAGGCTGACGTGTTGGATGAGTCCGATCGTGGGGCGGGTGGTTTCGGTTCGACAGGTGTGTGAATTCGGAAATGGATAAGATGGTTGTTCTTTCACGTCGCTCGATGCTCGCCATTGTCGCCACTGTCGATGTGGCTCTGTTTTCTCGACCGGATCCGGTTTCGACCAAACAAATGGCCGCGCGCCATCATCTGCCGCCCCGCCATCTGGAATCTCTGTTGCAAACCCTTGTGAGGGCCGGAATTCTGAAAGGGATGCGCGGCCCGCGCGGCGGTTATAGCCTTGCCCGTGAACGCCGCAGGATCAGCGCTGGCGACATCGTCCGTGCCAGTCTGGGCCATGCAACGGACGATGGAGACTCGCGCACGATCGATTCCGCATTGGTGAACAAAGTGGTCGTACCAATGATCCACCTGGCCAGCGAAGCCTTCTTGCAGGCTCTCGACCAGATGAGTGTCGAGGATCTGTGCGCCAAGGCCGAACAGCAAGGCCTGGAAGGTGGATATGCCTTAAATGCCGATTTTACAATTTAATTATGTTATATATTTTCATATTGCAAAAATTTTTGTAAATTTATATCATGCGGATAATCTGACCTGATAAGGCCAGATTGCGGCCTTACAGGAGCATCCCATGACTCATCACAAAGCCTCCCACAAACCCGGTCGCGGCCGGATTTATGATTCCATCACTGAGACGATCGGCGATACGCCGCTGGTGCGGCTTGACCGCATCGCCAAGGACAGCGGTGTTCATGCAAATCTGTTGGCCAAGCTGGAATTTTTCAACCCGCTTGCGAGTGTGAAAGACCGTATTGGCGTGGCGATGATCGATGCGCTGGAGGCCGATGGCGTTCTGACCCCGGGCACCACGCTGATTGAACCGACCTCGGGCAATACCGGAATCGGACTGGCCTTTGTCGCTGCTGCCCGCGGGTATCGGCTGATTATTGTCATGCCTGAATCGATGTCGATCGAGCGTCGAAAAATGCTGGCTCTGTTGGGTGTGCAGTTGGAGTTGACCCCGGCAGGCGGCGGTATGAAAGCGGCGATTGCCCGCGCGGAGGAGTTGAAGGCCTCGATTCCGGGGTCAATCATCCCGCAACAGTTCAAAAATCCTGCCAATCCCGATATTCACCGCAAGACCACCGCGGAAGAAATCTGGAATGATACCGATGGCCAAATCGATTATTTTGTATCCGGAGTGGGCACGGGCGGGACCATCACCGGGGTTGGTCAGGTACTGAAAGCCCGCCGTCCCTCGGTCAAAGTCGTCGCAGTGGAGCCTGAAGATTCGCCGGTTCTGTCGGGCGGCCAGCCTGGCCCCCATAAGATACAGGGCATCGGAGCGGGTTTTGTGCCTGATATTCTGGATCGCTCGGTGATTGATGAGGTGATCACTGTCGGCAACCAGAGCGCATTCGATATGGCCCGAAAATTGGCGCGGTTGGAAGGGATTCCAACGGGCATTTCCTCGGGCGCTGCGGTGACTGCGGCTGTCGAGCTCGCCAAGAGAGCCGACATGGCCGGCAAGTCCATCGTGGTGATCATTCCCAGTTTTGCCGAACGCTATCTCTCTTCGGCCCTGTTCGACGGGCTGTGATCTCGTATTCGCCGCTATCATATAAAAGGCGGCTTCAAGCCGCCTTTTTCATGTTTATAATCAGAGCATTGCAGGCAAGACGCGGTCTGGCGGGCGGTGGCCGTCCATAAAGGTCTTGATGTTAATGATGACTTTTTCGCCCATATCGATCCGGCCCTCGATGGTTGCCGAGCCCATATGAGGCAACACAACCAGCTTATTGGCCTTGGCCAGTTTCAGCATCCGCGGCGAAATGGCGGGTTCATGTTCGAAGACATCCAGCCCCGCGCCGCCCAGCTCGTCAGATTCCAGCATGCGGATCAGGGAGGATTCGTCGATAATTTCACCGCGCGCTGTGTTTACGATCATTGCATCGCGCTTCATCAGCTTCAGGCGTCGGCCTGACAGAAGATGATAGGTGGCCGGCGTATGGGGGCAATGGACAGAAACAATGTCCATGCGGGCCAGCATCTGGTCGAGAGAGTCCCAATAGGTCGCTTCGACCGATTCCTCGATGCTGGCAGCAACACGGCGGCGGTTGTGGTAATGCACTTGCAAGCCGAAAGCGCGGGCACGCCGGGCAACGGCCAGACCGATGCGCCCCATGCCGACAATACCCAGACGTTTGCCGGTAATGCGGTGGCCGAGCATCCATGTGGGAGACCAGCCATGCCATTGCTCATCGGTGATGACCTTGGCCCCTTCGGGAATCCGTCGCGCCACCGCCATGATCAGTGCCATGGTCATATCGGCCGTGTCTTCGGTCAGCACCCCCGGCGTATTTGTGACCGTAATACCGCGCGAAAGGGCCGATTGCACATCGACATTGTCAACGCCATTGCCGAAATTGGAGATCAAACGCAGATTTTCTCCCGCTTGCGCCAGAACTCCGGCATCGATCCTGTCAGTTACGGTCGGCACCAGAACATCGGCGGTCCTGACGGCTTCCAGGAGATCTGACTGGGTGAAAGGCCTGTCGGAGACATTGAGTTGGGCATCAAACAATTCGCGCATCCGCGTTTCGATGACATCCGGCAATTTGCGGGTCACAATGACCAAGGGTTTCTTTTTCGACATTATTGGCTCCCGATCAAAAACTGATCCCCGTTTTTCACCGCCTCCGTTTTGATCCTGCCATAGACGGCAGGCAACGGATAAGGATGGATCATAGACGATCTGTGCTGCCAGTTTACCACTCTTTAACGCCTCAGGCGCGATGAGTAGGCTGAAGCAAGACCTGTCCGAGACCCTGTTCAAAAATACTTCCATCTCTTGCATAGCCAGACAAGAGCGGAAAAACAACGGCCCAGACGTGAGTAGAAAGGAGCATCAGACCGTGATCCAACAACCAATTACGCGATTAGGGATGCTGATATCCGGATTTTTCACTGTGTTTTGTCTGGCCCTGATGCTGGCGTCGCCGGTTGCCAAGGCGGCCAAAGCGGGTGTCGGACCGGTCACGAATCTCCCCTTGCCGCGATTTGCGAGCCTGAAATCGGATCGAATCAATCTGCGCGAGGGTCCCAGCAAGGATCACAAAACCATCTGGATCTATCAAAGATCCGGCCTTCCGATTGAAATCACCGCCGAATTCGAGACATGGCGGCGGATCCGCGATTCGGATGGAACCGAAGGCTGGGTTCTGCATTCGTTGCTGTCGGGGCGACGCACAGGCCTTGTGGCGCCCTGGATGAAAGAGGGGACATTGCAGCTGCATGCCAAGGCCGATGAGACCGCGCCTGTGGTCGCAATGCTGCAACCCAATGTCCAGGTGATGGTCAAACGCTGTGATGGCCATTGGTGCCGCGTGAACGGCGAAGGTTTCGACGGCTTTATCAAACAAGAGCGTTTGTGGGGAGTTTATCCCGAGGAGCCGGTGGAATAATCAGCCTTGACGTGGTCAGGGTCTGATTTTGCGCCGCAGTCGCACGATCACATCGACGCGGGCCACTTCCATGCCTTCGGGAATATCGGGCAGGCGGCCTACCTCGATATGCGTCCCGTCGATATCGCGAAGCTGGTTTTCGTTTTCGATATAGAAATGATGGTGGTCACCGGTATTCGTATCGAAATAGGTGCGCGAGCCGTCAACCGCGACTTCACGAAGCAAACCGGCCTCTTTGAACTGGTGCAGGGTATTATAGACGGTCGCCAGCGAGACAGACACCCGCGAGCGATTGGCTTCCTCATAGAGCATTTCTGCGGTCACATGCCGGTCGCCGCGGGCAAACAACAGCCAGCCCAAACCAACCCGCTGCCGTGTCGGTCGCAAGCCCGCATGGCGCAATTTGTGGCGCAGGTTGTGGACCAGACAGCCGCTGTCGTCATTCCACTCGGCCGAAGGCTGCGGAAGCCGTTTTGAAGAATGCGGAACAGTTAAAGCCATTCTAATGCCAATCTGCAGACATGAAGTCACGGGAATATAGGAAAGTTGGCGGCTGATCGCAACCGCCGATCAGCGTGATGGCCAAGAACGTGGCGCAACCCATCTTTCTCAACTTGTTACATTGTGTTACCAAGAGTGATCAGGCCTGTTGAAAATGCAGCTCTGAAATGCCACATGAGAGACTGAAACCATACATCCTGCCGCTTCAATCGCCTGCCACTTACAAAATGGAGTCCACCGGGGAGATGCAACAGCGTTCAAGTTACGAATATGAGGATCTTCTGGCCTGCGGGCGCGGGGAATTGTTCGGGCCCGGCAATGCACAATTGCCCTCTCCACCGATGCTGATGTTCGACAGGATTTCGGAAATTTCCGAAACAGGCGGACCGCACGGAAAAGGCTGTGTGCGCGCGGAATTGAAAATCAGCCCTGATTTGTGGTTCTTCCCATGCCACTTCCAAGGCGATCCGGTGATGCCAGGCTGTCTCGGTCTTGATGCTTTGTGGCAGTTGTGCGGGTTCTATCTGGGTTGGCTGGGCGCTGAAGGGCGAGGCCGCGCTTTGGGCGTTGGCGAGGTTAAATTCAGCGATCAGGTTCTCCCTACCGTAAAAAATGTGGTCTACGGGGTCGATCTGAAGCGCGTATTCCGCTCGAAACTGGTGCTCGGCATTGCTGATGGCTGGCTCGAAGCCGATGGCCGTCGTATATACGAGGCAAATGATTTGCGTGTCGGGCTGTTCAAAAGCTGACCTGACACGTTTCTCAGGCGTGGGGTAGCCCGTTTTGGCCTTGATCGGAGGCAAAACGGGGAGCTGTCAGGTCCAAAAACCGTGGCCCTGCAAAGTGTAACTGAACCGAGGCTGGCAATCGGGTGTTCCCGTCATGCCCCGTTATTGGTGCGAACGAGAAGGAAGGCTGGACATGAGACGCGTCGTAGTCACAGGCATGGGGATTGTCTCCTCAATCGGAAACAATACCCAGGAAGTGCTTTCCTCATTGCATGAGGCCCGCTCGGGCATTATTGCAGCCCCCCGCTATGCCGAACTCGGTTTCCGTTGCCATGTGCATGGTGAACCGACGCTGGATCCTTCCGAAGTGGTTGATCGCCGCGCCATGCGGTTTCACGCGACAGGCACGGCATGGAACCATGTGGCCATGGATCAGGCCATTCTCGATTCCGGTCTTGAGGAATCCGACATTTCCAACGAGCGTACTGGCATCATCATGGGTTCGGGCGGTCCTTCGGCACGCACCATCGTGGAAGCTGCCAATATCGCACTCGATAAAGGCCCCAAGCGCGTCGGTCCTTTTGCCGTGCCCAAGGCAATGTCTTCAACGGCTTCGGCAACTCTGGCAACATGGTTCAAGATCAAGGGAGTCAATTATTCGATCTCCTCGGCTTGCGCCACGTCCAACCATTGCATCGGCAATGCCTATGAGATGATCCAGTATGGCAAGCAGGATGTGATGTTCGCCGGCGGCTGCGAGGAACTCGATTGGTCGATGTCAGTGCTTTTCGATGCGATGGGTGCGATGTCGAGTAAATATAATGACACCCCGCATACCGCCTCGCGTGCCTATGACGCCAATCGCGATGGCTTCGTGATTGCCGGAGGCGCGGGCGTGCTGGTTCTTGAAGAGCTTGAACATGCCAAAGCGCGCGGCGCGAAAATTTATGGCGAAATTGTCGGTTATGGTGCCACGTCCGATGGTTACGACATGGTGGCCCCCTCTGGTGAGGGCGCGATCCGGTGTATGAAACAAGCTTTGGCCGGTGTTACCGCCAAAATCGACTATATCAACCCACATGCGACCTCTACGCCGGTCGGTGATATCAAAGAAATCGAGGCCATTCGTGCCGTTTTCGGGGCAGGCGATGCCTGCCCGCCGATTTCTGCCACCAAATCACTGACAGGCCATTCCTTGGGCGCAACGGGTGTGCAGGAAGCAATCTACTCGCTGCTGATGATGAATAACCACTTCATCTGCGAAAGCGCGAATATTCAGGAAATTGATCCGGCTTTTGCGGATATGCCGATTGTGCGTAAGCGCATCGACAATGCCCACATTGGTGCGGTCTTGTCGAATTCCTTCGGTTTTGGCGGCACCAATGCCACCATCGTCATGAAGCGCTTGGACGCCTGAGCCTGAAACGGCAGCAGGATTGAGGCGGCTCTAATAATGGGGAACCCAGGAATGTCATTACTCATGCGCGGTAAGCGCGGGCTGGTTATGGGAGTGGCCAACGACCACTCCATCGCGTGGGGCATTGCCAAGGCTCTTGCCGATCAGGGTGCGGAAATCGCATTCACCTATCAAGGCGAATCGCTGCGCAAACGCGTAGCCCCGCTGGCCGAGAGTGTCGGCTCGGATCTGGTTCTGTCCTGCGATGTCGAGGATATCGACTCGGTGGATGCGGTGTTCGAGGCGCTCAAGCAGAAATGGGGCAGCATTGATTTCCTTGTACATGCGGTGGCGTTTTCAGACAAAAACGAGCTGAAAGGCCGTTATGCTGACACGTCCCGCGACAATTTCAGCCGGACGATGCTTATTTCTTGCTTTTCCTTTACCGAAATTGCCAAAAGGGCCGCCTGTCTGATGTCCAAGGGCGGAAGCATGATCACTCTGACTTATGCCGGTTCGGTCAAGGTGATGCCGAATTACAATGTGATGGGCGTAGCCAAGGCTGCGCTGGAGGCCTCCGTTCGCTATCTGGCGAGTGATTACGGCCCTGATAATATCCGCGTCAATGCCATTTCTGCGGGGCCGGTGCGGACTTTGGCAGGAGCCGGTATTGCCGATGCCCGCCTGATGTTCAACTATCAAAAGCGTCATGCGCCATTGCGCCGGACTGTGTCGATCGAAGAAATCGGCGGTTCCGGCCTGTATCTCCTGTCGGACCTGTCGACCGGCGTCACCGGCGAAATCCATTATGTGGATTCGGGCTACAACATCATCTCGATGCCAAGCCCTGATGCGTTGAAAACCGTCGATGCCGCCGAAACAGCGGCAGAACAGGCGACGCAGGGGCAGGCAGCCGAATAAGCAGAGCAAGCGGGATACTCAAGCATGGCGACACCAGCAACGCATCCGGTTGGTATTCTGCCCTCGCAGAGCCTTGAACAGCTCATTGCCGAAGGGGCAATTTCGCTTGCACAGCCGGCGGGTGCCAAACAGATCCAGCCGGCCAGCATGGATGTGCGGCTTGGCGCCAAGGTCTATCGGGTGCGCGCAAGCTTTTTACCCGGCCCCGGACAAACGGTGTCGGAGCGTTTGCGCGATGTCGCCTTGCACGAGATCGATCTGACGCATGGTGCGGTGCTGGAAACCGGTGCTGTCTATGTCGCCGAGTTGCTGGAATCGCTGGCGCTGCCCGAAGGGGTGCTGGCTGCGGCCAATCCTAAAAGCTCGACCGGGCGCCTCGACGTGTTTACCCGTGTGATTACCGATCGCGCCACCCGCTTCGACCAGATTGATCCGCTCTATCACGGACCGCTGTTTCTGGAAATTTCGCCTCGCACCTTCCCCGTTCTGGTGCGTACGGGCACCGCATTGGCACAGATCCGCTTGCGTAATGGCGAGGCGCGTCTCAGCGATACTGAATTGGCGCAGGTGCAGGACAAGGAAAAGCTGGTCGACGCTGCTCATGCCTCGATCCAGAATGGTGTGGCAGTCGGTGTCGATCTGTCGGGCTTCGGGCAGGATGGTCTGGTCGGCTATCGTGCGAAGCGGTTCACCGGTCTTGTCGATATGGATCGCATTGCAGGTTATGATGTGCTGGATTTCTGGGAGCCGCTGCACACCCGCCATGGTCGCAGTGAACTGATCCTCGATCCGGGCCAGTTCTATATCCTGGCTTCCAAGGAGGCTGTTTGCGTTCCGCCAGACTATGCGGCGGAAATGACCCCCTTTGATCCGCTGGTTGGCGAGTTTCGGGTGCATTATGCTGGTTTCTTCGATCCCGGTTTCGGTCACGCTTCGGCGGGAGCCCGCAATACCCGCGCTGTGCTGGAAGTACGCTCGCGCGATGTGCCGTTTATTCTCGAAGACGGGCAGATCGTCGGCCGGTTGGTTTATGAGCGGATGGCAGAACGTCCCCGTTCACTTTACGGGGTCGCGCAGGGCTCCAATTATCAGGGGCAAAGCCTGAAGCTCTCGAAGCATTTCAAGTCTGTTTAGTCGCGTTATTGGATTTTTGGCAGCCCGGTGCTGTCGATCGGGCTTGCATCATGCCCTGTGATGGCAGTATCAAGGCAGAGATGCGGGAGTAGTTCAGTGGTAGAACGACAGCTTCCCAAGCTGTATGTCGAGGGTTCGATTCCCTTCTCCCGCTCCAAATTGCCTTACGGGCCTGTCATGCTGATTGACCCCACCCCTCGGTTCAGCGATAGAATAAAGCGGACCTGTCGTTATGATTGCGATGGGGCCAGAAACGGTGGTGGCTATGGATCCGTCTGTCCCGATCATGCCCGATAAGGGCTATAACAGACTGGTGGCGGGGCTGGTTTTCGGCCTGGGCGTGGTGCTGTTGGGCGGCGGGCTTGCCTTGTGGTGGCTGCACGGCGAGGCTGTGTTTACGGCGCTTGTTTCAGCGGCTTTGGCTTGGTGCTTCTAACCTTCGCTTTCAAATTTCAACAAATGGGTCAACGATGTCGCGTCGGGTTCTTCTACCATTGGTCGCCTTCTTGTTCGGGGTTTTGCTGTTCGGCAGTGCCATTGTGTGGTGGACGGGTAGCCGTTTGCCGGCGGGCGGATCGGCTTCTTCGTCGATCGGCGGGGCCTTTCGTCTGACAGCCCATGATGGAAGGATCGTGACGGATAGGGATTTGCCGGGTTCCCCGAGTGTGGTGTTCTTCGGTTATACCCACTGCCCCGATGTCTGCCCGACCGCATTGTTCGAAATGACCCAAGTCTATGCCGCTTTGGGGAAAGATGCTGATAGGCTCAAAACCTATTTTGTAACCATTGATCCCGAACGGGACGATCAGGCCTTGCTGTCGCTTTATCTGAGCAGTTTTGATCCGCGCATTGTCGGATTGACCGGATCCCTCGCCGATATCCAGACGATCATCAAATCCTATCGTGTCTATGCCCGTAAAATCGAGGATAAGAACGGGAGCTATACGATGGACCACACCGCTCTGGTCTATTTGATGGACAAGCAGGGGCGATTCGTCTCTTCGCTTAATCTGGACCGCTCGCCCGAAGAAACCGCCAAATTGATCCACTCTTATTTTTAAGACTTGCCCGCATGTTTGGCGGCAAAAAACTTTGAACCATAACGCCATATCGGCGGCAGGATCGACAGGCTGCCCATAATGATCGAGGCCGTCATAAAAGACGGCTGGGCCAAATCGAGCCACTGGATCACCACATCACAAGGTATCTGCCCACTTGCACGGCAGGCCAGCAATTGCTCTGTCGGCCGGATCAGGGCCGCATCCAGTCCCGATCCAATCAAGGCCGCTGCAGTGGCCGCTGGAGCCATGCCGACAAAGGTCGCGGGTATAAAAATCCGTAGCGGCACATTCATAACTGCCACCACCAGATTGACGACCCAGAACGGAAACACCGGCAATAGACGCATGAAAAGGAGATAGGATACCGCATCGCGGTTGAAACCTTCTGACAGTCTGTGAAAACGGGGCCCGATCCATTGGCGGGCCAAATGGTGGAATCCGTGTCGCACAATCATCACCAGACAGGTTCCTCCGAGCGTGGCCGTGCTGATCGAGAGCACAATGGCCAGACGCCAGTCGAATAAAAAGCCGCCAAGGATCGTAATGAAAAAAGACGCGGGAATGCCGAGGCTGACATATAAAAAATAGAAAACGACATAGGCCAGCATGGCTTGCAGTGGAAATTCTTTCGATAATTCAAGCAAATACAGGCGTTGATCGACGAAAAAAACCAGAAAACTCTGCGGGTGCAACACAAGCCACAGGCAGCCCGATAACGTGGCAATGGCAATTAAAGCCAACCAAGCCATGTGGTGAAGACGGAGCGGGGTAGGTGGGGCAAATGCACTCATATTGTCCTATCATAATCGGTCTTGATAGGCTTGTCAGCGTTTCATTCAATGCTTTTGAATCCTCTGATTGCTGGTTTATTGGTTAAAAATGCAATGATGCCGTTGACGCTCGCCGCTATGAAGGCTATAGACACGCCACACGAGAGGTTGTGATGTTGATCATGACCTTGATCCTATCACATCTGTTTTGACTGGCACCGACGTTCCATTCTTTGGTCGTCACAGTGACGGTATCGAGGAAGAGCAATGGCGAATACGAAGTCTGCCAAAAAAGCGACCCGCAAAATCGAGCGGCGTACAGCAGTCAATCGCGCCCGTCGTTCGCGCATGCGGACCTATGTCAAGAAGGTTGAAGATGCCTTGCGCACCGGCGATGCTGCTGCAGCCAGTGCAGCCTTGGCTGATGCCCAGCCTGCTTTGATCCGCGCAGCGCAAAAAGGCGTCGTTCATCGCAATACAGCGTCTCGCAAGGTCTCCCGCCTGACAAAGGCTGTGAAGGCTATGACCGCTTAAGAAGCACAATTGTTTCGATGAGCTTATTGAAAGTTGCAACCAGAGATGGATGCAACTTTTTCTTTGTTTGGCACACGCTGAATGATGGCATTCGTTTGAAAGTCCGAACCTGTTTCGGACTTTTTTATTAAAAATTTTACATTTTTTTCGCCATTTAAATGCAGTTAGGGCTTGACATAAAATTGTAATGTTCGCCAACAAGCACCCGATAAAGTCTCCACATCCGCGCACAAAAACATCAGCAATATCATTGGGTTAATACATAAGACGATAGAGGGTTAACCATGTGGGCTTGATCAGGGCTGGTCAATAGCGGAATCAAAAAAAAAGAATCTTTTTTTGCTCGATCAAACAGCATTAAGAAATAGTTAACATTCACAGAGGCTTGTCTTGGGAAGCCAAAAACACCAGATCAAAAATGCCGCGTTTTTAGCCATTCCTGACCCCACTTGGCTTTCAGGCACGTTGCGCAGGGCCGCATGGACATGCAAATGTCTGATCACTCCAGAGCATGTGTTCTGGAGTTCCTCAGTGATGGTTAAACGTGTGAATGCGTTTTACGCCAAGGTTTTCTATTGCCTGAAGCGGATCGATTTCACCGAGCCGCACTCTGGAAAATGACAAAGCCTGGGACATGAAACCTGGGCATTAAAAAATATCGCGGTGATGCCATCGATAAGATGGCGGTCTGAAAACTCTGGTCCTTTAGACAGTTTTTGTCTTCTGGACGAGATGTGAATTTTAGTTTGGGGGTTTGTTATGACTGGTTCTCATTGTTTGTTGATTGTTGCCTCTTCATGCCTGTGCGCCTTGTTGCCAGATAGCACCTGCTGATCTGACATTTGGTCGGCCCGTTTAGGACATTTCTGGTGTCTCTAATG
Source organism: Hyphomicrobiales bacterium (assembly GCA_947455995.1). Classification (GTDB taxonomy): domain Bacteria; phylum Pseudomonadota; class Alphaproteobacteria; order Rhizobiales; family Beijerinckiaceae; genus CAIYZJ01. The sequence goes on along the minus strand of CANGQA010000022.1, from coordinate 7,951 downwards.
TTGGCCGAACTGTTCATTTGTTAACAAAGACGCATACCCTGTTGAGAGAATACTGATGTTGAATTCTTCCCGATCGCCAAACGACCTGAAGAGGCTTGATACAGAGGCTGGTTCATCCGTCACTGTTGTGAGTGGTTCTGAAGCATCTGTTGCTGAATCGTGGGATCGTGTGCGCCGCCGTTTGCGTGCCGAATTGGGGGAAGACGTGTTTTCAAGCTGGTTTGGCCGGCTTGAATTGCTGGAGCGCGTCGATGGTGTGGCCCATCTTTCTGTGCCGACCCGATTTCTGAAAAGCTGGATTCAATCCCATTATGTTGATCGCGTTCGTGCGCTGGTCTCTGAAGAATTCTCCGGTGTCACCGAAATTTCTCTGACTGTGCGCAATGCCCTGCACCGGGCTTTGCCACGGACGAGTATGTCACAAGAGGCTCCCTTGTCCGCGTCCTCCCGTCCGACTGTTGAACGTACCGCCCAGGAACGGATGGAAGAGCGCACCCAACCGACTGAGGCTGATGGCCTGTCCGGTTCTCCGCTTGATCGCCGTCTGGCCTTTTCAAGTTTTCTGGTCGGCCGATCCAATGCGCTGGCCCATGCGGCGGCTGAACGTGTTGCACGGATAGAGCGCGGCGCGCCGCTTTTGTATAATCCCCTTTATGTCCATTCGTCTGTCGGATTGGGCAAAACGCATCTTCTTCATGCCATCGGCCATGAGGTGATCGCCTCCGGTTGCCGGATGATCTATCTGACAGCCGACCGGTTTATGTATGATTTTGTAACAGCCTTGAAAGCCCAGACGGCTCTGGCCTTCAAGGAGCGGTTGCGCGGTATTGATGTGCTGATCATCGACGATGTGCAGTTCCTGCAGGGCAAGTCGATCCAGCAGGAATTTTGCCATACGCTGAATGCCTTGATTGATGCCGGGCGTCAGGTGGTTGTGGCGGCTGATCGTCCTCCATCCGATCTGGAAAGCCTTGACGAGCGCGTTCGCTCACGTCTTGCAGGTGGTTTGGTGGTTGAAATGGGATCGCTGGACGAGCCCCTGCGTGTCAAAATCATTGATACGCGCATTGCTGCGGCTAAATTGCACCACCCCAATTTCATCGTCAGTTCGGAAGTGGTGGCGCATGTTGCCCATGTCATCACCACCAATGGGCGGGATCTCGACGGTGCGGTGAACCGATTGCTGGCCCATTCGACCCTGACAGGTGGCGTTTTGTCGATTGATGCGGCTGATTTGGCCATTCGCGATCTGGTCCGCGCCCGCGAGCCCCGCAAGGTCAAGATCGAGGATATCCAGAAACTGGTGGCCACCCATTACAATGTCAGCCGCGCCGATATCTTGTCGTCACGCCGCTCTGCCGGTGTGGTCAAGCCCCGTCAGGTGGCCATGTATCTGTCAAAGATCCTTACCCTGCGCTCATTGCCTGAAATCGGCCGTCGTTTCGGCGGACGTGACCATACGACTGTTCTTCATGCCGTCCGCAAGATCGAGGCCGCCGTCGGTGCCGATCTTGGCTTGAAGGATGATGTCGAATTGCTCAAGCGGATGCTGCAAGACTGATTGTTCCGAAGTGAGCTTCGGGATTGATCTTGACAGGGGCAACCTATGAGGGGGGGCCTCTGGCCTCCTGACCTGTGAAATCTCTTGATCCCGTAATTCGCTGTGGATCATCCGGCTTGGGACGGCATAAAGCATGCGTATGGCTTGATCTTGATAGGCAGTCTTGCGAAAGTGCGGCCCCGTCGGTTGGGAATGTTTGTGTTATTTTCCCTGCCCCCTGCTTTATTTGGCGCGCTGCCACAGATAGAAGAGCAAACGAAGCCATGAAGGTCACAGTCGAACGTGCGGCATTGTTGAAGTCGCTAGGCCATGTGCATCGTGTCGTCGAACGCCGGACCACGATCCCGATTCTCTCCAATGCTTTGTTACGTGCTGAAAACGGATCGCTGCATCTGCGCGCGACCGATCTTGATCTCGAGGTCACCGAATTGTTGGGTGCCGATATCGAGGAAGCGGGCGGAACCACGGTAGCCGCCCATATGCTGCATGACATCATCCGCAAATTGCCTGATGGCGCGCAGGTTTCGCTGGAAACCTCTGGTGATAGCGGTCAGATGGTGATCCGTTCCGGCCGTTCGCGCTTCACACTTCAGACCCTGCCGGATACCGATTTTCCCGATCTGGCAGCGGGCGATATGAGCCATTCTTTCCAGGTCGGTTCAAGCCATTTGCACCGCCTGATCGAGAAAACCCAATTCGCGATTTCCACCGAGGAAACCCGTTATTATCTCAACGGTATTTTTCTGCACACCATAGATATCGAAGGTCAGCCCCTGTTGCGTGCGGTAGCGACAGACGGTCACCGTCTGGCTCGGGTTGAAACTCCCGCGCCGCAAGGTTCGGCCGGCATGCCGGGCATCATCATTCCGCGCAAGGCAGTCAACGAGATCATCAAGCTGGTTGAAATTGCCGGCGAGGAGGTCAAGATCGAACTGTCAGCCAGCAAAATCCGCATGACTTTCGGCTCTGTGGTGCTGACATCCAAACTGATTGACGGCACTTTTCCGGACTATCAGCGGGTGATCCCAGCCGGAAATGACAAAGTTCTGGTCACCGATAAAGCTGAGTTTGCAGCCGCGGTTGACCGCGTCTCGACGATCTCTTCCGAGCGTGGACGTGCGGTCAAATTAAGCGTGGCAGATCGCAAGCTGACATTGTCTGTAACCAATCCTGATTCAGGGTCGGCGACTGAAGAGATCGAGGTCGACTACGATTCTACCCCGCTCGAAATTGGCTTCAATGCTCGTTATCTTCTCGATATCACCAACCAGCTTGATAGCGATACAGCCTTTTTCAAGCTCTCCGATTCTGGCTCGCCCACTGTGATTCAGGACCGTGACGGCTCGAATGCGCTGTATGTCCTGATGCCGATGCGGGTCTGATCCTTTCATGCTCTTGTGTGACAGAAGGAGCGCGGGAGCCACTCCCCCGCTTACTCTGATTTAAAGGAACACTGAATGCTTGGCCCGGCCTCTCGTCGCCTACCGATGGTTCGGCGCCTGATGCTCAGTGACTTTCGCTCCTATAATGTGCTTGACCTGAGTGTGGGCGGGCGACTTGTGGCTTTTGTGGGCGAGAATGGCGCGGGCAAAACCAATCTGCTGGAAGCCATTTCTCTTTTTACCCCCGGGCGTGGTTTGCGGCGCGTTGATTTGAGTGAGATGGTCGCTCAGGACGGGGCGGGCGGCTTCGCTTTGTCGCTGACACTGACGGATGAGGAAGGCCACGAGCGACGGCTTGGCACAGCTATGGAGCCTGTCGTTTCAGGTCAGATCGGTGCGCGCCGTTGCCGGGTCGACGGGGCGGCCGTGTCCTCGCCTTCGGCCTTTGCCGATCATGTGCGGCTGGTCTGGCTGACGCCGGCTTTTGATGGGTTATTTGCGGGTTCGGCCGGCGATAGGCGGCGATTTCTGGATCGGTTGGTGCTGGCGGTTGATCCCGATCACGGTGGACGGGTCAATGCACTCGAACGGGCCTTGCGTTCACGCAACCGCCTTCTGGAAGAAGAAAGACCCGATGAGGCCTGGCTCGAAGCCGTCGAGCGAGAGGTGGCCGAGACGGGGGTGGCCGTTGCCGCTGCCCGCCGCGAGACGGTGGCCCGTCTGGCTGCGCTGATTGCGTCCACCAAAGACGAAGCTTCCGCCTTCCCGTGGGCCCATATAGCACTGGAAGGTCCGATTGAATCCGAGCTTGCCACGGCTGCTGCCATTGATGTCGAGGATACCTACCGCGATTGGCTCAGGGAGAGTCGCTGGCGGGATAGGGCAGCGGGGCGGACTTTGATCGGCCCCCAGGCGTCCGATCTGGTCGTTCACCACGGCCCCAAAAATATCGTGGCCTCAAGGGCATCGACAGGGGAACAAAAGGCTCTATTGGTCGGGCTGGTGCTGGCCCATGCTCAATTGCTGGCCAGTATGGGCGGCGTTGCGCCGTTGATTTTGCTGGACGAGGTCGCGGCCCATCTTGATCCGCGTCGCCGGTCGGCTTTGTTCGAGCGGCTCGATTTGATGGGTGTGCAGGTCTTCATGACGGGGGCCGATCCGCAGGCATTTGCCGATATGCCCGACAGTGCACAGGTTTTTGTGGTGACACCGGGAATGGTCGCGCCTTATTTTCCCTCATAAATCGGATATTTCACGCCTGCTTTGCAATCCCGCCGGCACAGAAGCAGGGAGGGTGCGTTTAACGCGTGAAAAAGGGCGCGGTTTAGGCTATAAATGCAAGACGAATCAATATCTTCTGCCCGCCTTTCGGCAGATCAATTAAAGGCCTTTACTGATCATGAGTGATGCTGAACAACGCGCCGAAGCTGAAATTGCCTATGGTGCCGATTCCATCAAGGTTTTGAAGGGGCTTGACGCTGTTCGCAAGCGCCCCGGCATGTATATCGGCGACACCGATGACGGATCGGGCTTGCACCACATGGTTTATGAAGTGGTGGATAACGCCATTGACGAGGCCTTGGCTGGGCATGCGACGGAAGTGACCGTGACGCTGAATGCAGACGGGTCTTGCACAGTGACCGATAACGGGCGCGGCATTCCGACGGATATCCATACAGAAGAAGGGATTTCAGCCGCCGAAGTCATCATGACGCAGTTGCATGCGGGCGGCAAGTTCGACCAGAATTCCTACAAAGTGTCTGGGGGTTTGCACGGTGTGGGCGTGTCGGTTGTCAATGCGCTGTCGCAATGGCTGAAATTGCGCATTTGGCGCGATGGCAAGGAACACGCGATGATGTTCCGCCATGGCGATTCGGTGGCGCCTCTCGAAGTGGTCGGGCCGGGCAATGACCGACGCGGTACCGAGGTCAGCTTCCTGCCCTCGACCGAAACCTTTACCATGGTTGAATTCGACTACCAGACGCTTGAACACCGTCTGCGCGAGCTGGCTTTCCTCAATTCCGGCGTACATATCATCTTTACCGACAACCGCCATGCAGAAACCAAAATGGTCGATCTGTATTATGATGGCGGGCTTGAAGCTTTTGTCCGGTATCTGGATCGGGCCAAGTCGCCGCTGGTGCCCGCTCCCGTGATGGTTAAATCCGAGCGGGACGGTATTGTGGTCGAAGCTGCTTTGTGGTGGAACGACAGCTATCACGAGCAGGTGCTGTGTTTTACCAACAATATTCCCCAACGCGATGGCGGCACCCATCTGGCCGGTTTCCGCGCTGCGATGACCCGCCACATCACTGGTTATGCTGAAAGCTCGGGCATAACCAAAAAGGAAAAAGTGACTCTGACCGGCGATGATTGCCGCGAAGGCCTAACAGCTGTGTTGTCGGTGAAGGTTCCCGATCCCAAATTCTCCTCGCAGACCAAAGACAAGCTGGTCTCGTCCGAAGTGCGTCCGGTCGTTGAAAATCTGCTGGGCGAAGCTTTGCAGACATGGCTGGAAGAGCATCCGGCAGAAGCCAAGGCAGTGGTCGGAAAAGTGGTGGAAGCGGCTGCAGCGCGAGAAGCGGCCCGTCGTGCACGTGAATTGACCCGCCGCAAAGGCGCGCTGGATATTGCCTCACTGCCCGGCAAATTGGCCGATTGTCAGGAACGCGATCCTTCAAAGGCCGAATTGTTTCTGGTCGAAGGTGACTCCGCCGGTGGCTCTGCCAAGCAGGGGCGTAACAGGGAATATCAGGCGGTGCTGCCGCTGCGCGGTAAAATTCTGAATGTCGAGCGCGCCCGTTTCGACAAAATGCTGGGTTCTCAGGAAATCGGCACCCTGATCACAGCGCTTGGCACCGGGATCGGGAAAGAAGAGTTCAACGCCGACAAATTGCGCTATCACAAGATCATCATCATGACCGATGCTGATGTCGACGGAAGCCATATCCGCACATTGCTGCTGACCTTCTTCTTCCGCCAGATGCCGGAATTGATCGAGCGCGGGCATTTGTTCATTGCTCAACCACCGCTCTATAAGGTCTCACGCTCGAAGGCCCAACAATATCTGAAAGATGAGCGCGCACTTGAAGATTACCTGATTGAACAGGGGATTGATGGTGCATTGTTGCGGTTGGGTTCGGGGGAAGAGCGTGCGGGTCTCGATCTGCGTGCGGTCCTGGAACAAGCACGCATGGTCCGCAATCTGATTTCCGGCCTGCATTCGCGTTATGACCACACAACAGTTGAACAGGCGGCCATTGTCGGTGCCTTGAAGCCGATTGCCGATCACACCTATGCCCAATCCCAGGCCGATGCGATTGCGGTCCGCCTGAATACACTGTCCGAAGATACCGAGCGGACATGGACGGGGCGGGTGGATGGCCATGGTCTTGTGCTCGAACGCATCGTGCGCGGTGTCAAGCAGCACACGATTCTGGATGCGGCTTTGCTCGGTTCTGCCGATGCCCGCAAGCTTGATGAACACGCCGTCTCGCTCGGCGAGGTTTATGCCAAGCCAGCCCAGTTTACCCGCAAGGGTGACGAGCAGGCGATCCACGGACCTGCGGCGCTGTTTGAAGCCGTGACCGCGATTGGCCGGAAAGGGATCGCGCTGCAACGCTATAAAGGCCTCGGCGAGATGAATCCCGAGCAGCTGTGGGAAACCACGCTTGATCGCAATGTCCGTTCGTTGTTGCAGGTGCGGGTCAAAGATGTGATCGATGCCGATGATATCTTCAACAAGCTGATGGGTGATGTGGTGGAACCACGCCGCGAATTCATCCAATCCAACGCCCTCAATGTTGCCAATCTCGACGTCTGATCGGGCGTAACGGTTGGCCGCTAGACAAGAACTTGTCGTGTTGTGGTGTGTCTTGTTTCATGAGATGCTTGCCGCATAACGGCTCGCTTTTGTATGGCCGCTGGCGAGTGTCTGGATTGTGGTTTTGTGCGCGCTGTCCATGATGGACGACTTGGACATTGGCCTATGTTACATCAACCCAAAAGAGTGTTGTTGTTCCCCGATTGAGTGGTCCTGAAGAATGATTGAGCCGATGCCCTCTTCTGGTTGGTCTGTTCTGCGGTTGCACGATTTCCGTGCCTTTGTTCTGGCCCGAATTTCAACAGTGATGGCATTGCAAATGCAATCAGTCGCGATGGGCTGGTATGTCTATGATATGACCAAAAGCGCATGGGCGCTCGGGTTTGTCGGTCTTGCAGCTTTTTTACCTGCCCCGATATTGGCGCTGGTCACCGGCCAGGTGGCAGATCGGTATGATCGCCGCAAGGTCATTGCCTCGGGCTACGCTGTCGCCTGTCTGGTATCGCTCGGCATGTTGTCCTGTGTCTGGCTCCAAATCACCGAGATATGGCCGATTTTCCTGCTGACCATGCTGCAAGGGGCCGCTCGGGCGTTTTATATGCCGGCAACCCAAGCCATACTGCCGGGGCTGCTGCCACGCGATGCCTTGTCTGGCGGACTGGCCTTGTCGTCCTCCACCATGCAGACGGGAACAGTGTTGGGTCCGGCTCTGGGCGGTTTGCTCTATGTGCTGGGTCCGGATGTGGTGTTCGGCTTGGGGGCTTTGTGCTTTGCCTTGGGCATGATTTCAATTCTGAGCGTCAGGGCGCGCCCCCCCGTGGTGGCGCGCGAGCCGATTACCGTGCCGCATCTGTTGGGCGGTATCCATTTCATCAAATCGCAGCCGGTGATTTTAGGCGCGATTTCGCTGGATCTGTTTGCGGTGCTTTTGGGAGGAGCAACGGCCTTGCTGCCGATGTTCGCGCAGGATGTCCTGCATGTGGGGCCTGAAGGTCTGGGATTGATGCGTGCTGCACCTGCGTGCGGATCCATCACAATGGCGTTGATCCTGACGCAATGGCCGATCCGCCGCAAAGTGGGGCCGTTGCTGTTTGCCGCGATTACCCTATTCGGTTTGGCCATGATCGGTTTCGGCCTCTCGACGTTGTTTTGGTTGTCGATGCTGTGCCTCTACCTCTCGGGTCT
>CANGQA010000021.1 GCA_947455995.1 Hyphomicrobiales bacterium | reverse complement strand
TCCGGTGCCGATGGTCGGCAGGGAGACAATTTGAAGGAGAGACGTCGTGATGACCGCGCACCTGTCGGCATGCAACAATAGCGTGACCTTGAGCATTACCTTGACCAAAACAGCTGTTTGGTTGAAGGCAGTGGCTCTGGCCAAACGTGTGCTATTTTGGCCGGGCCGGGTGATCACAGCGCGACAAAACGCGGCGATTTTGCATCGACTCGACGAGCGCGAATTGCGCGATATCGGCCTGACCCGTCAGGATGTGCTCGCAACCAGCGGTTTGGCCATGGATGATGATCCCTCCAGGCATTTGGCCCGCCTTGTCGAGGAGCGGCAGATGCAAGGCATCCGCCTGTAAGGTTTGAACTGGTGTTTCAAGAATTTTGCGGCCCGATCATCTCCCTGAATCGGGTCGCGTTTTTTTAATCAGGCCGCTTGTGCCATGGCTTGATTGAGACAACGGGTGTTCGGCTGTTCACCGTTACGCGCTTCAAGCGCACAACCCTGCGGGATTTCCTCCCAGCCTTCATGTGTATGGTCGATGGGTTCGGATACCACCAGCAAAGCGCCGTGGCGCTCGCGCCAATACAGGGTCGGCGGCTTGTCGTCCGAGGCCCAGCGGAAGGCATAGAGATGTTGCCCATCGGTGAGGGCGGCGGCAAAACGCAATGGCTCGCTGATGCCGGCTTGCAACATGATTGCGCGGACAGTGGAGAGCGTGCGCGCCATAGCATGAATGGGATCTTGTTCCAGTCCATTGGCCAATGCGACCAGAAACAGGGCCTCGCTGTCGGTCGTGCCGACGCGCGAGCCATAATAGGCGTCGGGGATCAGGCTTTCGACCTTGCGCCGTATCAGCGGCCAGCCGCCAATCTGCCCGTTATGCATGAACATCCACTGTTCATGGCTGAAAGGGTGGCAGTTGGCGCGGGTGGTTGCCGTTCCTGTTGCAGCCCTGACATGAGCAAAAAACAGTGATGAGCGTACCTGCGTACACAAGGATTTCAGGTTCTCATCCGACCAGGCCGGATGCACCTCGCGGTAAAGGCCGGGCATCGGTTTATCGCCATACCAACCAACACCGAAACCGTCACCATTGGTACCGGTTTTGGCTTCTTCCGCGTGAAGGGATTGATGGATCAGGGAATGGGCAGGCGCGCTGATCAGGTCTTCCATAAATACAGGCTCGCCACGATAGGCTAGAAATCGGCACATAAACTCATCCCCAATGCATTGTTTTTAGGCAAGCACAGCATCAACCTGTTGCCAACGCGTCAGATGATGCGCCAGAACATCAAAATTGTGCAAGCACCTGTGTGAAAATTACAGGGCGGTATCTAAAAAAACTGTAAGGTGCCAAGCTTGACAAGAGCATTGTCACAGCCATCATGAAGCGGATAATGCACAATATAAAAACGTCTAGGGTCAGGATCAAGTGATGCATACGTCCTCGGTTATTTTCGGTCTCAGTCCGTTGTGGCTGTCGACCATCTTGCTGCTGCTGGTTTACGGTGCATTGATTGCCGATACGCTGAACCGCGCAATCGTCGCCATGCTTGGCGCATCCGCGATGGTCATCATGGGGGTTCTGACACAGGATCAAGCGACAGCATCCGCTGATCCCAACACCATCGGTCTGTTGACGGGTATGATGATTCTGGTGTCGATCTCGCGGCGTTCGGGCCTGTTCCAGTATCTGGCGATCTGGTCTGCGCGGCAGGCCAAGGCGAGCCCTTGGGGAATCTTGCTGATCTTGCAGATCACCACGGCCATTTTGTCGGCTCTTCTCGACAATGTAACCACCGTGCTGCTGGTGGTGCCGGTGACGCTGGCGATCACCCGCGCGCTGGATGTGCCCGCTTATCCGTTCCTGTTTGCCGAAGTGTTTGCATCCAATATCGGTGGTACGGCAACGCTGATCGGTGATCCGCCCAATATCCTGATCGGGTCTTTGGCCGATCTTTCGTTCAATTCTTTTGTGTTCAATCTGACGCCGGTGATCATTGTCGTGATGGCGGTGCAGGCGGTCATCATCCACCGGATCTGGGGCAAGGAGATGCATGCAAGCCCTGAATCCAAAGCCCGTATCATGGCCATGATCCCCCATGAGGCGATCGAAGATTCGGTGCTTCTCAAGCAGTCCCTGGCCATATTGGGATCCGTGATTGCCGGCTTCATCTTTGCCCGCCAGATCGGCTTGGAACCTGGCACGATAGCGATGGTCGGTGCGACACTCTTGATGCTGATCGATAACTGGGAACATCACGGTGAGAAGCAGGCCGAAAATGTGCATAAAACCTTTACCGATATCGAGTGGATTACGATTTTCTTCTTCATAGGCCTGTTTATCATCGTTCATGGTGTAGAGGTCGGCGGTTTACTGAATATTTTGGCACAAAAACTGGTTGCGGCGACAGGTGGTGATATGGCCCATGCAGGGTATGCCATCTTGTGGGCATCGGCGATCCTATCGGCGATCATCGATAATATCCCGTTTGTGGCGACGATGATCCCGTTGGTTAAAAGCATGGCACCGGCTTTGGGCGGTGCCGATGCAATCCAGCCTTTGTGGTGGTGTCTGTCACTGGGAGCCTGTCTGGGTGGCAATGGCACCTTGATCGGGGCCTCCGCCAATCTCACAGTTGCCGGTATTGCCGAGCGCGAAGGGATCAATTTCAGCTTTTGGACTTATACCAAGCTGGCCTTTCCGTTGATGCTGATCAGTGTGATGATCAGCCATGTCTATGTTTGGCTGCGTTATTTCTGAGGCGTCTGGCGTAAGTCATCAGGCTCAAGCGTGTAGGCACGGCCAAAGCCACCATTCAAGGCGATACGGTTGGGCTTGATGATCATCAGCACGAAATCGGCAAAGTCGATATAGAGTTGCGCTTTGGGGTGGCTGTCGAGATAGAGATGGCGTGCAGGGGCCAACATCGGGCTGTCCTGTGGGATCGGCTCTGCCCGGCCAGACACACTGAGGCGTGGATGTGCGAGCGGATCGCCTTTGCCGATGTCGCTGAACAGCAGGCTTACCGCAGGCCGTGCCAGCATATGGCGGGTGTGCTGGGAGAGGTGCGAGACCAGCAAAAGCGGGCTCCCATCCTCAAGACAGGCGCATCCGACCAGCGAGACGAAGGGCGCCCCCGACTCATCAAGGGTGGCCAGCGCGGCAGACTGTGCGTGGTGCATCAGTTTGCGCGCAAGCTCACGGGCGGCGTCGTCCGTTGGCAGAAGCGGAGATTTGGCAGGAATTTGTGTCATGCGGGGCCTTTATCAGAGATAATGCTCGAAATTTACAGATAAAAGTAAAAATTTTCGGTTTTTGCCACAATTTGGCCTCGCTTCGTTCTTCGATTAGGGCGTAATCTTGAACCCAAGATCTTATATTCGATTTCAGCACCATACAGAACGGATTGACGATGCCCACTATTGCCCTTGTCGATGATGACCGCAACATTTTGACCTCAGTCTCGATTGCTCTGGAGAATGAGGGTTATCGGGTGCAAACCTATACCGATGGCGCCTCGGCGCTGGAGGGAATTACCAAGACCCCGCCCGATCTTGCCATTTTTGATATCAAGATGCCGCGGATGGACGGAATGGAGCTGCTGCGCCGTTTGCGGCAGAAATCCGATCTTCCGGTTATCTTTCTGACCTCCAAAGATGAGGAGATTGATGAATTATTCGGCCTGAAAATGGGTGCAGACGACTTTATCAAAAAGCCATTCTCGCAACGCCTGCTGGTCGAGCGGGTCAAGGCGATCTTACGCCGCAGTGCCAGCAAGGACAGCCTGTCCACCAAAGACAGTGGTGCGCAGGCTCTGGTGCGCGGGCAATTGGTTATGGATCCCGAACGTCATGCTTCGACCTGGAAAGGGCTTCAGGTGACGTTGACAGTGACGGAATTTCTGATCCTGCAAGCTTTGGCGACCCGCCCCGGCGTGGTCAAAAGCCGCGATGCCTTGATGGATGCCGCCTATGATGATCAGGTCTATGTTGATGACAGGACCATTGACAGCCATATCAAGCGGCTGCGGAAAAAATTCAAAGCGGTTGATGATGATTTTGAAATGATTGAAACCCTGTACGGGGTCGGTTACCGGTTCCGCGAGGCTTAATGGATTCTGCAAGGGCAGGATGAGGCAATCCTGATGCACAAGATTGTGCCGCCAAAGACATGGTCGTTCTCGTTGAAGCGATTGGGAGGCGAGCGGGGACGTGCGCTGGTGCGAATGATCACCACGCGCGCCTCCTCTTCGCTGGTGCGCCGCATTGCCGTGCTCAATCTTGCCGGTCTGGTGACCCTGCTGTGCGGTTTTCTCTATCTCAGCCAGTATCGAGAAGGTTTGATCGATGCACGGGTGCAAAGCCTGCTCACACAAGGCGAGATTATTGCAGGAGCGATTGCGGCTTCGGTGACGGTTGAGACCAATTCCGGCATCACACTTGATCCCGATAAATTGCTGCAATTGCAGATGGGCCAAAGCATCGGGGCGGCAGAAGAACAGATGCTTGAATTCTCGATCAATCCAGAGCGGGTAGCGCCTTTGTTGCGTCGCGTGGTCACACCGACCCGAACCCGCGCCCGTATCTATGATCATGACGGGGTTCTGTTGCTTGATTCGCGTGGGATCGGGCGTTCGGGTGATGTGATGCGGTTTGATCTGCCGCCGCCGTCACGCCAGCATGAACCGACATACTTCTCACAACAATGGCTAAAGTTGAAGCAATGGATGGGGTGGAGCCCAACCATCCTGGCAGAAGAAATTTCAGCTTCCAACGGCTTGAACCTGCCCGAAGTCGTTGTCGCGCTCAATGGTGGACAGGCGACCTCAAACCGCACCAATGCGCGTGGAGAAACCATCGTATCGGTGGCGGTTCCTGTTCAGCGGTTTCGGGCGGTGCGCGGGGTTTTGCTGCTTTCGACCCAAGGGAATGAGATCGACGGTGCCCTGGTGGCCGAGCGAATTGCCATTCTGCGCAGCTTCTTGCTGGCTGCTATCGGTATGATTGTGGTGTCGGTGTTGTTTGCCGGTACGATTGCCGGCCCGATCCGCCGTCTGTCCGCGGCGGCCGATCGGGTGCGGCGCGGTGTCAAAGCGCGTGAAGAAATCCCTGATTTTACCGACCGTTCCGACGAAATAGGCCATCTATCCGGCTCGCTGCGCGATATGACCCGCGCGTTGTATGACCGCATCGAGGCCATCGAAAGTTTTGCGGCCGATGTGGCCCATGAATTGAAAAATCCCCTGACCTCGCTGCGCAGCGCGGTGGAAACCCTGCCGTTGGCCCGTAATGACAATGCACGTGAACGGTTGATGTCGGTGATCCAGCATGATGTGCGCCGGCTTGACCGGCTGATCAGCGATATTTCGGATGCCTCGCGGCTGGACGCCGAATTGGCCCGCAATGTCATGACCCCTGTCGATATGGTGCATCTGCTCGAAACCGTGGTGTCGGTAGCCAATGTCGGGCGGTCGGGTGAGGCCGTGGTGCGGTTGGCGCTTGCCCCCGAATTGATGCAAAATCGCACCTGCTTCGTAACAGGCCATGAATCCCGGCTGGGGCAGGTGATCGACAACCTCATTGCCAATGCCCGTTCGTTTTCACCGGAGGGCGGAGAGGTGCGGATTGCGCTGTCGCGCGGCAACGGTCTTGTGCGTGTGGTGATCGACGATGATGGGCCGGGAATTCCGCCGCATGCGCTTGAAAGGATTTTCGAGCGTTTCTATACGGACCGGCCGGATCAGGGGTTCGGACAGAATTCAGGTCTTGGTTTGTCCATTTCGCGCCAGATTATTGAGGCCCATCACGGTCGGATCAGTGCCGAAAATCGCCTTGATGGTGTCGACGAGACGGGGGAACCTATGCGGCTGGGCGCTTGTTTTATCATCACCTTGCCGGCAGCGGCCATATGACAACGGCTATTCACGCCACCTGTATTGTAATCCGGCATCAAGGTGTGCTGATCACCGGACCATCAGGGGTCGGTAAAACCAGCCTTGCACTTCGCTTGATGGGTTTGGCGGATCGGCAGGGTTTGTTTAGCGCCCTTGTCGGCGATGACAGGGTGTTACTGAGCCCAGCAGGAACGAGACTCATCGCAAGGCCGCATCCAGCCATTGCCGGATTGATCGAACGGCGCGGAAGCGGCGTTGTCCCTTGTGTTTTCGAGCGTTCTGCGGTGGTTGGATTGGTGATCGAGCTTTCGCAGGGGCCGGTTGCACGGATGCCCGATACAAAGAATTTGACGATAGGCCTTGCAGGCGTCACGCTTCCTCGTATTCTGTGCAGCCTGGTGGAGGATGATCCGGCACGGGTTGCTCTGACACTGGCTGCGTAGAGTGACAACAAGGAACACGTGCAGAGAGTTCGTGCACGGGTTTCGGGGTGGGGTTTAAATGGACGCGGACAAGTCATCCGCACAGACTTGCTGGTCTGTTGATGGGTATGGTTTGTTTCTGGGCGCGTCGGAGAGATTTACATGATCGGTATGGTTCTGGTGACACATGGCCGGCTGGCAGTGGAGTTTCGTGCTGCGCTGGAGCATGTGGTTGGGCCGCAATCGCAATGCGCCACGATCACGATTGATCCTGATGACGATATGGAACAACGCCGCCTCGATATTGTCGAGGCCGTGCGGGCCGTCGATAGCGGGGATGGTGTGGCGATCCTGACGGATATGTTTGGCGGTACGCCTTCCAATCTTGCGATTTCGGTCATGAATGATTCGCGCACCGAGGTGGTGGCTGGGATCAATCTGCCCATGCTGATCAAATTGGCGAGTGTCAGAGGCGACTCCGATCTTGATCAGGCAGTCGGACAGGCGCAAGAAGCAGGCAGAAAATATATCAATGTCGCCAGTCGGGTCCTTGCCAGCAAATGAACGATACAATGCAACACGAATTATTCGAGCCGACGGAGAGCTGCCCGCCTGCTCCCATTCCTGAGGGGGCCTTGTGGCGCGAATTGACTATCGTCAATAAAAAAGGTCTTCACGCCCGCGCCACGGCAAAATTCGTGCAATGCACCGAGAGCTTTACAGCCGAGATGACTGTGACCCGCTGTGGCGAAACAGTCGGTGGCAATTCGATCATGGGGATTTTGACGCTCGGTGCCGGACAAGGCTCGACCATTACCGTCACCGCAAAAGGCGAGGATGCGCTTGAAGCGCTCGATGCGATCGAGGCGCTGGTCACCGCTCGATTCGGCGAGAGCGAATAGGCTTTGTAAATCACATAAAGATTTCTTTATATCTTTATTGCTCTCTTTCCCGAGGCCTGCTATAGAGCAGCGCACTGGCTGGTGCGCTATCGGGTGATGGCGTTCGGGCTTGATGATTTTCCAGCAATAAGCAGATCGGCGCGGGGCGCAGGGGTTTTTCCAATGACACATCATTTCAACGATTACCGGGTGGCTGATATCGGTCTGGCTGACTGGGGCCGCAAGGAAATTGCGATTGCCGAAACCGAAATGCCGGGCTTGATGGCCACGCGCGCCGAATATGGTGCTGCCCAACCCTTGAAGGGCGCACGCATTGCCGGTTCACTGCACATGACCATCCAGACAGCGGTGCTGATCGAAACACTCAAAGCTCTGGGCGCGGATGTGCGCTGGGCTTCGTGCAATATCTATTCAACCCAGGATCAGGCCGCCGCCGCCATTGCTGCAGCGGGCACGCCGGTGTTTGCGATCAAAGGTGAAAGCCTTGAAGACTATTGGGATTACACCCACAAAATCTTTGAATGGGCCGATGGTGGCACCCCAAACATGATTTTGGATGATGGTGGTGATGCGACCATGCTGATCCATCTGGGCATGCGCGCCGAGTCGGGCGATGTGGCTTTTCTCGAAACCCCCGGCAATGAAGAAGAAGAAATTCTGTTTGCCTCGATCAAACGCCAATTGAAGGCCAACCCGGGCTGGTATGGCCGCAATGGTGCCAATATCAAGGGTGTGACGGAAGAAACCACCACGGGTGTCCACCGTCTCTATCTGATGGCCAATGAAGGGACGCTGCTGTTTCCTGCCATCAATGTGAATGACTCGGTCACCAAATCTAAATTCGACAACCTCTATGGATGCCGCGAGTCGCTGGTTGACGGCATTCGGCGCGGGACCGATGTAATGATGGCAGGTAAAGTGGCGATGATTGCCGGTTTCGGCGATGTCGGCAAAGGCTCGGCTGCGTCACTGCGCAATGCCGGCTGCCGGGTGATGGTTTCGGAAATCGACCCGATTTGCGCTTTGCAGGCGGCGATGGAAGGCTATGAAGTCACCACCATGGAAGATGCAGCCACCCGCGCCGATATTTTTGTGACCGCAACGGGCAATGTCGACGTTCTGACGGTTGACCACATGCGGGCAATGAAAGATCGGGCGATTGTCTGCAACATCGGCCATTTTGATTCTGAAATCCAGATTGCAGGTCTCAAGAACTTCAAATGGCACAATGTGAAGCCACAGGTTGATGAAGTCGAATTCTCTGATGGCAAGCGCATCATCGTGCTGTCTGAAGGCCGACTGGTCAATTTGGGCAATGCGACGGGGCATCCTTCCTTCGTGATGTCGGCATCCTTTACCAATCAGACGCTTGCCCAGATCGAATTGTGGACCAAGCAGGGCCAGTACGACAAAAAAGTCTATACGTTGCCCAAACATCTGGATGAAAAAGTGGCTATGCTGCATCTTGATAAAATTGGGGTGAAACTGACCACTCTGTCGGACAAACAGGCCGACTATCTCGGTTTGCCGCAGCAGGGTCCATTCAAGCCCGATCATTATCGCTACTGAGCGCATCCAGAAGATAAAATTCAAGGCCCGGTTTATCCGGGCCTTTTCTTTATGCAGTACGGAATTTACGGTAAAACATGCTGATTCGTGGGGTCAGTGGGGTTCTCTGGGGCCCTGATATCTCAAGACAGATTGGTCTGGATGTGAAAAGTATATGGACCATGCTTGAAAGCGGATTGATAATGGTTTGGCCGTCACAGGGTTGGCCGTTGTTTTTGCCTCTTGTGCTGGTCGGATTGATTGCCGGCGTGCTGGCGGTTTATCGCGCGCTCAAGGCCCCGCGGATCCTGAAGGACATCCAAGCCCGCCACCAGCAGGAGGTGGCCCGCTTGCAGGAAGAGCGCGAACAGGCGCGGATGCTGCTGTCGATCGAACCCTCTGTCATTCTGTGTTGGCGTGATGCTGACCAGCGTATCGAGATTTTTGGTGATGCGGCATTGGTTGGCGGGCAGTTGCTGCGTGCACCCGAATTCCACCAATGGTTGCCAAAGGACTCTGCCGATCAGTTGCAGGAGGCGCTTGCGACTTTGCGGCATTCGGGTTCTGGCTTCATGCTGAATGTGGCGGGCCATCATAACCGCTTCATCGAGGCGTTGGGCCTTCCTATGCTTGGACAGGCCGTGGTCCGGTTGCGCGAGGTGACGGGTAAGCCTCTGGAAATCAACCGTTTGCAGGATGAGGTTGCCCAGCTTCGCAAGGAAATGGTCCAATGGCACGAGACGATGGATCAGTTGCCGCATCCGATCTGGCACCGTAATGATTTCGGGAATCTGGTCTGGGCCAATCGGGCCTATATCAATGCGGTTGAGGCACAAGATTGCAGTGATGTCGTATTGAATGGCATCGAGTTTCTTGAAAGTGCAATGCGCGGTGATGCTGCTGATGCGCGGGAACAGCATAAGCCATGGTCGGCCCGTACCACTGTGATTGCGGCGGGCGAGCAGCGGTTTTTTGATGTCACCGAGCGGCCGATGCGGTTTGGCTCATTGGGGTTTGCGCAGGACGTATCGAGCCTTGAGGCTGCGCGAGCGGATTTGCGCCAGCAGCTTGAAAGCCAGCTGCGTACACTCGACCAGTTGCCGACAGCGGTTGCGGTGTTCGATCAATCGGCCCGGTTGGCTTTTTGCAACAGCGCATGGATCAATCTTTGGCATTTTGACCAAAACCTGATCCAGACCAAGCCGACCGACGGTGAAATACTTGATAGGCTCTTTTCAGAGCGGCAGTTGCCCGAACAGACCGATTATAGAGCATGGAAAACCCAATGGCTGTCGGCTTACCGTGCGCTCGAAACATCAGAGAAAATTTGGCATCTGCCCGATGGACGCAGTCTGCGCGTTGTCGTCAACCCCAATCCCAAGGGGGGCGTGACCTATCTGTTTGACGATCTCAGCGAGAAGCTCAATCTGGAGAGCGGCTTCAAATCAATGATGCGCGTTCAAACTGAAACCGTCGATACGCTGACCGAGGCTGTGGCGGTGTTTGGCACCAACGGGCGACTGAAACTGTTCAATCCCGCTTTTTGTGACATGTGGAAAATTCAGCCAGACCGACTGGCGGGAGAACCACATATTGATCGGGTGATCGGGCTGGTGACACCGCTTTATCCCGAGGAAGCGGCATGGACACAAATTCGTGGACTGGTCACGGGCTTTGATGAAAACCGTAAGGGATTGACCCTGTCGATGGACCGGTCTGACGGTATGGTGCTGACCTGCACTGCAGCCCCCTTGCCTGATGGCTCGACCCTCTTCACCTTTACCGATATCACCGCCACAGTCAGCGTCGAACGGGCCTTGAAAGAACGCAATGATGCCCTTGAGCATGCTGGCCAGCTGCGCGATAATTTCGTGCATCAGGTTTCTTATCAATTGCGTTCGCCGTTGACCAATGTGATCGGCTTTACACAAATGCTGGCTGAAGGACATATCGGTACGCTGAATGCCAAGCAGCATGAATATGCCTCGCTGATCATGCATTCATCCAATGCGGTGCTGGCTATTATCGACGATATTCTTGATCTCGCATCGATTGATACCGGCGATCTGTCGCTCGAATTGGGCGATGTCGATTTGCTGGAAGTTATCAGGCGGGCAGCTGAAGGGTTGCAGGATCGTATCGTCGAGCAAAAGCTGACCCTGTCGATTGACACTGATCCCGATCTTGGCACATTCCGTGGGGATGCCCATCGGTTGCGCCAGATCGTCTTTAACCTGCTATCCAATGCCATCGGTTTCTCGCAGCCCGGTCAAATGGTCACGGTCCGCGCCTTGCGCAAGGGCAGTGATGTGGAATTGCAGATTGTCGATCAGGGCCGCGGGATCGAGCCGGGTATGATGGATCGTGTATTTGACCGGTTCGAAAGCCGCACCAGCGGTTCGCGTCATCGCGGGGTCGGATTAGGTCTGTCTCTGGTGCGTTCCTTCGTCGAGCTGCATGGCGGACATGTCTATCTCGAGTCCAGGCCTGAGTATGGCACGCAAGTCACCTGCACCTTTCCTGTTGCTGGACCCGCTGATGCAGGTGTGATGGCGCAAGCTGTGGGCGGGGGAGCCAGTCAATGATCAACCCATTATCCCAATCCCATTTCCCCAACACGGTACTGATGGAGCTGAACGGTTTAAAGGCGACAGAAGCTCTGGCCCGTGATTTGGCCCGCTTGTTGATCCCTGGTGATTTCATCACCCTGGGAGGTGATCTGGGGGCAGGAAAAACGGCCTTTGCCAGAGCTTTGTTGAGGGTGCTGGCAGATGATCCGGAACTGGAAGTCCCAAGCCCGACCTTCACGCTGATCCAGATGTATGACACGCCCGTCATGCCAGTTGTCCACGCCGATCTCTACCGGATCAAGGATCAGAGCGAGCTAGAGGAACTGGGTTGGGAGGAAGCCGGGCCGGATTCGCTATTGCTGATCGAATGGCCTGACAGATTGGGTGATTTTCTGCCCGCCGACCGGCTCGAACTGTCATTTTCACTGTCGGCTCGAAATCCTGATGCACGGCAGGTGGCAATGCGCGGCTATGGCCGCTGGGCCGAACGATTGGGGCGGCATGTCGCTGTCCAGCATTTTCTGCGCCTGCATGGCTGGAGTGAAGCCATACGCATGCCGATCCAGGGTGATGCATCGACACGGGCTTATGAAAGGCTGAAAAAGCCTGACCAGCAAGCCATTCTGATGATTGCACCGCGCCGCCCGGACGGCCCGCCGATCCGTTGGGGCAAACCCTATTCCGCTTTGGCAAAATTATCCGAAAGCGTACATGCTTTTGTGGCAGTCGCGCATGGATTGCGGGAGCAAGGCGTAAGCGCGCCCGCCATTCTGGCTGCCGATCTCGAACCCGGCCTGCTCATTGTCGAGGATTTGGGCGGGCAGGGGATTGCCGATTCCAAAGGTCCGATTGCCGAGCGTTATGGTGTGGCAACAGATCTTTTGGCGCATTTGCATCATCAGACTTTGCCGCCGCGCCTCCCGGTGGCTGTAGGCAGTGCGCAAAAGGCCGATGACCATGTTCTGCCCGATTATGATCTGGATGCCCTGTGTATCGAGGTTGAATTGCTGCTCGATTGGTATTTGCCCCATCATTGTCAGGTGAGCTTGGGCGGGGCGAGCCATAACCAGTTCGTGGCGTTGTGGCGCGATGTCTTGACGCCTTTGACACAGCAAAGCAAGACATGGACATTGCGAGATTACCATTCGCCCAATCTGTTGTGGTTGCCTGAGCGCGAGGGGATCAAACGGATCGGGGTCATTGATTTTCAGGATGCGGTCCTGGGTCACCCTGCCTATGATTTGGTCTCGCTGCTGCAAGATGCCCGTTTGCTGGTATCTGAGGACCTGGAACTCGAGCTGTTGCGACGTTATCTCACTGCCCGCAAATCACAGGACGAGACCTTTGATATGGTCGAATTTATGGCGGCCTATGCGGCTTTGGGTGCACAGCGGGCGACCAAAATTCTCGGTATCTTCATCAGGCTGGATCGGCGTGACGGAAAGCCTGATTATCTGAGGCATTTGCCGCATCTCGAGGTGTATTTGCGTCGGAATCTGCGACATCCATCCTTGGGTGAACTGTCGAAATGGTTTCAGACGACCTTGCCGCAACTGGTCTGGGCGCAATGATGGTGCCACGCAAAGCCATGGTGCTTGCTGCAGGTCTGGGTACGCGCATGCGGCCTTTGACACTGACAACGCCCAAGCCGCTGATCAAAGTCGCAGGCCGGGCGCTGATTGATTATCTGCTTGAACCGCTTGCCAAAGCGGGTGTTGAAACTGCTGTAGTCAATATGCACCATTTGGGCGACCAGATCGAAGCGCATGTGCAAGGCTATAACACCCCGCAGGTGATCGTCTCGGACGAGCGTGAGCAATTAATGGATTCAGGCGGAGGCATTAAAAAGGCTTTGCCACACCTTGGCTCAGAGCCGTTTTTCGTGCTCAATGCCGATAGTTTCTGGATAGACGGGCCGAAATCCAATCTGGTGCGGTTGAGTGAATTCTGGAATCCGCAACAGATGGATATCGCCTTGTTGCTGGCCAATGGCGCGCAGGCGACCGGTTATGAGGGCTTGGGCGATTTTACCATGGCGCAAGATGGTCGCTTGAGTTGGCGTGTTGAGCGGCATGTCGCGCCCTTCATCTATGCAGGGGTGGCCATCATTAAACCGGAGTTGTTTGTAGATATGCCGGAGGGTGCATTTTCGTTGACCAAATTGTTCCGGCATGCCCAGGCCCAAAACCGTCTCTATGGTTTAAGACTTGATGGGGCATGGCTGCATGTCGGTACGCCCGAGGCTATTGCATGGGCTGAAACCAAGCTTGAACAGAGCATTTATTAGGAGGTCCGCCTGTCCTATTCCCAACCCAGAGTGGCTACAATAGCGGCGGGATCACCGTTTCTCGAGACACTGGCCGATTCTTATTTCAACGGCAGTCTGATCCCCGGTTTTAGTCCGCTCAGCAATCCTTTGCTGATGCACGAGACAACCATTTTTTTGCCGACCCGGCGTGCGGCCAAGACATTATCGGCCTTGTTTGCAGAGCGTGCCAATCCTAACGCAACGCTGTTGCCGAACATCATTCCGCTGGGAGATGCGGATCTGGCAGAAAACAATCTGCTGTTTTCCGGCTATCACCAGCATAAGGACATGTCGGACTTTCGGGCTGAGGCCGATCCGCTGTTCAGGCGGTTGATGCTGGCCCAACTGATCATGAAATGGACCATGCAAATCCGCGCCGCCCTGATCGAGGGTAAGGTATCTCTGCCCTTTTCGCCCCAGCAATTATCAGCCTTGCGAAATGAACAGCATCAATTCATCCCCGCCACCACCCCGCATGATGCTTTGGCCTTGGCCGATGCCTTGGGACAGCTCATTGATACCCTCTCCATCCATGGCAAAAGCTGGGAGGATCTGCATAAGGAAATTCCACAAGATCTTGACCAGCATTGGTTGATCTCGCGTCATTTTGTAGCAATTGCCGTCGAGCAGTGGCCGAAAATCTGCGAGGAATTCAACGTAGTGGATGCGGCATTCCGCCGCCATAAACTGGTATTGGCGGAAGCCGAGCGTCTCAAGCAATTACGCCCCAATGCTCCTTTTATTGTGGCAGGTTCGACCGGATCGATGCCGGCCACAGCGATGCTGATTGCCGCCATCGCCGGTTTACCCAACGGTGTGGCGGTGTTGCCGGGTCTTGATCTGCGGCTTGATGAGGCATCGTGGTCGATGGTCAGCAGCCAGCATGGCGAAGCGGGCCATCCGCAATTTCTGCTGGCGCATTTGCTGTCGGTCATCGGGATCAAGAAAGAGGATGTGGTGTCTTTGGGTGCCGTGAGCCCGCCACTCCGATCGCGCCAGATTTTGATATCGGAGGCCATGCGTCCTGTCGCGACAACACAGGAATGGCGCAACCGTGCCGTTTATTTACCCGATGAGGACATTCACCATGCGCTGGAATCGGTCGCCTTGATCGAGGCCGAGGACGAGCGCGAGGAAGCTTTGGCGATCGCCTTAAGCCTGCGCGAAGTGCTGGAAACCGAAAATAAGACGGCTGGTTTGATCACGCCTGATCGCGGGTTGGCAGAACGTGTATCGCAGGAATTGGCAAGGTGGTCCATCAAGGTCGAGGATTCTGCGGGACTCACGCTCGATCGCTCGCAGAGTGGCCGACTGGTCCGTCTGCTGGCGGGCGCACTGGCCGGTCATTGTTCGGCAGCTTCCTTATTGGGCCTGCTTGATCATCCGATGGTTGTCTTCGGATACACCGACGAGACGTTCGCACCTGTCAAAGCCGCGCTTGAACTTTGCGCCTTGCGCGGTCTTTCTCCTGCGCACGACCTCGCGGGTTATAGAGTCCGTTTAAAGTCAGGCCCGGGCCGCTATCCCAAACAGCCTGAAAAACGGATAACACACGACAATCGTCTGCAGGCGATGGCCATGCTTGATCAGATAGGCCAGTTGTTCACCCCATTCTGGGAGGCGTACGGCAAGGGTCAGGTCTCGCTGAACCGGATGGTGCTGGATTTGGAACCTTTGCTAACGGGCTTGGTGGGAGGTGATGGCAGCGCGTTCGAACAGTCCGAAGGAAGCCGGGAATGGCTTTCATTGGTTGATGACATCCGTAACAGCGGCGCCGATGCCCTGATGGGATCCCTGGAGGATTTGCCGGGTTATCTTGAAGCTCTGATGGCGGGGCGTATGGTAGCAAGGCACGGGCCGACCCACGCGCGTATTCGGATCTGGGGCTTGCTGGAGGCCCGCTTGATGCATGCAGACCGCGTGGTATTGGGTGGTTGTGACGAGTCGGTCTGGCCACCTGCGACACAGACCGATCCGTTTCTCAGCCGTCCGATTGCCCAGGCGCTAGAACTGCCAAGCCCCGAACGGCGGATCGGTCAGACCGCACATGACTTCTGCCAAGGGTTCGGTGCGCCCGAAGTGGTGATCACCCGGGCTTCCAAACGTGGCGGCGACCCGATGGTGCGCTCGCGATTTTTGCAGCGTTTGATTGCCGTGTCCGGTGAACAGGCCGTCAAGGAGGTGCGAGCGCGTGGTCGGGTCTATCTGGATTGGGCCAGAGCGCTGAACCAGCCGCTTGTTCCGCTCGCTCCCATCGAGCGGCCAGCACCATCGCCTCCGCGTGATCTGATGCCTCAAGGCTTTCGAATTACCGATATCGAGACCTTGCGCCGCGATCCCTATGCTTTGTATGCCCGTGAGATTTTGCGGCTTGATCCGCTTGAACCGCTTGATCGGCCGATCAATGCGGCCGATCGCGGCACGGCCATCCACGATGCTTTGGGGAATTATACCAAAGCCTATCCGCTGACCCCGCCCGCCAATCCGCGCGAGACCCTGCTGGATTTCGGGCGTAAGGCCTTTAGCGGTTTGGCCAGTGCTGTCGAATATGAAACCTTCTGGTGGCCGCGCTATTGCCAGACTGTCGACTGGTTTCTGGCATGGGATGCGGGACAGCGCCAGGATGGTCGTCGAATCCATGCCGAGATTGACGGAGCGTTGTCCGTTCCGCTCGCTGGGGGTGGGGAAGTGTCGTTTAGGGGGCGTGCCGACCGGATCGAACACCATCCTGACACAAGCTTCAGCGTCCTCGATTACAAGACCGGCGCACCACCTTCGGTCAAGCAGGTGCGTGCTGGGTTGACACCGCAACTGACCTTGACGGCGGCACTCGTGATGCGAGGCGGGTTTCCGGCCATCCAGTCGAGCAAGCCGAACAGGCTTGATTATATCAAACTCAATATTCGCGAGGGTGGTCAGGTCAAAGCCATGACAACCAAGCTTGATAATGAGGCTGTCGAGGCTCTGGTCAATCAGCACTGGCACGGTACATTGACGCTGATCAATGCGCTGTTCAATCAGGGTTTGGGTTTTGCGGCTCGCCTGCATCCCAAAAATATCACGAGTGTTGGTGATTATGATCACCTGTCCCGGGTAAAAGAATGGTCGGTTGGCGGGGATGACGAGGTTGGAGACGAAGCCAGCGAGGATCATGAATGACCATGCTCACGCCCGTTCAGAGAGCGACCAAAATCCAGCAACAGGCCGCCAATCCAGATGTCTCGGTTTGGGTGTCTGCCAATGCCGGTTCAGGCAAGACCCATGTGCTGGTGCAAAGGGTGATCCGGCTTTTGTTGGACGGTGTCGCCCCTGCCAGAATTCTCGCACTCACTTATACCAAAGCCGCTGCCGCAAATATGGCGACCAAAGTGTTCGATACGCTGGCGGGTTGGGTGGTTATGGATGATGCTAGGCTTGCCGCCGAACTGGTCAAGATCGAGGACCGGTCACCCGCTCCGGTCCGGCTTGAATTGGCAAGGCAATTATTTGCCAAAACAGTCGAAACCCCCGGCGGGTTAAAAATCCAGACCATTCACGCTTTTTGCGAGAAATTGCTGCATCTGTTTCCGTTTGAGGCCAATGTTGCGGCCCGTTTCGAGGTGCTGGACGATGCCCAAAAGGCCTTATTGCTGGCGCAAGCGCGCGATTATGTGCTGCGTGAGGCGATCAAACAGCCCGATCATATATTAGCGCGGTCCTTGTCGGTGATTTCCGATCTGATGTCGGAAGGCGATCTGGCTGATCTGATCAAAGAAGCCATGGGACTGCAAACACGGCTTGGCTCAGAAATTCAGGGAGAAAAAGCAATCGAGGCCATGATGGACCGGTTGCGGACTGAATTTTTGCTTGGTGCCGGAGATACAACTGAAACGATCACAGGACTGATCGAGCCTGATTCCGGTGTGACTGCTGCGATGCAAGAGTTGAAACAGGTCTTGTCCGTGAGTTCGCCAAATGACCAGAAGATGGCTGAAAAAATTGCCAATTGGTTGCAGGCGGCCCAAGGAAAAAATCCGAATAAGCCGCAACTTTATTGTGCCATTTTCACGAGCCAGTCAGGGGCTTTGTCGGCTGTCAAACAGCTGATGACCAAGACGCTGCAAAACCAGTATCCAGCCCTTTATGATGTCCTGTTTCGTGAATATGGGCGCATAGGAAATGTGCTCGAACGGTTGAAAAGCATCGAGGTTGTCGAGCGGTCCCGCGCTATCTTGCTGGTCAGCGATGCCGTCAATGCCCATTACACCCGAGCCAAAGCACAACGTGGTGCATTGGATTTCGATGATCTGATCGAGCGCACCCACTCGCTTCTGCTGCGCTCGGATGCAGCCTGGGTGCTGTTCAAGCTCGACCAGGGGATTGATCATCTGCTTGTTGACGAGGCGCAAGATACCAGCCCGTTGCAATGGGATATTCTTAAAAGCCTGACGGGTGAATTTTTCTCCGGTGAAGGGGCGCGCCAGACCCATCGCACTGTGTTTGCGGTTGGTGATCCCAAGCAGTCAATCTACAGTTTTCAAGGAGCCGACCCTCGCGCCTTTGCCGAAAGCCGCGACCATTTCGAGGCTCTGGCTAAAAATACGGTGAGGGATGGCAAGGGAGGTTTCGAGCCGATCAAGCTTGAAATGTCGTTCCGCTCTTCGGGTGCGGTCTTGCAGGCGGTGGACCGGGTGTTTCGTGATCCTGCCCACCATGACGGGTTGGAACGCGATTCTGTTGCCCCTGTGCATCAGGCGCGGCGCGCTGATTTGCCCGGATTTGTCGATATCTGGCCCTTGGTCAAGGCTGATGCGGAGGATGCCGGAGACGAGTGGGTGCCCTCGCTCAAGCAGACACGCCAACCTGCCCCGTCGGTCCAGGTTGCCGATCAAATTGCCAGCCAAATTGCCCGATGGTGCGCCTCACCAAGCACAGAACGGATCAGCGCAATCGGCCCTGATAACAACCTGGTGCAGCGGCCCATTCTGCCCGGCGATATCCTGATTCTGGTCCGCAAACGGTCCGGCTTTTTTGAAGCGATGATCCGCGCTCTTAAAAATCGCAATGTGCCTGTGGCTGGCGCAGACCGTCTGTCACTGACCGATCACATCGCGGTCATGGATTTGATGGCCTTGGGGCGAGCCGCCTTATTGCCCGATGACGATCTGACCCTTGCAGCCTTGCTGAAATCGCCGCTGTTTGGTCTGAGCGATGACGATCTGCTGGTTCTGGCTCCACACCGCACCGGCTCCCTCTATCACGCCTTGCGCGATCATCCGACGTATCGGATCGCGTTTGAACGGTTTGAACAGTGGCGGTTACGTGCTGTCAGCGAGGGACCATTCAACTTTTATGCTTCGGTCCTGTCCGCCGATCGTGGCCGCGAGACCCTGTTGGGTCGACTTGGTGCGGAAGCTGCAGACGCGGTCGATGCGTTTTTGAATGCCGCCCAATCCTACGAAATGCATCATTCACCGTCCTTGCAAGGCTTTTTACTGGCTTTTTCGGGCGCGAAAACTGAAATCAAGCGCGATATGGAAGCCGGTCGCAACGAAGTGCGGGTGATGACCGTGCACGGAGCCAAAGGACTTGAGGCGCCGATCGTGTTTCTGCCTGATACGATCAGTTTGCGTGACCAATCCAAAGCCGGACACTTCCCATTGCTTGATAACGAGCGCAAACCGCGTCTGGCTGTGTGGGCACGCTCCAAAACTGCCGATCCTGAAAAGGTCAATCTGGCAAAAGAGGCGGGGGTGGCCTTGCAACTCAAGGAGTATCGTCGGTTGCTCTATGTGGCACTGACCCGAGCCCGCGAACGGCTCTATGTGGTCGGTTTTCATGGCAGGAACAAGCCCGGTCCTGACTGCTGGTACGAGATGATCCGTAGGGGTTTGGGCGATGATTTGAAGCCGGTTCCTGAAGGGCAAGGGCCGGAAGGCAGTCTGCGGTTTACTCTTCAGGATCTGAGTGCTGCGGAGAGTCTGGCAGACCCCTCGCGCACGCAAGAGATCGCGTCACCCGCAATCGTCACAGTGCCGGACTGGTTGCGCAAGGATGTGGCGCGGGAATATGAAGTTTCCCCGCCCTTGAGGCCATCGCATGCGCTCAATGCGGCTGACCGGAGCGACCGTCCGCTTGATGCGCCATGGCAAAAACAGGCCCAATTGCGCGGAACTCTGGTGCATGCCTTGCTGGAATTGCTGCCCGCTTGCCCGCTGGACAAGCGAGAGGATGTTGCTCGTCTCTATCTTAAAAAATCAACCAAAGCCCTTTCGGCCAGTGATTTGCTTACCCTTGATCTTGAGAAGATGGTTTCGGGCTGTCTGGATTTGCTGGCTCATCCGCGCTTTGCTCCGTTATTTGGTCCGACAAGCCGGGCCGAGGTGAGTATCGCAGGGTCGGTCGCCTTCGGGCCTGACCACGTGCTAGAAAAGGTTTCAGGCAAGATCGACCGTCTGGTCCTGTTGTCCGACAGGATACTCCTGGCCGATTACAAGACCAGCCTCAACCCGCCCAAGCGGATTGAGGACATCCAGCCAAGCCATGTGCTGCAACTGGCTCTTTACCGGGCTTTGCTGCAGTCATTGTATCCGGAAAAGCCAGTTGAAGCCTTTGTGCTCTACACCGCAGGTCATAGCCTGTGGCAAGTGCCTGAACAGCTTCTTGATCAGGCCCTGTCTTGAAGGGAAGTCCCGTGCATCATACATGGGGTAAAGAGACAATATTTGGCTTTAGGATAGACTCGAATAATTGGTTGGGGTGACTTCTCATTGTGCCTCAACTCCTCTAGCCTCCGGCTATGATGAGAATCACTCCGCTAAGGGAAACAGACCGATGACCGAAAAAACAACCGATGCGACATTTGCCGCTGATGTCTTGAACTCTTCCGAACCCGTGGTGGTTGATTTCTGGGCGGAATGGTGTGGCCCGTGCCGGATGATCGCACCTGCCCTCGATGAAATTTCGCACGAGATGGAAGGCAAGGTCAAAATCGTCAAGTTGAACGTTGATGAAAATCCTGCCGTGGCCGCCCAATACGGCATCCGGTCGATCCCGACTTTGCTTATCTTCAAAAACGGCCAGCTTGCATCGCAAAAGGTTGGTGCTGCTTCCAAGACCGATCTGTCGAAGTGGATTTCGACCAGCATCTAATGCCGGTCGATTGACTGCGGAAAGGGCGCATGGCGCCCTTTTTTGTTAGGCGGGAGGTGTCTGGTTGCGCGAGAGTGCATCACCAGCGAGGTAGAGCGAACCGCAAATCACCACACGCGGCGGTATTGGCCATGATTGGCGGCTGATGATGTGCATTGCATCCTCGATGGTGTCTGCGAGGCTGGCCGATAATCCTGCCTGGCGGGCGTGATCTGCCACCTCTTGAGCTGTTCGGCTGGCAGTTTGTCCGGCAATGCCCAAAGCAAAGACATGCTGGGCCTGTCCTTTGAAATTTTTCAGAAACCCTACCGAGTCCTTGCTGGCCAGCATACCGGCAATCAGGACGAGCGGGCGGTGCTGCTGGATGTCGAGCCTGCTCAAGGTTTCTGCCAAAACACGGCCACCATCGAGATTATGGCCGCCATCGAGCCATAATTCACTGCCGGGGGGTAGCTGGTCGGCCAGCACGCCTTTGCTGAGATTTTGCATTCTGGCGGGCCAATCGGCCGTTGTGATCCCGCGTTCGAACAGACTGGTATCAGTCAGGCCGAAGCCTGCAGTTCTCAAAGCGGCAATGGCGGTACCCGCATTGATCTGCTGGTGCAGTCCAGCCATTTTGGGCAAAGGCAGATCAAGCAGGCCGGCATCGTCTTGATAGACCAGCCGACCGTTTTCCTCGAACACATGATACTCTTGCCCGGAGCGGACCAGTGGTGCCCGCAGGCGTTCGGCTGTGGACTCAAGCGTCGCCTCGCTGCCGTCATGTTCTTGACGGGCGATAACAACCGGAGTTCCCGGCTTTATAATACCGGCCTTTTCGGCAGCAATCGTTTTGATGTCTGAGCCGAGAAAATCGGTATGGTCGATGGAAATCGGTGTGATCACACTGACCAGTGCATGCTCGATGACATTGGTTGCATCAAAGCGCCCGCCCAGACCGACCTCGAACAGCACCAGATCGGCGGGATGTTCAGAGAAGAGCAGCAGCGCCGCCGCCGTTGTCATTTCAAAAAATGTCATGGGCTGGCCTGCATTGGCGGCTTCGCAGCGCGCCAGAGCATCGGCCAGTCGGGCTTCGGACACGATCGTGCTTCCGCCCGGTTTGCCGATGCGGATGCGCTCATGAAAATGCACCAAGTGCGGAGATGTGTAGACATGGACCGAAAGGCCTGCCGCCTCCAGCATGGCCCGCATGAAGGCGATGGTCGAGCCCTTGCCATTGGTTCCCGCTACATGGATCAGCGGAGGCAAACGACGCTGCGGATTGCCCAGAGCCCCCAGCAAACGGGTGATCCGATCCAGGGATAGATCGATCAGCTTCGGATGCAGGGACAGCAGGCGGGCCAGCAGCGTCGTTGAATGTTCCAACTCGGTCAAATCCGATTAGCGCGCTGCGATAACAGCGATTTCGACCTTGTATTCGGCAGTAGCCAGCTTGGCTTCGACAGTGGCGCGGGCGGGCGTGCAACCGGCAGCAACCCAAGTATCCCATACAGCATTCATTTCACCGAAGGTGCTCATATCGGTCAGCCAGATTGAAGCGGACAGCAGCTTGGTCTTGTCTGTGCCGGCTTCAGCCAGAATGGCATCGATTTGCGCCAGAATATCGGCGGTCTGGTCATGGACGCTGCCGCCCTTGGTGGTGCTGGCTACCTGACCGGCCAGATAGACGGTGTGTCCGTGAATGACGGCTTTGCTCATGCGGGGGCCACAGCCAATGCGTGTGATACTCATCTGTTTATCTCCAATCTTGTTGCAATAATTCTGTTATGCGGGTTTTGTTATATCAGGTCCGTTATCGGCGGCATGTGCATTGTGCCGCCATGATCGCACATCACGGGTTAGCTTGCCGAGAGGGTTGTTGCAACAGTTGAGTGCAGCAAAACTGGAGAGCCGATGGGTATGATTGAGCTTGTGCCGGGCAGGGATTCGATCACAATGCAGGAATTCGCGTTGCCGAGATCCGTGTGCAATGATAGCTCTGTCGCCATGGGACCTTATTTCAATTCACCGATTTGCTTTTCAGGGATGAAGATATGAGCGATGTCGATTTTCTGGTCGAGCGGCGCCATTTGAAATCGAGTCGCGCGCGTTGGCGGATGCTGGCTTTTGTGGTTTTGGGATTGGCGGTGATCGGCGCGGGCTGGTTGACCATTGGCAAGAGGGAATTAGGCGAACACACGGCCCATGTGGCGCGCCTCGACATCAAGGGCGTGATCACCGGGGACAAGGAGACGCTGGATAGCATCAAACGCGTCAAAGAGAGCAAGGCCAAAGCAGCTTTGGTTGTGATCGACAGCCCCGGTGGGACGGTGACCGGTTCGGATGCGCTTTATCAGGCCTTGCGAGATCTGACCAAAACCATGCCCGTTGTCGCGGTGGTGGATGGCACGGCAGCCTCGGGCGGCTACATCGCGGCCCTGTCAGCGGACCAGATCATTGCACGGCGAACCGCTATTGTAGGCTCGATTGGCGTTTTGTTCCAATATCCCAATTTCGTCAAATTGCTCGATACGCTGGGCGTCAAATTCGAAGGTGCCAAATCAAGCCCTTTGAAGGCGTCCCCAAATCCGGTCGAGGTGACGACGCCCGAAGCCCAAGCTGCGCTGGAAGCTGTGGTTCTGGATACGTTTGGCTGGTTCAAGGAGCTGGTGCAGGAGCGCCGCCATCTCAGTGATGACGAGCTAAAAGCCGTGTCCGACGGTCGTATTTTCACAGGTAAACAGGGCTTGACCCTCAAGCTGGTTGACCGTCTGGGCGATGAGCAGGATGCCATTGCTTGGCTTGAGCAAGAAAAAGGGCTTGATAAAGGACTGAAAATACGGCGATACAAGCCTGAGCGTGATCTGGATCGGCTGGGATTGCTCAAAGGTTTGGCTGGATTATCGGATATGGCGGGATTGAGTGGCATGGGTTCGCTGCTTCGCCATATTGACAATCAGAGCGAGGCGGTTGTTCTTGACGGGCTTTTGGTGCTCTGGCACCCTGAAGCCAGTCATCACTGAAGTGTTTTTTAACAATGAACCTCTTTTGAAGATGTTGGGGCCATGATCAAATCTGAATTGGTACAAAAAATAGCTGAACACTATCCAGAGCTCTATCAAAGAGACGCGGAGAACGTCGTTAACGCCATTCTTGAAGAGATTGGCAATGCGCTTTCGCGCGGGGATCGTGTCGAGATTCGTGGTTTCGGGGCCTTTTCGACCAAGCAGCGGGATGCCCGCGTGGGCCGCAATCCACGCACAGGCGTACATGTGCCGGTCGAGGAAAAGATGGTTCCCGTGTTTCGGGCCGGTAAGGAAATGCGCGAACGGATCAACCGCTCACGCAATGGTTGACCGCTTGCCGTGAAAGGCACAGCATCATGAAGGGTATCATCAAAGGCATTCTATTCGTGCCTTTCGCTTTGATTTTTCTGATTTTTGCTGTCTCCAACCGTGCCGATGTGCTGGTGGTGCTTGACCCCTTCGGCATGGTTGAGAACTGGGCGCAGATATCCGTGCCTCTGTTTCTTGTCATTATAACCGCCGCTTTGCTCGGTGTGCTCGCCGGTGGTGCAGGGGCCTGGTGGGCAAACAGCAAGGATCGTGCGCGCGCGCGGAAATGCCAGCGTGAGGCTGACATGATGCGGCAAGAACTGGAGCGGTTGCGCCGGTTGTCCGATGAGGCTTCCGCTATTTCGATGATCAAATAACATTTTCCATCCCCTCTCCAAGATACGGAGCCAGTTCTATGCGAGTCATTTCGACGGCAGGGGTTGATGCCGCTTTATCCATGCCGAGACTGATTGATGCGCTGGCCGATGCCTTCTGCTCTGATATGGTTGTCCCGTTGCGCCACCATCACACGATCAGCCGTCACGATGCGGATGCAACTTTGCTGTTGATGCCAGCATGGACGGGCGCGGGGGCTTCAAAATCCTATCTGGGCACAAAAACGGTAACGGTTTTTCCTGCCAACAGTGCCCGTCATCTGCCGAGTATATTTGGCTCTTATCTGTTGCTGGATGGCACCAGTGGTGTGCCTTTGGCCACGATGGATGGTGCCCGTTTGACGGTGTGGCGGACGGCGGCGGCATCGGCACTGGCGGCCCGCTCATTGGTCCGAGAGGACGCCGAAAGCATGGTGATGGTGGGCGCGGGCGCGCTGGCGCCTTTTCTTATCCGCGCCCATCTCGCTGTGCGGCCCTACACGCTGATCAGGCTTTGGAACCACAGGTTCGAGCGGGCCGAGGCTTTGGCTTCTGATCTCTCAGCGCAAGGCCTGCCG
Source organism: Hyphomicrobiales bacterium (assembly GCA_947455995.1). Classification (GTDB taxonomy): domain Bacteria; phylum Pseudomonadota; class Alphaproteobacteria; order Rhizobiales; family Beijerinckiaceae; genus CAIYZJ01. The sequence continues at coordinate 11,787 of CANGQA010000021.1, read as the reverse complement.
GTCAGCGCGGTTGACGATCTGGAAATGGCGGTGCGTCAGGCCGATCTGGTCTCATGTGCCACGTTATCGGTCGATCCCTTGATCAAAGGCGAATGGTTGCAACCAGGCACGCATGTGGATTGCGTCGGCGCCTTCCGTCCTTCGATGCGTGAGACCGATGACGAGGTGATCCGGCGCGCGACCCTGTTCTGTGACACGCGCGCGGGAGCCTTGAAAGAGGCCGGCGATCTGGCGCAGCCGTTAGCCGGCGGGTTGATCACCGAGGCCGATATTGCCGCAGACCTGTTCGATCTCGCCGCCAAACGCCATCATGGCCGCCAGAATCCCGGGGAAATTACCCTGTTCAAATCGGTCGGAACGGCGATAGAGGATCTGGCTGCTGCCATTGCAGTGTGGGAAGCGGTCAGCGATTGACCGGCAGACCGATTTTTAACAGACAAATGGCAATCATGGCTGTTTTATCACTTTGTCAGGCCCTATAATGGTTTGTATGGATTTGACAGCCAAAATATGCGGATTGCGCACGCCCGAGACCCTGCATGCGGCCATTGAGGCCGGTGCGGATTGGGTTGGTTTTGTGTTTTTTCCCAAATCGCCGCGCCATGTCAGTCTGGATGAAGCGAAGGCTTTGGGCATACGCGTGGCAGGGCGAGCCAAAAAGGTGGCTTTGCTGGTCGATGCGCCCGATAGCATGATTGCGGATGTGATAGCGGCGTTGCAGCCCGATTTTCTGCAACTGCACGGGCATGAGACACCGGAGCGGGTCAGCGAGATCAAACAGCTTTTCGGCTTGCCGCTGATCAAAGCCCTGGGCATTGCCGATCATGACGATCTCATCCGCGGCCGCGCTTACGAAAACGTGGTCGACTGGATGCTTTATGATGCAAAACCGCCCAAACAGGCAGCCTTGCCAGGCGGTAACGGCGTCAGTTTCGACTGGGCTTTGTTGAAAGATGCCGGAAAACAGCATCACTTCATGCTTTCGGGCGGGCTGGATGTCGACAATGTCGCAAACGCCCTTGCGATTACCGGTGCTGCGGGGGTAGACGTTTCCTCGGGCGTTGAAAGTGCTCCCGGCATCAAAGACCCCAAGCGGATCAAAGCCTTCATGGCTAGGGTTCGTCAATCTGCGCTATAATGAAGAAGGATGATTCAGCGTGACTGTGCAAAACCCCAATTCGTTCCGTAACGGTCCTGATGAAACTGGTCATTTCGGCTTGTTTGGCGGGCGGTTCGTTGCCGAAACGCTGATGCCGCTGATCCTGTCTTTGGAAAAAGCCTATGATGTGGCCAAGAATGATCCGGCCTTTCAGGAGGAAATGCGGTCTTATCTGACCCATTATGTAGGCCGCCCCAGCCCGCTTTATTATGCAGAACGGCTGACCGAACATCTGGGTGGCGCAAAAATCTATCTCAAGCGCGACGAGCTGAACCATACCGGCGCGCATAAGATCAATAATGTGATGGGCCAGATCCTGCTGGCCATGCGTATGGGCAAAACCCGTATCATCGCCGAAACAGGCGCGGGCCAGCACGGAGTTGCAACTGCAACGGTCTGTGCAAGGTTCGGGCTGAAATGCATCGTCTATATGGGTGCGGTTGATGTCGAAAGGCAAAAACCCAACGTGTTCCGCATGAAAATGCTGGGTGCGGAAGTGGTGCCGGTGGTATCGGGTGCCAAAACCCTGAAAGATGCAATGAACGAGGCCCTGCGCGACTGGGTGTCGAATGTCGAGGATACATTTTATTGCATTGGCACGGCAGCCGGCCCGCATCCCTATCCAGCCATGGTGCGCGATTTCCAATGTGTGATCGGCCGCGAGGCACGCGAACAGATGCTGGAACGCGAAGGCCGTTTGCCCAATTCGATCATTGCCTGCATTGGCGGCGGATCAAACGCAATCGGTCTGTTCCATCCATTCCTTGATGACAAGGATGTGGCCATTTACGGGGTCGAAGCAGCCGGACATGGACTGTCCTCTGGAGCCCACGCAGCTTCTCTAACCGGCGGCCGCCCTGGCGTTCTGCACGGCAACCGCACCTATCTGCTGATGGATGACGATGGCCAGATAGCCGAAGCACATTCTATCTCGGCCGGGCTCGATTATCCCGGCATTGGACCAGAACATTCCTGGCTGCATGATATCGGGCGTGTGCAATATATTTCGGCCACCGATAGCGAGGCGCTGGAAGCCTTCCAGTTGCTGTCGAAATTGGAAGGGATCATTCCTGCGCTCGAACCTGCCCATGCAATCGCCAAAGTGTGTGAAATCGCCCCAAAATTGCCGAAAGACCATCTGATGATCGTCAATATGTGCGGGCGCGGTGACAAGGATATTTTCACAGTGGCCGAGCATCTTGGCGGGATGGATTGAGACGAGAGCCGGCAGGATGTGCCTCAACGCATCGTCCTTGCCTTTTTACTCCCACTTTTGGGCGCTCTATGGTAGTGAGACAGCATGACAATACGCATTGAAAACCGTTTCGCGAAAGTTCGCGCCGAACATCGTGCCGCTCTGGTCACCTTTGTGATGGGCGGAGATCCTGATCCCGAAAGCTCGTTCGAGATCATCAAGGCCCTGCCTGCAGCTGGTGCCGATCTTATTGAAATAGGCATGCCCTTTACCGATCCGATGGCCGACGGTCCGGCAATCCAGGCAGCGGGATTGCGGGCCCTTGCCGCTGGCCAGACCCTGATCAAGACGCTGGCTCTGGTCACACGCTTCCGCCGGGGAGATGCCGAGACACCGATCATACTGATGGGCTATTTCAACCCGATTTATATTTATGGCGTCGATCGCTTCATCGCTGACGCGCTGAAAGCGGGTGTTGACGGCCTGATCGTTGTCGATCTGCCGCCTGAAGAAGATGCCGAATTGTGCAAACCTGCTCTGGATGCAGGCTTGAGCTTTATACGGTTGGCCACGCCAACCACTGATGATGCGCGTTTGCCGAAAGTGCTGACCAATACCTCGGGCTTTGTCTATTATGTATCGGTGACCGGCATTACCGGCTCGGCTATCAGTGATCATTCGCAAGTAGCATCTTCGGTGGCACGGATCAAAACCCATACCGCTTTGCCTGTTGTGGTTGGTTTCGGTGTTAAAAATGGCGAAACTGCTGAAACCGTCGCCCGTGGAGCCGATGGCGTGGTGGTTGGTTCGGCTCTTGTTGAGGCCGTACGGTTGTCGCTGGTCGATGGCAAGGCAACAGCCAAAACCGTCCCTGCAGTGGTCGGTCTGGTCGGGGAATTGATCGAAGGTATTCGCCGCGTTCACAAGGCCTAATCGGACTTGTGAAGATCTGGCAGAGGGATTGTGCGCATGAACTGGATTTCCAACGTTGTTCCGCCAAAAATCAGATCGTTTTTGCGCCGTGATACGCCGGAAAATTTGTGGATCAAGTGCCCTGAGAGCGGCCAGTTGGTGTTTCACAAGGATGTGGAAGCCAATCTGTTTGTGATCCCGTCCTCAGACTACCATCTGCGGATGACTGCCATGCAGCGTTTGGCCAGCATGTTCGATGAAGGCCAGTACGAGACCATTGCTTTACCGGACGTGCCTGCCGATCCGCTGAAATTCCGCGATGAAAAGCGCTATACCGATCGTATCCGCGATGCCCGTTCAAAAACCTCGCAGGTAGACGCTGTCAAAGTCGGGCATGGGCGGGTTGAAGGGCAACACCTGACCATCGGAGTCCAGGATTTCGACTTCATGGGCGGTTCCCTCGGCATGGCGGCTGGCGAGGCGGTGGTAACAGGGCTCGAAACTGCAGTGTCACGGCGGTCTCCGTTTGTCATGTTTGCGGCTTCGGGTGGTGCGCGTATGCAAGAGGGCATGTTCTCGCTGATGCAAATGCCACGCACGACCATTGCTGTGCGGCGTCTGCGCGAAGCGCGTCTGCCCTATATCGTGGTGCTGACCAATCCAACAACAGGAGGCGTCACGGCCTCCTATGCAATGCTGGGTGATGTCCATATTGCCGAACCCGGAGCGCTGATCGGTTTTGCCGGCCCGCGGGTGATCGAACAGACCATCCGCGAAAAATTGCCCGAAGGGTTCCAGCGGTCCGAATATTTGCGTGATCACGGCATGGTTGATCTGGTCGTTCACCGGCGTGACATGAAGGCGACGGTGGCACGGCTGTGCCGCTTGCTGACCGATCGCTCGGCCGCGGCTTGAATATCCCAAACCTTTACGAATCCTTAATTTTGCCTTGATAGAGTCCTAGTCCGGTGCAGATGCCGCGAGTGTGGGACAGGATATGGTCAAGGGCGTGCGTGATCGGTCAACAGGGCAGGACGGTGCAAGCCATTCTTCCTCTGATATACGGCTGACTGCTCGTGATCGTTCGGTCGTCTCCAGTTCTTCCGGTTCTACGAAATCGACACCACGCAAAGTTGCGGTCGATCGCAATGATGGTTCTCCGGTTCACAAAGACAGTAAACGCGCGGCAGCGGGCAAAGAGACCTCTGAAAAAGAGAGCTCCGGCAAGAAACGCAGCAGAAATGCGGCCCGGCGTCCGGTCTCGTGGCTGGGGCGCTTTTTTTATTGGTCGGTTGTGGCTTCGATATGGGGCTTTATCGCGGTTGCCGGTCTGGTGGTGTATCATGCTGCCAAATTGCCACCGATTGACCAGTTGAGTGTGCCCAAGCGTCCTCCCAATATTGCGATTATGGCAGTCGATGGCACGCTCGTGGCTAATCGCGGTGAAATGGGCGGGCGTACGATGCAGCTTTCCGAATTGCCGCCTTATTTGCCCAAAGCCTTTGTATCGATCGAGGACCGGCGGTTTTATGAGCATTTCGGCATAGATCCAATCGGCATTGCCCGCGCGATGCTGCGCAATATCACGAGTGGTGGCGGTCATTTGCAAGGTGGCTCGACGTTGACCCAGCAATTGGCCAAAAACTTGTTTCTGACACAGGAGCGAACGGCCTCACGCAAGATTCAGGAGGCTATTCTGGCCCTGTGGCTGGAACGGAATTATTCGAAGGACCAAATTCTCGAACTCTATCTCAACCGTGTCTATTTCGGTTCGGGGGCTTACGGAGTGGAAGCAGCTGCCCAACGCTATTTCGGCAAATCGGCCAAGCATGTGAGCTTGGCTGAAGCCGCCATTTTGGGTGGCTTGGTTCAGTCGCCTTCGCGGCTCGCACCCAATCGCAACCCGACCGGCGCGCAGGCGCGCGCCGAGTTGGTGCTTTCCGCGATGCAGCGTGAAGGCTACGTCAGCGAGGATATGGTGAGGCTGGCGCAGGCAAATCCTGCCAAGGCTAACCGCGCCAGCGGGGCAGGCTCATCCAATTATGCGGCTGATTACGTGATGGATGTTCTCGATGATTTCATCGGCACGCTGGATAAGGACGTGATCGTCACCACCACGCTTGACCCTGCGTTGCAAAGCATGGGCGAAAGGACTTTGGTGGATGAACTGATGCAACGTGGGGAGAAATTTGGCGTCAGCCAAGGGGCCTTTGTTGCTATGACGCCGGATGGCGCAATCAAGGCATTGGTGGGCGGCAAATCCTATGCCGAAAGCCAGTTCAACCGCGTGATTGCCGCCAAGCGGCAGCCTGGTTCTTCATTCAAGCCGATTGTTTTTTTGACGGCGTTGGAGCGCGGACTGACACCCGATACGATCCGGGATGATGCGCCTTTGTCGATCAAGGGCTGGAATCCTGAAAATTATTCGCGCAAATATGCCGGCCCGGTTTCACTGAAAAACGCTCTGGCACAATCGCTTAATACCGTCTCTGTGCGCCTTTGTCTGGAAGTAGGCCCGAAAGCTGTCGTCTCGACGGCGGCACGGTTGGGCATCCGCTCTAAACTCGAACCGAACGCGTCGATTGCCTTGGGCACTTCCGAGGTCAGCCCGCTTGAAATGGTGGGTGCTTATGCCAGCTTTGCCAATGGTGGGCTTGGCGTGTTGCCCTATGTGATCACCGAAGTGAAAACGAGAGAAGGCGAGATTGTCTATGTCCGAAGTGGCGGTGGTATCGGGCGAGTCATCTCCACCGAACATGTCGGCATGATGAATGTCATGATGCATGAAACTATGGTGACTGGCACAGCACGTAAAGCGACGATTCCAGGATGGGAAACCGCGGGAAAAACCGGCACCAGTCAGGATTTTCGTGATGCATGGTTTGTTGGTTATACCTCGACACTGGTCGCCGGAATATGGCTCGGCAATGATGACGGCTCCCCAACCAAACATCTGTCTGGGGCGACATTGCCGACCGACATCTGGCAAAAATTCATGCTGGCCGCCCTCAAGGGTATGCAGCCGCAGCCTCTGCCAGGGCTCAATTCAAGCTGGTCGCTTGATATTCCTGCTTTGTTGGGCCTGTCCTCCAAGGATGATGCAGCACCCGCGGACGAGCCGATGGTCGAGCCTTCGCGCAGCAAAAACGAGTTCATGCGTACGCCGGCTTTGCCGCAATCCAATCTGGTTCCACCAGCTTCTGTGCCGCAAGTTCAAGCACCCTTGGTCTCTGTTCCTCAAGTCCCAGTTCCCGCCCCGGTCCGGTCCAATCCAGATGGTCGGCCTCTGCAGATCGTCCCACAATCGTCCAGTGGCTCCGTAATGGCGCCGCCGCAGGATGTCAGGGGACCTGTGGGCAGAGCGCAAGATCCGCGCGAATTACGGCCTCCTGCCATGGTCGGTGGCAGCACTGAAACGGCCCGCCAACCTGCCCGTCGCGAGCCGTCTTTCTTTGATCGTTTATTTGGTGGTTGAGGTCGGAGGCAATCTGGTCATCCTCCAATGGGCGAGGAAGGCAGAAGCACCCAGAACCAGTATCAGCGCGGGCAAAGGCAAGGCCGAGCCCCAATCCAGCATCTGCCCCAATAGCGAGCCTACAAGAGCAGCCATGGTCATCTGAATGAGACCCAAGAGGGAGGATGCCGCCCCTGCCCTCTCGGGAAACGGTGTCATTGCACCGGCCATCGATTGCGGCATCACCAACCCCACACCCATGGTATAGAGCGTCATAGGAAGCATGATTTCCAGCGAGGAACCATTGCCGAACCAGACCGCCAGCATCATGGTGCTGCCACCGCCCGCCAATGCCATCACTCCCAGTCCGATCGTCCTGTCCAGTCCTAGACGGCCAACCGCACGTTGGGCAATCAGCGTCCCTGTCATATATCCCAGGACCACAAAAGAGAACACCATGCTAAAGCCCATCACGCTAAGGCCGTAGACTTTTTGCAGGACAAAGGACGAGCCCGAAATAAAGGTGAACAATCCGCTATAGGCCAATGCTGAAAGGCTGACATAGAAGCGGTAACGCGGGTGCCGCAAAAGCACTTTGTAGCCGCCGATGATCGAGCGCAAAGATATGGGATCGGGCGAACGTTCACGGAGGGTTTCGGGCAGCATCAGGATAACAATCAGACCCAAGGCCATTCCGAAAATGGCCGTTGCAAAGAAGCTGGATTGCCAGCCAAAGACATTTTCAAGCACGCCACCCAACAGCGGTGCCAGAGCAGGGACAACGCCCATCACAGTTCCCATGCGTGACAATTCCCGTCCGGCGCGCGGCCCTTCGTAGAGATCGCGTACAATGGCGCGGCCTAGCACGATCGGGCCGGAGGCTCCAAGAGCCTGGAAAAACCGCCCGACAATCAGCCATGACATAGCCGGAGCAAAGGCACAGGCCAGAGAAGCGACAATAAAAAGTGCCATGCCGGCCAACAGCACCGGCTTGCGTCCCAGCCGGTCAGACATCGGTCCGTAAAAAATTTGGCCGCCTGCGAAGCCGAACAAAAATGCCGAAAGAGTCATCTGTGCCCCAGCGCTGTCACTCCCCAAAAAAGTGGCAATAGAGGGCAGCGAGGGGAGATACATATCGGTCGACAACGGACCCAAGGCGGTCAGAAAGGCCAGCAGGGCTGTCAAAGCCAGAGTATCGGGGCGTAGAAACATGGAGCGGCTCTTTCTTGCAGTTAGCCGTAATGATGCAGGTTCGTGCCGTAGCTTTTCAGCCATGCTTCTGCCCGTTCCACATCCGATGTCATGCTGTTTAGCAAACGCCAGTAACGGGAGGAATGATTCATTTCACGCCGATGGGCAATTTCATGTGCAGCGAGATAATCAAGCACGAAGGGCGGGGCCATGATCAGCCGCCACGAGAAATTCAAAGTGCCTTGCGAGGAGCACGAGCCCCATCGGCTTTTCGTATCGCGCAGGGTGATGCCCTTGATGCTGACATCAATCATCTGAGCATACCGGTTCACCGCAAGATCGAGATCATTCATGGCTTCGCGTTTGAGAAAATCCTTCAGACGGCGTGCCAGAAAGGCCGGATCACCAGGAATGGCCAGGCTTGGCGTGCCGTCCTGCTCCACCTGCACCAGAACTTTGGCACCGCGCCCGCCAATGGCGTGCAGGAGATGCGGTACGCCCCGCAATGGCACCTGATTGCCCTCGATAAAGGGCACGGTTTGCGGTAGGCGGGCCAGACGTGCTGCAATCCAACCACCGTGGCGGCGTGCAAAATCAATGGCGGTGGCCAGATCGGCTTTCACGGGCATTGTCAGAACCACTGCGCGGGTCGCCAGCGATACCCGCAAACCATACCGGCGTGCTTTGGCACTGCGTTTCAGTGTCACCTGATAACGCATCTGTAAATGCTCAACCTCGATCGACGGCGGGTCGGGTTGTTTTGAGGGGCGCAGCAGACGGAGAATCATGAAAAAAGCCTGCGGGATCGCCGCAGGCTTGTCATCAAAAAAAGCAAGGGATTTAGGCCTTGGCCTTCGCTTTGGTTGTTCTGGATTTTGCCACGGACACTTTGGTTGTTTTGGCTCTGGAAGGCTTGGCTGCTGGCGCTTCCAGCATGGGCCGGGTGCTCGTGTTCGGGCGATTGCGGCCTGCCATCGTGGCATTGGCAATAAAATCACAAATGCGCGGGGCGATATCGGCGCGGAAGCGCGAACCGTTGAACACACCATAATGGCCGACGCGCGGCTGGACCCAATGGGCGCGCTGGCTATCAGGGATATTGACGCACAGGTGCTGGGCGGCTTCGGTCTGTCCAACCCCCGAAATATCGTCGTTCTCACCTTCAACAGTCATCAAGGCAACGCGTTTGACCGCTTTAAGGTCGATCAGGCGACCCCGATGCAGCATTTCACCTTTGGGCAAGGCGTGGCGCACAAAAACTGTATCTACCGTTTGAAGATAGAACTCGGCGGTCAGATCCATCACGGCCATATATTCATCATAGAATTCACGATGCTTCTCGGCTGAATCCCCGTCCCCATCGACCAGATGGCGGAACATGTCACCATGGGCAGTGATATGCTTGTCTATATTCATCGCCATAAAGCCGGTGAGCTGCAAAAAGCCCGGATAAACCTCGCGCATGAAACCGGGATTTGGCAGCGGCACTTTGACAATGCAGTTTTTCTTGAACCAGTCGATACCGCGTTCTTGCGCCAGCTTGTTGACGACAGTCGGGCTTTTACGGGTATCGATAGGCCCGCCCATCAGGGTCATCGAATAGGGTGAGCATGGATCTTTATCCATTTCCATCAGTCCAACAGCCGCCAGAACCGGCACAGAAGGCTGGCAAACCGCCAGTACGTGGACATCAGGTCCCAGAAAAGTCAGCATATCGCGGACATAATCGACGTAATCATCCAAATCAAAACTGCCTGCGCCAATCGGAACAAGGCGGGCATCGACCCAATCGGTGATATAGACCTCGTGGGTCTGGATGAAGGTTTCAACAGTTCCGCGCAGAAGGGTTGCATAATGGCCCGACATCGGGGCGACAATCAGCAATTTGGGTTGGCGCACACGGTTGCGGTCGATCATCCGGTCAAAATGCACCAGATTGCAAAAGGTATTCTGCCACACGATATGTTCACTGACTGCAACGCGCATACCGTTGACCTGAGTGGTTGGCAGGTCGAATTCGGGTTTTCCATAACGGCGGGTCGAGCGCTCAAATAATTCGCAAGCGGCGGATAAGGAACGGCCAATTGTTGATTTTCCTGCAAAATTGGCTGGATTATCCAGCATCCACCGGCTGGCTTGTGCCATCGAACGTGCGGGACCAATCAACGCATGGGCAGCTTCGTACCACATATATAACGAGATCTGAGAATTCATCATTGATCCATATCCCAAAGGTTCGAATTGTGATTCGCCAATATTTTGCACCGCACAAAACTGGGTCACAATAACGATTTTCTTGCCGGTTTCAATGTGGGAACAATCGGCTATTCATCATACTTTGATATGAGGTGGGTTGCATTCCACGCTTGCCTCTTTTGAAAGTGCCGCGCATCCTGTAGGGAAGGGCGTTGTTAGCCCAGTCAGTAGCCCACCATTGTTTTGCGCGAGACCCAGCCATGCATAAGCCGATGAATCCTATTTTTGCCGGTCTCACGACCTCGGTGTTTGAAACGATGTCGGCGCGGGCGCGTGAAACGAACTCGATCAATCTCGGACAGGGTTTTCCTGATGATCCAGGCCCGCTCGATGTGCGACAAAAGGCTGCGGATGCGGTCATCAATGGGTGGAACCAGTATCCGCCGATGATGGGCTTGCCGGAATTGCGGCAGGCCATCGCCCGTCATTACCGGCATTGGCAGGGCTTGGCGCTGGATTGGGAACGCGAGGTGATGGTAACATCGGGCGCGACAGAGGCGCTTGCCGGTGCAATGATGTCACTTATCGCACCTGGCGACGAGGTGGTGCTGTTTCAACCTCTGTATGATGCCTATCTGCCTCTGGTTCTGCGGGCCGGTGGCGTGCCCAGATTTGTGAAGCTGTCCCCCCCGCATTGGCGGTTTGATGAAGCCGCTCTTGCGGAAGCGTTTTCCGACCGCACCAAGCTGGTCTTGTTCAATAATCCGCAAAATCCGGCTGCGGTGGTCTATGGCCGCGAGGATATGGAATTATTGGCTTCGTTCTGCATCCGGCATGATGCCATCGCGTTGTGTGACGAGGTGTGGGAGCATGTGGTGTTTGACGGACGGCGGCATGTGTCGATGCTGTCCATTGACGGCATGCGTGACCGGACCGTCAAAATTGGCTCGGCGGGCAAGATTTTTTCGCTGACAGGCTGGAAGGTTGGTCTGGTGGCGGCCTGTCCCGATTTGATGAAAGTACTCGCCAAGGCGCACCAATATATCACCTTCACCACGCCTCCCAATCTGCAGGCCGCTGTCGCCTACGGGCTTGATAAGCAGGATGATTATTTTGAAACCATGCGTGCGGGCATGATGCGGAGCCGGGATCGTTTTACCAAGGGTTTGATCGAACGCGGTTTTTCGGTGTTGCCGAGCGAAGGCACCTATTTTCTGGCCGTGGATCTGGCGCCGCTGGGCGAGGATGATGATCTGGCCTTTTGCCAGCGGCTGATCGAGAACAACGGCGTTGCTGCGATTCCGATGTCGGCCTTTTATGCGCATGATGCGGTGCGCACCACGGTGCGATTCTGCTTTGCAAAGCGCGACGAAACACTTGACGAGGCACTGAAACGGCTGGAAACCCTGAAAAGGGCTTGAGAACAGCAAAGCCACTTGAGGGTATTTCTCAAGTGGCTTTGCGTATCCGTTAGATTGCGGGCAGGCTGAAGGGTCAGCTCAGGTGTAATTCCTTGAAGAAATCATTGCCCTTGTCGTCGATCACAATAAAAGCCGGGAAATTTTCAACTTCCACTTTCCAGATCGCTTCCATGCCCAATTCGGGATATTCGAGCACTTCTACTTTTTTGATGCAGTCTTGGGCCAGACGGGCTGCAGGACCGCCGATTGAACCAAGATA
>CANGQA010000020.1 GCA_947455995.1 Hyphomicrobiales bacterium | reverse complement strand
TTGCCGGTCTTCGGCGCACTTTTATCGGTTCTGGTCCTGGGTGAACCGTTCGGCCTCTATCACGCCGTTTCGCTGCTGCTGGTTGTTGGCGGTATCATGATTGCCGAGCAGGTTACATGGAGCAAGCTGACAGGGGCTTGAAAAGCCTGCAATCAAGCAGGATCGTCCTTAAAGGGCTTTGTCCTTAACCTTGATCGTGTAATTGACATAGCCCGTTTGAACTCTGCCTTTACGCTTATTGTAGAGAATTTTAACGGTCATTGTATCCGTCCCGACTTTTTCAGGGATGATGGCAATCACGTTATCGTTTTCGATGGTTGCTTTAATGAATTTGGGTTTGATGAGGATTTCAATCGGGCGGTTCAAGCCGTTCTGGAAGATATATTCTTTCGAACACCCGTTTTGATCAGTCCCGACCCGCGATGACTGCACGGTCATTTCCCAGGTAATACTTTTAGTGTCACCTTCGTTGCCGAATAATCCGGTGGGCGGGTGGTTGCAGTATTTTTCTGCAGAGGCTGCTGTGCCGAACAAACAAAACAAAACAATAAGAAATTTCCGCATTTGATTGCCTCACAACAAGTTCAGATCTGTATAAAACAATCCTCAGTCTACGCGTCATGCGTTTTCAGATGGCTGGATCGATTAACCTGAGGCCCGTATCATAGCACCGACTCGATCCACCGCCAACATGAACCTTGATGGTCTTTGAGCCTTCTCGTGATCTGATGAAGCGTCAAAGCCATCCAATCTATTCGTATAAAAATGGACTAAAAATCAACAAATTCCGTTATTTTCCCGGTATTCTTAGACCTGCAGGCCTGTGTGTAATTTACATTCATTCTAATGTTTCATGCGCAGCATGATTTGTGTTGCGTTTAGAATTATTCTAAGCGCATTTAGTAGGGCATTGGACTTCACAACAGGTGACCTATGCTCGTTCCTCTCCGGCGTTCCACTGCGGCCCTGCGCGCAAGCGCTTTGTCATTTTTGCGTTTTGCTGTTCTGGCATGTGTGACGGGAGGCTTGTCGCTTGGTGTGTCGCAGGCTGGTGCGCAAGAGCTCAATCTGTATACCGTTCGCGAGCCTGGTCTGATCAAGCCGCTGATTGCCGCTTTCACGGGAAAGACGGGCATCAAGGTCAATACTGTGTTTATGAATGACGGATTGGCCGAGCGGGTCGAGGCTGAAGGGGTGCGCTCTCCGGCTGATGTATTGATGACGGTTGATATCGCCAAACTTCTTGAAATTGTTGACAAAGGTTTGGCGCAGCCTGTGCGGTCTGCGGCATTGGAAGCCGCTATTCCAGCGCAATTGCGTGATCCCGAGGGGCGCTGGTTTGCTTTGTCGTTGCGGGCGCGGTTGATCTATGTTGCCAAATCACGGGTTGATGCCAAAGCAATGGCGTATGAGGATTTGGCCGATCCGAAGTGGAAGGGCAGGATTTGCATTCGTTCGGGCCAGCATCCCTATAACACCGCTTTGATCGCCGCCTATATTGCCCATCACGGCGAAGCGGCAGCTGAAACCTGGTTGCGCGGTATCAAGGCCAATCTGGCGCGCAAGGCAACCGGGGGCGACCGCGAAGTCGCCCGCGATATCATGGGCGAATTGTGTGATGTCGGTGTTGGAAATTCCTATTATGTCGGCTTGATGCGCTCCGGAGCGGGCGGACCGGATCAGGAAAAATGGGGCCAGGCCATTCGCGTCCTGTTGCCTTCGTTCAGCAATGGCAGCACCCACGTGAATGCCTCGGGGGTGGTGCTCTCTAAATATGCGCCTCATCCCACTCAGGCGATCCGGTTCATGGAGTTTCTGGTATCGGACGAAGGCCAGAAAATCATTGCTGAAGCCAATTTCGAATATCCGGTAAAAACGGGTGCGCCGATGAGCCCTTTGATTGCCGAACTCGGAGAATTGAAGCCCGATCTTTTGCCGCTGGCCGAGATCGCTAAAAACCGCAAGGCTGCAAGTTTGCTTGCCGAACGCATTGGATTTGATCAGTAAGGCCTCTAAAGAGGGTCATAGATGTGCCTAACCGCTGTTTATCATCCAAGGGCAGCATTTCGTTATCGGGAAAGCCTTGTTGCCGCTATTGATAGCGAAATAAACGTGCAAGAAATGGACTGCAATGTCAGTGGATCTGCCGCCTTCCCGTCCGTCTGATCGGCCTGCGCAAGTGGCCCGTTGGGGTGGATTATTGCCGGGCCCTGTTGTGTGGCGCTGGCGCGGCGGTGCTGTTGGCTGGACTGTCGCATCTGCGGCCATTGCCCTGATTGTGATGATGCCGCTGCTGGCTTTGCTGGTGTTGGGCCTGCATGGATCGGGCGATCTATGGCCGCATCTGCTGGCTTTTGTGCTGCCCGATGCGATTGGCACGACACTTATGTTGCTGGCCGGCGTTGGCATCATGGTGACAACCATCGGCACACTCACGGCATGGTTGGTGACAGCCTATGATTTTTTCGGACGCCGTTGGCTGGAATGGGCGCTGTTGCTGCCCTTGGCCATGCCGACCTATATCATTGCCTATAGCTATCTGGATTTGCTGCATCCGATTGGTCCGCTGCAAAGCGGGCTGCGGCATCTGTTGGGCCTTTCATCGCCGCGTGATCTGATGCTGCCGGACATCCGCTCGCTGGGAGGCTGCATTTTGCTGTTTGGCTTTGTGCTCTATCCCTATGTTTATATATCCACGCGGACGATGTTCCATATGCAATTGGCAAGCCTTGTCGAAGTCGCGCATACGCTGGGCGCGGGGCGGTTGGGTGTGTTCTTTCGTGTGGCCTTGCCCTTGGCCCGTCCGGCGATTGCTGTGGGTGCCAGTCTGGCGCTGATGGAGGCCGTCAACGATGTCGGCGCTTCCGAATTTTTGGGTGTGCGCACCATCACTTTGTCGATTTATACCACATGGATCAACCGCTCGAATCTTGGTGGTGCGGCGCAAATTGCTTTGCTGATGCTGGGGGTGATCATCGTGCTGGTCGGGGTGGAACGCTATGCGCGCCGCCACCAGCGCTATGCGGGCAATGCCAGACAGGGGCGTCGGTTGTCGCGCCAGCCCCTTCCTGCGCTGGCGGGATTGCTTGCTTTCGGCGCATGCGCCATGCCTGTTTTGGCAGGTTTTGTCCTGCCGGTAGCCTATCTTGTGGTGGAAGCAGTGGCGCGGTTGCGGCAGTTCGGCCTTTCGCCGGATATTGTCAGCCAAACCTTGCACAGTGTCGGCGTCGCTGCTTTTGCGACCGTGATTGCGCTGGTGTTGGGATTGGTGCTGACGTTTACGGTGCGGCAAAACAGCAATGTGCTGACCCGCCTGCTGCAACGGCTTGCGGGATTTGGCTATGCCGTGCCGGGCACCGTGCTGGCTTTGGGCCTGTTGGCCCCGCTGGCTTTGCTGGATGCCGGCCTTGATACGCTCTCGCAGACAGTGTTGGGGCACGGCAGCGGGGTGTTTGTTTTTGCCTCGGGCGGTGCGCTGGTAACAGCCTATGTGGTGCGGTTCTTGACGATGTCGGTGGGTGGGCTTGAAACGGGATTTCAGCGGATCCCGCCTTCGCTGGATCAGGCCGGGCGCACGCTCGGGGCCAATCCGCTGGCGCTGTTGCTGCGGGTGCATCTGCCTTTGATCAGTCCTGCCGTGTTATCGGCGGGCTTGCTGGTGTTTGTCGACTGCATGAAAGAGTTGCCTGCAACCCTGTTGTTGCGGCCGCTTAATTTTGAAACCCTGGCCACCCATGTCTATGGCGAGGCCGCGCGCGGGACCTATGAGGATGGTTCGATTGCTGCTCTGGCGATTGTGCTGTTCGGTCTGGTTCCGGTGATGCTGATTGCCGAATTTGGCAAAACCAGCCAAACAATGACACACTCCCCCCCTCAAACCGATCGGACAGAGACAGGATCATGAGAGCCAGCTTTTTGACATCATCTGTGTCGCAGGACTCGGGTCTGCCGGATGAGGACCGTTGGCTGCCGCGTGGCCGCTGTGCTGGTTTTTTGGTGATCGAACATCTGCGCCACCATTATGGCGCGTTGCCGGCTCTTGAGGATGTGTCACTTACAGTGGCTCCGGGTGAGATCCTGTGCCTGTTGGGCGCATCGGGTTGCGGCAAATCAACGCTTCTGCGGATGATAGCCGGTGTGGAACAGCCCGATCAGGGGCGTATTCTGCTTGATGGACGCGAGGTTTGCGGCGCATCGTCCTTCGTGCCCCCCGAACAGCGCGGGGTTGGCTTGGTGTTTCAGGATTATGCCCTGTTTCCGCATTTGAGCGTGGTCGAAAATGTCATGTTCGGTTTGCGCCATCTGCCCAAGGCCCATGCGCGCGCGCTGGCGATACGTGCGCTGACGCGGGTGTCACTGGCCCGCTATGCCGATGATTATCCGCATAGGCTCTCGGGCGGCGAGCAGCAGCGTGTGGCATTGGCCCGCGCTTTGGCCCCGCGGCCCAGTGTGATTTTGATGGACGAGCCTTTTTCCAATCTCGACCAGCGCCTGCGCGAGACGATCCGCGAGCAGACCATCGCCTTGCTGCGCGACGAGGGGATTTCAGCCGTGGTTGTGACGCATGATCCTGAAGAAGCCATGCAGATTGCCGATTCCATTGCCTTGATGCAGGCCGGGCGCATTGTGCAGACCGGCACACCCCAACAGCTTTACAACCACCCCGCTAGCCTGTTTGTCGCCCGCTTTTTCTGCGATGTGAACGAGATCGAGGCCGAATGCCGCAACGGGCAGATCGACTGCCCGCTCGGCTGTTTCAATGCGCCGCCTGCACTGGCTGATGGGGCCTGCATGCTGTCTATTCGGCCACAAGACATCACACTGGATCCGGATGGTGTGCCCGTGGAATTCGTATCACGGCAATTTCTGGGTCACGACGACCGCCTGCGTTTGCGGTTGCCGCATACCGGCCAATTCATCCATGCCCGTCTGTCCCATACGGGCCCGCTCAAGGCAGGACAAATGCTGCGCATCGGGGTTGTGCCGGATCATCTGGTGGTGTTTGCCTCGTAACAGAAGCCACGGCAGACAAAGGACTGCCGTGGTTTGTGACGCTTTGGTGCGCATGTGGAACTGGATCAATAGGGTGATGTAATTGCAGGAAAGGAGTCCATGTTGTTGGCCACGAATGAGGCAATTTCGGCAGCATTATTAACATTGGTCTGTCTACTTGTGGTGACGTTTTCATCTATTAATGACAGCGGGTTGCTATTGAGCATCAATTTTTTGGCTATGGGATAAAATTGTACTGGGACAAAAAGTGCATTATTTTTAGAGTCCAAATTTGTATCCGTAAATTCGTTTATTTGATATGTAAAAACTCCGGTTAAACCGGTAATCGATTCCGTTTTATCGCCCGCCCATAAATTGCCTCTCTTAAGAGGATTTGATGGGTTCGGAGCAAAAAGCATTGGAGGATCCGAAGTTACCGAGAAGATTCCTCCTTGGGACACTCCACCCGATGGCAAATTGCTAAAAGGACAATTGGTTTTTGGTGCACATGCAACAAACTTACGTGGAAGAGGATCATTTTTGAATCCCACTAAATCTGTATAGGCAGTGCAAAATTTATTACCGATTCTTGTATCAAACTCACTACCAGTTTTATCAAAGAAAGATGATGTAAAACCATTTACCATTTCACATTGGTTAGTTGGTTTTCCTGAGCCTGTATCAATAAAAAATACTCGTGGCTTGATTAATTTTTTTGCAAGGTCATTGTTGTATTTTATATCGAGAGAATAATTGATAATGTTGTAGAAATTCTGGATAACAGACGTTGTTGTCGCTGAATACATGCTATCACAGGTATACTCTTGATATGTAGGCCCATCAAAGCAGAACGGCCCGGCCAAATTATAAAAATCGTCATACCCAAAATGGCTGAATTCAAATTTTGGTTTATTACCAGCAAGAACGGGTGTTGGATTTAAGATATTCGCATTGATATCTGGAACAACACAGCCCGCTGCTAAACCGGGTTCGCTATTGCCCGGGCCACTACCAACAGAAACGCATTGCGTATATAATGATTTGGTGGCCGCTCTTTTGTTCTTGGTAACATTGCCAAATGAATCTCCAATGATGGCTGTTGATACACCCGCCACATTTTTGACCGCCCCGATTTGATCCGAAACCATAAAAACCAAAAATTCCGAGTTGGGATCCAACTTTTTGCCGTTGTTGTTTATTGTTCCGGTATTTTGCACATGGCCGATATTTTCATAGGCTATCTGGAGGCCGAAATTCATATTGGGTGATCCCCAGATGGCATAGTTGGAAACCTTGTCGGGATCGATATGATTGCGCATATAATCCCAGAAAATATCGTTTTCAGTGGTCCCACCCGGCATAGGGTAATCTTGTGTTGTAACCTGCTGGAAGGACCCCAAAGCCGGTGTTGTGTTGATTGCAGGGCAAGATGATCCTGCTGCCAGAATGAATGAAGGATAACCCCGTGTTAGATTAAATAAAAATCCATTACTGGATGTTCCAACTCCCTCATCTGTAGAGTATCTCAGTTTGTTGTCTTTAAGTAAATTTTCATGCGAAAAGAAATTTTTATTCAATGAGGTAAAGGAATTTCCAACTCCATTTTTATTAAAAAATACAGGAGGGACTTTAGTATTTGTTATACTGCGATCAGTATGTCGAATTTCGCTGGCTTGAACTTCGTAATAATCACGCATGATACTTCCCGTTACTGTGGAGCCAGGAAAAGACCGATTGCTGATGCATCTGGGAGTTTGAGGATTTAAGTTAAAAAGAAAAAAAGAATCCAATGTCTCAGAATCACTGGAGTTTAGAGTCCACGGTGGCAGTTTCCCTTCATTCGATCCCGGCAGTGCTCCCGATATAGGGCCAGGATTAAGATTGATGGTTGCCGAGACGGGAATAATATTCATGTAGATCGTGCGGCCGGCATATTTTTTGACAAGTTGCTTGACCAGTGCCGTAACCATAAAATAATTGGTTGTGGGCATGTCACGTGTTGGTACTGTTTGGCCAAGGAAATCGGTATAGTAAAGATTGCTCCATGAAACGCCACGGTTGGGAGCTAGCAATGGTGCTTGATTGTTGCCATAAATACTATCTCCCTCGGACCGCATTTCGCCCGAGCTGAAGACGATGGTGATAAAGACCGGCGGGTCAATGACTTTGCCGACAGTGGCTGCGATCGGGAATGTTGGCAGGTTGAGCAGCTTGCCCAACATCAGATTATAGTCTCCTTTGATATCAATACGGGCGATTTTATTTTTTGAATTGCGGGACACCGTGACCATGATATTTTTTATGCCATTGGTACTGGAATCATCGGCAACGATGTTTTTCCCCAGCCGTGTCGTCAATGCGGTCTTGGCCAGTGCATTGGCATCTTCGCTGGCACTCGCGCCACGGGTAACAATCCAATCATAGGTTTGCTGGGAGGCCGATGCCACAGTCCGCTGCACCATGAAATAACGGCCGATATCATGGGCTGTATAGACCAGCACCAAAAACAGGGGCATGAATGCAACAGTCATCAAGGCAATAGCCGCTTTGTTGTCGCGTGAATAATCTCTGATCAACCGCATGAACATCGTGAAAGCCTGAATAAGCTGTGTTTAGAAAATGACTAGATGTAAAATAAATAAACGCTACACAATTTGCATTATATAAAAATGCTATGACAATTCAAGTCAAATATTAAGAATAGAAATAAAAGAAAAATACTACTATAAGTTGTAATTTGCTACAGTGTAAATTGTTTGGATGGGGCATGCTGGATCATGCTTGCGGTCACGGGCCCGTCACGGAAGCTTCGCGGCTGCCGTGACGGTGTGATCGGGGATTGCGGGCAGTCAGGGGTTAAACGTTATGACGGGAGGGAATTTGGGTGAATTGGTCACTACAAATTTCGCAATCGCGCGTGCATTGGAAATGTTGTTCTGTGGAACAAAAAATACACTTGAGGCCAGAGGATTGCTGTTGAGCTCATTAGCTTGCTCAACAGCAGATTATAATTTGTTTTGACAACAAGCCTGTTTAAATCTGTGTCGGGTTCACGGCTAAAAGTAACCGATGTGGATATCAGGCCATTGCCGTCCGGAGTCGTAGCAATATTACTCCCCATCCGCGCCTCAAAAATCGTTTTGGCTATCAGATTGGCATCTTCGCCATCATTCACGCCACGTATCGTGATCGTCTGGGCGGTTTGCTCAGTGGCTGACGCAACCAGGCGCGTCAACATGAAATAACGACCAAGATCATAACCGACAAGGATCTGGATTATAAATACCGGGTACAGGAAGACGGTGAATAGACCAATGCTTGCCTTACAATCCTGTATAAAATCTCTCAACAATCTCAACAACATTTTAGTCCCCCTAAGGTCTCTTTTTCTAATATAATATATTTTATAAATCTTCCCTTTAATTTCTGATTTATAGTTACCTTAAATATGGGAATACATTTTCAAATCAAGAATAAAATAAAAATATTTTATTTTATTACATAAAAAATATAATATTTTGTACAAATTATTTAAATATAGTGTCAGTGGCGGAATATCGCCCGTCAGGCTGGTAAAGAGTCGAATCAATTGCAATTCCGGTCTAAGATGGGTATCGGCGATCAGGGCGGTTTTTGGGGCTGTTCTGGGCCGACAGGTTGTTTGTTCTGTGTTTCTTCTTTGCGCGTCAAAGAAGGAGGCGGTGGAATGGCCGGATACTGCGTTGCCGGACGGCGTAGGTTGTGCCGTCACATTGATGCCGAGGATAATATGCAAGCGAACGTGAGCGCACCGACATCTGCTGCACAGGGTGTGGAGCCCGAGATCACACCGGAGCTGATTGCCCAGCATGGTTTGAAACAGGATGAATACCAGCGGATCCTGTCGCTGATCGGCCGCACGCCCAGCTTTACCGAATTGGGGATTTTTTCGGCGATGTGGAACGAGCATTGTTCCTATAAATCATCGCGGTTGCATTTGAAGGGTTTGCCTACTACGGCGCCCTGGGTCATCCAGGGCCCTGGCGAAAATGCCGGTGTGATCGATATCGGCGACGGGCTGGCCTGCGTGTTCAAAATGGAAAGCCACAATCACCCCTCCTTCATCGAGCCCTATCAGGGGGCAACGACGGGCGTAGGCGGTATTTTGCGTGATGTTTTTACCATGGGTGCGCGGCCGATCGCCTGCCTGAATGCCCTGCGCTTTGGTGATCCGGCCCACCCGCGCACCCGCCATCTGGTGGCAGGTGTGGTGGCAGGGGTCGGCGGCTACGGCAATTCCTTCGGTGTGCCGACAGTGGGCGGCCAGTTCGGTTTCCATACCCGTTATGATGGCAATATTCTGGTCAATGCCATGGCGGTGGGGATCGCCAAGACCGACGAGATTTTTTATGCTGCGGCTACCGGTGTCGGTAATCCGATCGTCTATCTTGGTTCCAAAACGGGCCGCGACGGTATCCACGGTGCCACCATGGCGTCAGCGGAATTCGACGACGCCTCCGAGGAAAAACGCCCGACGGTGCAGGTGGGCGATCCTTTTGCCGAAAAGCTGTTGCTCGAAGCCTGTCTCGAATTGATGCAGACCGGCTCGGTGATCGCCATTCAGGATATGGGCGCAGCCGGATTGACCTGCTCGGCGGTTGAAATGGGAGCCAAGGGCAATCTGGGTGTCGAACTGCATCTTGAAAATGTCCCGTGCCGCGAGGAAGGCATGACAGCCTATGAAATGATGCTGTCGGAAAGCCAGGAGCGCATGTTGATGGTGCTCGACCCGGCCAAGGAAGCGCAGGCCGAAGCTATTTTCCGCAAATGGGGGTTGGATTTCGCGATTGTCGGTTATACCACCGATACGCTGCGTTTTGTGGTCAAGCATCACGGCAGGATCATGGCTGATCTGCCGATCAAGGAATTGGGCGACGAGGCCCCGTTGTATGACCGCCCGCACGTCCTGACTCCTGCCAAGCCTGTGCTCGAGGCCAGCGCATTTTCATCGCCTGTTTCCAACCGTGACGCTTTGCTGAAGCTGGTCGGGTCATCAGAATTATGTTCCAAACGCTGGGTTTGGGAGCAGTATGATCATTTGATCCTCGGCAATTCCGTGCAGCAACCCGGCGGTGATGCAGCCATTGTGCGTGTGCAGGATGGCCCGAAAGGGCTGGCGCTGACCTCCGATGTGACCCCGCGCTATTGCGAGGCCGATCCGTTCGAGGGCGGCAAGCAGGCGGTGGCCGAGGCGTGGCGCAATATTACGGCTGTAGGCGGTCTGCCGCTGGCGATTACCGACAATCTTAATTTCGGCAATCCCGAGCGTCCCGATGCCATGGGCCAGTTTGTCGGCTGCCTGAAGGGGATTGGCGAGGCCTGCCTGGCTCTCGATTTTCCGGTCGTTTCGGGCAATGTTTCGCTTTATAACGAAACCAACGGTCGCGGGATTTTGCCAACGCCAACCATCGGCGGGGTGGGTGTCTTGCATGATGTGACACGGTTTGCCAGCCTCGCCTTCAAACAGGCCGGTGATGTCGTTGTCTTGGTCGGCGATACCAAGGGGCATTTAGGGCAGTCGATTTGGTTGAAGGAAATGTTGGGCCGCGAGGAAGGCGCTCCGCCGCCTGTCGATCTGGCGCAAGAGCGTCGGGTGGGAGACGCCTTACGGCCCTTGATTGTATCGGGTGCAGTATCGACCGTGCATGATCTGTCCGATGGCGGGCTGGCGGTTGCGCTTGCTGAAATGGCGATGGCTTCGGGTATCGGGGCGACCATCACCGCTTTACCCCCCGGTTTGCCCGCTCATGCGGCTTTGTTTGGCGAAGATCAGGCCCGTTATCTGATTGCTGTCGCCCCCGAAAAGCTTGCAAGCGTCAAGGCCGCGTTTTCGGGTGCGCAGGTCAGCTTGCTCGAAATCGGCAAAACAGGCGGGGATGCATTGATTTTGCCGGGTGAAGCGCCCATATCTGTGGCAGAATTGACCGATACCAATGATCGCTGGCTGCCCGATTATATGGCTGGCAAACACAACTGACAGGACGTCCCTATGGCGATGCAAGCCTCTGAAATCGAAGCGATGATCCGTGAGGCTCTGCCTGATGCGGATGTCGAGATCAAAGATCTGGCCGGTGATGGCGACCACTATGCCGCAACGGTCGCATCACAAGCCTTCAAGGGCTTGCCACGTGTGCGCCAGCACCAGATGGTCTATGCCGCTTTGCAGGGCCGGATGGGCGGCGTGCTGCATGCACTGGCACTGACAACGGTTGTAAAAGACCCGCAATAATGGCGTGAGCCCACACTCTTATTGCGCATCATGATTGCTTAAGGATGAAAAGGACAAGACGATGAGCGTTCAGGACCAAATCAAAACCGAAATCGCCTCTCAGGATGTTGTGCTGTTTATGAAAGGCACTCCGCAATTCCCGATGTGCGGCTTTTCCGGACAGGTTGTACAGATCCTTGATTATGTCGGCGTGCCGTTCAAGGGCATCAATGTGCTCGAGGATCAGGGTATCCGTGAGGGTATCAAGGACTATGCGAATTGGCCGACTATTCCGCAGCTTTACATCAAGGGCGAATTTGTCGGTGGTTGCGACATCGTGCGCGAAATGTTCCAGTCGGGCGAATTGCAAACCCACCTGGCCGATCATGGGATTGCAGTGAAGGCACCCGCTCAGGCCTGAGCGGGTTATCCTTTGATAGCCCTTTCGATCAGGGCGATTGCATCCTCTGAAGCCCAATCGGCAGGCCCTGCCATTTCGGCAATCAGGCAGCCTTTGCTGTCGAGCAAAAACGTTGTCGGCAAGCCCGAAACCTTGCCGATAGAACGAAGATTCTGGAAGGCCTTGCCGCCGGGGTCCATATAGCGGGCTAACGAGGTAATGGCATTGGCATCGAGCCATTGTGGCACCCGCTCCAGGTTGCGCGTATCCATATTGAGCGCAACCACCTCGAAATGATCGCCACCCAACCGCGCCTGTAATTTGTCGAGCGCTGGCATCTCTTCGCGGCAGGGTACACACCATGTGGCCCAGAGATTGAGCAAGATCACGCGTCCCTGCATGCTCGAGAGCTGGAGGGATTGCTTGGCCACTTCCAGCCGTAAATCCGGCAGTTGCACTGGCTTTTTGGTGCCTTTCAAGGCGGCGATTTCGCCTTTGGCCATCGGTTCAATGGCCGCTGCAAGGCTGGCGGAATTGAGGCATGGATCGGTCAGGATTGCCGAGGTTACCATCGATGAAGTCTGCGCGAGGTTGTTCCAATCTCCTTTTCTCTCGTGTAGAACAAGGGTGACGAGAATGGCTCCCACCAGAGTAGCAATCATGACAAGATTGAAGCGCGCGCGGGGCATCGATATTCCGTTCTGAGGGTGGTTAGCTTCGACTGTGATCGGGACGGATGCGGGAAAGGCAAAAGAAATGAGCAATGCGATGTGGGGCGGCCGGTTTGAAAGTGGTCCGGCGGCTATTATGGAAGAAATCAACGCATCCGTCGAGTTCGATCAGCAGCTTTGGCGTCAGGACATTGCCGGTTCGCGCGCCCATGTGGCGATGCTTGCCCAACAGCAGATCATCACTCAGGATGATTGTGCGGCCATTTTAAAGGGGCTGGAACAGGTCGAACACGAGATCGAGGGCGGGACTTTCCAGTTCAAGCGTTCGCTCGAAGATGTCCACATGAACATCGAATCACGGCTCGCCGAGATCGTTGGTCCTGCGGCTGGACGGCTACATACGGCACGCTCGCGCAATGACCAGGTGGCCACCGACATGAAGTTGTGGGTGCGTGATACGCTGGATGGTATTGACCAGCAGATGCGTGATCTGCAACTGGCTCTGGTGGAACGCGCATTGGAATTCTCCGCTGCGGTGATGCCCGGGTTCACCCATTTGCAATCAGCCCAACCAGTGACCTTTGGCCATCATTTGCTGGCCTATGTTGAAATGCTGGGTCGTGACCGCGGGCGTGTGCAGGATGCGCGCAAACGGTTGAACGAATGTCCGTTGGGCGCTGCAGCACTGGCAGGAACCTCTTTCCCGATCGACCGCTTCGTCACCGCCAAAAACCTCGGGTTTGATCGCCCCACCGCCAATTCGCTCGATAGCGTATCCGATCGTGATTTTGCGCTCGAGGCACTTTCCTCGGCATCGATCTGTGCGATGCATCTGTCGCGTCTGGCCGAGGAGCTGGTCATCTGGACCACTCCTCAATTCGGTTTTGTCCGTCTCTCGGATGCCTTTTCCACGGGCTCTTCGATTATGCCGCAAAAACGCAATCCTGATGCGGCAGAATTGGTGCGCGCCAAAGCGGGCCGGATTATCGGCGCCATGAACGGCCTCTTGATTGTCATGAAGGGCCTGCCGATGACCTATGCCAAGGACATGCAGGAGGACAAAGAAGGCACGTTCGATGCGCTGTCCTCGCTGTCGCTGTCGCTGGCGGCGATGACCGGTATGATCCGCGATCTGACCCCCGATACCAAGATGATGAAAAAGGCGGCAGGGTCTGGCTATGCGACGGCGACTGACCTCGCCGATTGGCTGGTGCGGACCTTGAAAATGCCGTTCCGCGAGGCCCATCATGCCACCGCCCGCATTGTCGGTTTGGCGTCTGGACGCAAAGTCGGGCTGGAAAAGCTCACCTTGCAGGAGTTGCAGACCATCGAACCGCGCATCACAGATGCGGTCTTTGCGGTGTTGGGCGTCGAGAAATCGGTGCGTAGCCGTCTCAGCTATGGCGGGACTGCACCTGAATTGGTGCGCAAGCAGGCCAAGCGCTGGATGGCTCGTTTGCAGCGCGAGGCACGCTGATCGGTCCCGTTTTAGGGCCAGACAAATGAAGCATTTGGATTTGCAGCAGATTGGTCGTAAGTTACGGGCTGATTGCGGGTTGGAACATCTTGGATTTGGCACATGACTTTGCGCTCTCAATTTCTGATCGGTCTTCTGGTGGTTACGGCACTGCTTGGCGGGTGTGGCCGTCGCGGCCCGCTTGAGCCCCCTCCGGGCGCCATTGCGCCAGCCGATGTGCCGCAGTTCAATGATGACGAGGTTGATCCTTCCGGCCTGACCAAGCCTCAAGAGGACCCGGTCGGCAAAGAGGGTCGTAAAATACCCCGCCCCAAAAAGCCATTTGTCCTCGACCCGATTCTCTGATCCATCCTGCTTGAAGGTTCGTCATGCATCATTTTGACTATCAACACGGCCTCCTGCATGCCGAAGGTGTGGATTTGACACGATTGGCCCGAGAGGTCGGGACGCCGTTTTATTGCTATTCTACTGCGACGCTCGAACGTCATTATCGGGTTTTTTCCGAGGCCTTTTCAGGGCTTGACGCGCTTGTATGCTACGCCATGAAGGCCAATTCCAATCAGGCTGTGCTCAAAACATTGAGCCGTCTCGGTGCCGGCATGGATGTCGTCTCCGAGGGCGAGTTACGCCGTGCGCTGGCCGCGGATGTGCCGGGATCACGCATTACTTTTTCGGGTGTCGGGAAAACCGAGCGGGAAATGGCTCTGGCACTCGAGGCAGAAGTATTGTCGTTCAACGTCGAGTCCGAGCCGGAATTGTCGCGTCTGTCGAAAGTCGCCCAACAGATGGGGCGCGTTGCCAAAATCGCCTTGCGGGTCAATCCCGACGTTGATGCCAAAACACATGCCAAGATTTCAACAGGAAAATCAGAGAACAAATTCGGGATTCCCTTGTCCCACGCGCGCCAGACCTATGCGCTTGCAGCCAGCCTGCCCGGGATCAAGGTGGATGGGATCGATATGCATATCGGTAGCCAGATCACCGATCTGACCCCGTTCAGTGACGCTTTTGCCCTGTTGCGCGATTTTGTGCAGGAGCTGCGCTCCGATGGCCATTCCATTGCCCATATCGATCTGGGCGGGGGGTTGGGCGTACCCTACAAGACCGACAATGCGCCGCCCCCTTCACCCGCCGATTATGCTGCTGTGGTCCGTAAACATGTGGGTGATCTGGGCTGCCAGCTGATTTTCGAGCCAGGCCGTTTGCTCGTTGCCAATGCCGGGATTCTGTTGGCCGAGGTGATCTATGTGAAACACGGAGACGGCAAGACCTTTGTCATCGTTGATGCCGCCATGAATGATCTGATCCGCCCGACATTGTATGAGGCCTATCACGATATCTGGCCGGTCCGTCAGGCTGCTGCCGGTACCCCGCATGAAACGGTAGATGTGGTGGGGCCTGTTTGTGAAAGCGGTGATTATCTGGCGCTGGGCCGCTCTTTGCCGAGCCTGAAAGAGGGTGATCTGATCGCGGTCATGAGTGCGGGGGCCTATGGTGCGGTTCAGGCCTGTACCTATAATACCCGTCCACTGGTGCCCGAGGTGCTGGTCAAGGATCATGATTATGCGGTGATCAGGGCGCGAGAGAGCTATGAGACGATGATCCAGCGAGATGTGATGCCTGATTGGCTCTGATCCGCGAATATGTCGCTGACGTTGCTTGAGATGCGTGTTAGACTCCATTTGTTTGCGGCCATAGGGCATCAGTTGGAATGTCAGAACAACCGGACGGACACTCTTCAGATTTGATCCGCAAGGCGGGTGGCAGGCTGGCCCGGCTTGTGTGGCAGGCGCAATTTGTTCTTGCTGTCGAACGGTTGTGGCCGCAGTTACTGGGCTTTGCCGCAATGCTGGCCGGACTCGTCGGGTTGGCGTGGCTCGGCATCTGGGCGCTGTTACCCCCTACATTGGACTTTTTGCCGTTCGGCATGATGGTTCTAGGCTTCGTGATCACCTTGTGGGGTTTGCGTAAGTGGCGCTGGCCGACAAGGTTCGAGGCCATGGCGCGTCTTGATGTCCTATCGGGCCTGACCGACCGACCAGCCTCAAGTTTTGCCGATCGGCAAGCCAATCCTGGTCAGCATGGGGCCACATTGCTGCTTTGGCAGGCCCATCAGGCCAGGCTGGCCCGCCAGATCGGATCTCTGGTGCGCGCCAGACCGCGTTCGTATGTCTCGCAATATGACCCTTATGCCTTGCGGAATGTCGGCTTTTTGCTGCTCGCTATGGGCACCATTGCTGGAGGTGGCCAGAACGAATTTGAGTTGATTCCTGCTCTTTCCCGATCGGGACAGCAGACAGCGGATCTTGCGGTACGCGAAGACGGGTGGATTGACCCACCAGCTTATACGCTCGTGCCGCCGATCATACTGGATTTGCAGGGTGCGCCGCATCAAGGCACTGTTGCACTGAAAGTACCTATCGGATCCAAACTGGTGTTGCGCCGTTCGGATGGTGCCTTGGTTAAGGCCGAGGCTGAGGGCGGTTTGGCGACTGATTCCACTGATTCCAACCCCAAAGACCTGCGTTTTAGCTTAACGGGCGATGCCCGACTGACTCTGCATCTTCAAGGCAGACACGATGTGACAATCGCCCTGACGGCCATTCCCGATCAGCCTCCGATGGTGACATTGAATGAGGCTCCCAAGCCCGACCGTAAAGAAGGGTTGAGCCTGAACTATCATTGGGAAGATGACTACGGGGTTGCCTCCGGCAGTCTTGATGTAATCGGGGCGGTTGGCGACAATCAATTGCTAGAAACCCATCCGCCCTTGCTGCCGCTGCCGCAATTGGCGATGAATTTCGGCCCCGATGTCCGCAAAGGCGATGGCAAGATCCGCATTACGCTCGAGGAGCAGGGTGGGGGGGGCCAGAATTGGGGCGGCATCGAGGTCGAGGCGCGGATCAGAGTGCGTGACGATGCCGGACAGCTCGGGGAAAGCGAGCCCATCCGATTTGTGATGCCACAACGTTCCTTCACCAAGCCGCTGGCTCGCGCTCTGGTGGAGCAAAGGCGGGCTTTGATCGTCAATCCGTCGCAGGCATTGAAAATCCGTGATGCGATCCAGTCTTTGATGATTGCACCGGAGTTGTTCACGCCGCGGCTGGGGCATTATTTGGGACTGGAAAGGATCGAGCGGGGACTGTCGCGAAAAAAGATCTCGTCCGGCCAGTATATTCAAAATCTGATCGATACGGCAGATCTGATGTGGAACATGGCAGTTGCCATCGAGGAGGAGGGTCTCAGCTCGGCCGAACGGGCCTTGCAGGCGGCACAGAATGCGCTGAAAGAGGCGATGGATCGCGGGGCGCCTCCTGAAGAGTTGAAACGGCTGACCGATGAATTGCGTCGTGCCATGGATCGCGCCATGCGCGAACTGGCTGAAAAGATGCTGAACGAACGCAATCAGGATTTGCAAAGCCGGATTGATCCCAAAACCATGCAGATGATCACCCCGCAAGATCTCAAAAATCTGATGGACAAGATGGAAGAGGCGATACGGCGGGGGGATATGGCAGAGGCCGAACGTCTGCTCGAACAGCTGAAAAACATCACGCGAAATATGCAAGCTGCTCGTCCGCGCTCGCAACAGCAATCGGAGATGGATAAGGCACTGGACGAATTGGACCGGATGACGCGCGAACAACAGGATTTGCGTGATCGTACCTTCCGGGAAGGACAACAAGGCCGTAACAACGACCGCCAGAAAAATTTCCAGGATCTTGAACGGAACCAGCAGGCTTTGCGAGACAGGATGGAGGAAATGCGCCGTTCGATGCGCCAGCGCGGGGCCGACCAGAAGGAATTCGGCGATGCCGAGGACGCAATGCGAGATGCCGAAGGTGCGTTGGGGCAGGGTCAAGACGGGGATGCCGTGGATTCTCAGGGGCGGGCGCTGGAAGCCATGAGAAAAGGCGGAGAGAGTCTGTCCCGCCAGATGCAGCAAGAGGGGCGCGGCTCCGGGGAGGGTGATCCCGATGGTGACCCGAATCAAGCCGCCGACGGGTCTGATTCCGGCCAGCCTGGCCGCCAGCAGGCTGATGGCCAGGGCAACGGGGATCGTGATCCGCTTGGCCGCAGCAAGCCTTCACCCGATTCACAAGACCGTGCCAAATTGAATGATGACGGTACCCGTACCGCCGCAGAAGAACGCGCACGAAGCCTCATCGGCGAGTTGCGTCGCCGATTGGGAGAAGTGGCGCGTCCACAAGCAGAAATCGATTATCTGCAACGTCTGCTGAAAGACAACGGTCTGCGTTGACGGATGGCCGTTGCGCTCTAAATAAACTGCACGAAGCCTGCGAACAGGTTTATAGGAAGCGTGCAGTCGGGGCTTTTCCGGTCCGGCTCTGCGTTGAGGAAGAGGAATTCGGATCATGACAATTCTTGATCAGATTGTGCCATTTGCTGCCATTGGTGTTGCCGTGATTTTGCTGTTTGGCTTGGTCAATATGATGCGCGGGGGCAGTCCCAATACCTCACAAAAATTAATGCGCCTCAGGGTCATTGCCCAATTTGTCACACTCGTGCTGGTAATGGGAGCTTTGTATCTGCGTAGCCTGTAATGTCGCGGTTGGGTCGATTGGCGATTGCATGATGATGAATTGTTCAATAACCCTGATCGCCATGGATGGGAGAGCGTTGCAATGGTCAAATTGAACCGAATTTATACCCGCACAGGCGATGATGGCACGACAGGCTTGGGTACCGGCGAACGGCGCATCAAGTATGATCTGCGGGTCGAGGCCTATGGTACGGTTGACGAGACCAATGCCGCTATCGGCATGGTGCGGCTTTATACCGGCAATACCGAACCGCTGGTGGATGCCATGTTGGGGCGAATCCAGAATGATCTGTTCGATCTCGGAGCTGATCTGTGCACACCGGAGACCAACGAGCCGTTGCCTTATGAGCCGTTGCGGATTGTTGCCTCGCAAGTGGAGCGGATCGAGCGTGAAATTGATCAGCTGAACACTGAATTGGCCCCTTTGCGGTCATTCGTGCTGCCAGGCGGGACTGCCGCTGCTGCCAATCTGCACCTGGCCCGTACGATTGCGCGCCGTGCCGAGCGGGTGATGGTGCAACTGGCCGAGCAGGAACATGAACCTGTCTCCCCGGCTGCTCTCCATTATATCAACCGATTGTCGGATTTTTTCTTTGTCGCCTCTCGCTATGTGAATGCGCGTGGTGGCGGAGATGTTTTGTGGGTTCCTGGTGCAACACGCTGAATGCGTGCAACGCCCAAGGAATGTCGCTCTGGTACGCAATGTATCAATGCGAGCGCCACGAAATCTGTGACCCTGCTTGTTTAATGCTGCATAAACCAGTGATGTTAGGCCTTTGTACGCGTTGACAAGCCCGAAGCTGCCGCTTTACGGTCCTTACTCCTGATTTGAAGGTACGGCATATGGTTGTGTGCGTGCTGGGATCAACCCGGATGGCTTTAAACCTGATGGCTTTAACTCTATCAACTGGCAAAGTTGTCAGATGCGGTTTTATCATCCGGTCTGATTGTTTTGCGGTCTCGAAGGTGAGCGAATGAAGATTCTAGTCCCTGTGAAGCGGGTCGTTGACTATAACGTCAAAATTCGTGTGAAAGCGGATGGCTCCGGTGTCGAGCTGACCAATGTTAAAATGTCGATGAATCCATTCGACGAAATCGCTGTGGAGGAAGCCCTGCGCCTCAAAGAGGCCGGTAAGGCGTCAGAGGTCGTTGTTGTGTCTATCGGCCCTGCACAGGCTTCCGAAACCATTCGCACCGCGTTGGCCATGGGTGCTGACCGCGGTATTCTGGTCAAAACCGATGTTAACGTCGAGCCACTGGCTGTTGCAAAGCTGCTGAAGGCTGTGGTCGGACAGGAAAATCCCGGACTCGTGATCTTGGGCAAGCAGGCTATTGATGATGATTCCAATGCCACCGGCCAGATGCTGGCCGCTTTGCTGGGTTGGGGACAGGGTACTTTTGCTTCCAAGGTTGAGTTGGGTGCGGACAGCATTGCTGTAACGCGTGAGGTCGATGGCGGCTTACAGACGGTCAATCTGAAACTGCCTGCCATTGTCACGACCGATCTGCGCCTGAACGAGCCGCGTTATGCCAGCCTTCCCAACATCATGAAGGCCAAGAAAAAGCCTATTGATGAGACAAGCCCCGAGGCCTACGGCGTCGATGTGTCACCAAGACTGAAAGTGTTGAAAACCTCGGAGCCCGCCGGGCGCAAGGCTGGCGTCAAAGTGGCTTCGGTGGATGAACTTGTCAGCAAACTCAAGAGCGAAGCGGGAGTTTTGTCATGACCACTTTATTGATTGCGGAACATGATGCGTCGGGCTTGAAAGACGCCACTGCAAAGGCCCTGACAGCGGCAAAGGCGTTGGGCGCCCCTGTCCATATTCTGGTGGCAGGCCAGAATGCCAAGGCTGCTGCCGATGCGGCATCCCATCTGGCAGGCGTCGACAAGGTGCTGTTAGCCGATGATGCCGCTTACGAACACCAGATGGCCGAACCGATGGCGGCTCTGATCTCTGGTCTGGCCAGTGGTTATGGCGCGATTGTCGCGCCTGCCACCACCACTGGAAAAAACATCCTGCCACGTGTTGCCGCACTGGTCGACTCGATGCAAATCTCAGAAATAACGGCAGTGATTTCTCCCGATACTTTCGAACGTCCGATCTATGCCGGTAATGCGATCCAGACCGTCCAATCCACCGATGCCATCAAGGTGATCTCGGTGCGGACCGCCTCATTTGCCGCTGCCGGTCAGGGTGGCTCGGCACCGGTCGAAGCGGTGGCGGTTGTGGCTGTTCCTGCCCTTTCAAGCTTTGCAGGCGAAGCACTTTCCAAATCCGACCGTCCGGAATTGACCTCGGCTAAGATCATTATTTCCGGTGGTCGCGCGATGCAGAATGCCGAGAATTTCAAGACCTATATCGAGCCTGTTGCCGATGCGCTCGGTGCCGCTATGGGGGCTTCGCGTGCTGCAGTCGATGCTGGCTATGCCCCCAATGACTGGCAGGTCGGCCAGACCGGGAAAGTGGTTGCACCCGATCTCTATATTGCTGTCGGGATTTCCGGCGCGATCCAGCATCTGGCAGGGATGAAAGATTCCAAGGTGATCGTGGCGATCAACAAGGATGAGGAGGCTCCCATCTTCCAGGTTGCGGATTATGGTCTGGTGGCTGATCTTTTCACCACACTTCCGGAATTGCACAAAGCCCTGTCCAAGGGCTAAGCTATGTCCATCGTGGCCGGGCCTACCCGCCCGGCCAAACCAGAATGAAAAGAGATCAGGCAGAAACAATGTCCACTGAAATTCGCAAGGTAGGGATCATCGGGGCAGGGCAAATGGGCAACGGGATTGCCCAGGTCTGTGCCGGCTCGGGATTTGAAGTGTCGATGCATGATATCAGTGCAGAACGTATCAATGCCGGCCTTGCGACTATCAATGGCAATATTGCCCGCCTGATTGCCAAAGGCGCGATGGACGAGATCGGCCGACAGAACCTTCTCAACCTGATCCAGCCAGCACCTATGTTGGAGGACCTCGACAGTTGCGACATCATTATTGAAGCAGCGACCGAAAACGAGGAGGTCAAAAAGCAGATTTTTGTGAATCTGTGTAAAGCCATCGGTCCACGTGCGATTATTGCGTCCAATACGTCGTCGATCTCGATCACCCGTCTGGCCTCGGTGACCGACCGCCCCGAACGCTTCCTCGGTATTCATTTCATGAATCCGGTTCCTCGCATGCAGCTGGTTGAGTTGATCCGTGGGATTGCGACCGAAGATGGCACGTTCGATGTAGCCAAGACCTTCGTCGACAAGCTTGGAAAAACCGTGACGGTTGCGGAAGATTTCCCGGCCTTTATCGTCAACCGCATTCTGCTGCCGATGATCAACGAGGCGATTTATACGCTTTATGAAGGTGTAGGCTCGGTCGAGGCAATCGATACCGCCATGCGTTTGGGGGCCAACCATCCGATGGGGCCATTGCAGCTGGCCGATTTTATCGGTCTCGATACCTGCCTTTCGGTGATGCAGGTGCTGCATGAGGGGCTTGCCGATTCCAAGTATCGGCCATGCCCCTTGCTGGTCAAATATGTCGAAGCGGGCTGGCTGGGCCGTAAAACCAAGCGTGGTTTTTATGATTATCGCGGCGATGTCCCAGTGCCGACCCGCTAAAACACCGGCCCGATCAAAGGGCTTCACAATTTTGTCACAGCATGGGTAGACTGTTCCTGTAACGCGAATCGGTGGCGCGTTGTGAAATGGAGCAGTGCGGTGACGGTTCACGTTCGCCAGCTTGGCTTGCCGGAATCCTGTCCGGCATTGGTCCTCAACGCGGATTACCGTCCGTTGAGCTACTATCCTTTGTCACTGTGGTCATGGCAGGACACCATCAAGGCGGTGGTCCTGGACCGAGTGAATATTGTCTCTTTCTATGATCGCACCATCCGCAGTCCTGGAATGGAATTGCGCCTGCCCTCGGTGGTCTCGCTCAAAAGCTATATCAAACCCACGCGGGAGCCGGTATTTACCCGTTTCAATGTGTTCTTGAGGGATCGCTTCAGCTGCCAATATTGCGGTGTTCGCGAGGATTTGACCTTCGATCATGTGATTCCTCGCTCAAAAGGCGGGACGACAACGTGGAACAATGTGGTGGCCGCCTGTTCGCCATGTAATTTGCGGAAGGCAGACCGTTTGCCAAAGCAGGCGAATATGTTTCCTACGCAAAAACCCTATGCCCCCAGCCTGCATGATTTGCATCACAATGGCAGGTTGTTCCCACCCAACTATCTGCATGAAAGCTGGATGGATTATCTCTATTGGGACAGCGAACTGGAACCATAGGTTCGGCCTGCCAGTTGGCTCTGTCGCCAATGCAAAAGGCTTAAGGCCCCGAATACCACCAGACAACTGGCAATCACTGCGTTCCATGCCGCCAGCGAAAGGCCGAAAATTCGCATGGCTACCGCATCGCAACGGATCACTTTGACGGTGTTGAGCTGGGCCAGCAATTGATCAAGACCCGCAGGTTTGAAATCACCCGTGCAATCGCTTGGTCCCTTCCACAGCCCCCATTCGACACCGGCATGATAGGCCCCCATGCCTCCGGCGATTGCGAAAGCGATCAGGATGATCATCCAGAGACCCGATATGCGTGCCAGAGTGGGCCTGTCGTGCCGTAATTGCATGATCAGAATAACCAGCAAAGGCAATGACGCATAATAAGGCAGCCGTTGTTCAAGACAGAGAGGGCAGGGCTGGATGCCGAGCACGATCTGGATAAACCAGGCTCCACCGAGCGTGAAACAGACAGTCAGCAGCATTAACCCGCTGGCATGACGGGCTTGGAGGGACCAGTTAAGCAGTCTGTGCAGCATTAGATCAGCCGTCCAATCATGAAAAAACCAAGCACGATAATCGCAACAGATCCTAGGGCGACGGCGGCCAGATTGCGCTCGATAAACAGTTTTATCGGGGTGCCAAAGCGGTTGAACAGACCAGCAATCAGAAAAAACCTTGCTCCACGGGTGATTGTGGCCAGAAGGACGAACAGCCCGAAGTTGAAATCCATTGCCCCTGAGACGATGGTCACAACCTTGAACGGGATCGGCGTCAGTCCTTTGACAAGGATGAAATAAGCACCCCACTCGGCATAAAAAGCTTTTACAGCTTCAATTTTGGCGCCGTAGCCATAAAGATTGAGCATCCAGAGGCCCACCGTATCAAACAGCATAGAGCCAATCATATAGCCTGCCATGCCGCCGATCACCGAGGCGATGGTGCAGACAGCTGCATAGCGCCATGCCCGTTCGGGCCGCGCCATCGCCATAGGGGCAAGCACGACATCGGGCGGGATCGGAAAGAACGAGCTTTCGGCAAAGGAAACAAACGCCAAGGCCCACAAGGCGTAAGGCTTTTCGGCAAGCTGAACGGTCCAGTCATACATCCGTCTGAGCATTTTTTATGATCCTTGTTCGGGCTCATTGATAGCGTGTCGGGTAGGTTTTAGCATGGATGTCCTAAAAATTTGCCAATCTGCTGCCATCCTTTACAATCCCGAACACTACCGAGAAGACTTGCCAGCCCGAAGATTTGCCCGCCCGAAGATTTGCCCGAAGGACGCCGACATGCACCATCATCTCAAAGCCAGTGGCGCAACCTGCCATTGGGGCTTTTTCGATGCCACCATTTCCCCTCGTTTGACCATCAAAAGCGGCGATACTGTGACGATTGATACGGTGACGGGGCCCCCGGAGATGCATCCAAAGCCGGAGGCTGGATTTTTTACGCCACCCGAAATCCATGATGTCCATCGCAATGCCGAAAAGACCCTGCCCGGCCATATTCTTACAGGTCCCGTAGCGGTTGAAGGTGCAAAGCCCGGCGATGTGCTGGAAGTCCGAATCGATGATGTGCAGTTGCGGCAGGATTGGGGTTACACCTTTATCCGCCCGCTTGCAGGCACTTTGCCTGAGGATTTTCACGATTTTACGCTGCGCCATATCAGGTTGGACCGCGACAGGCTGATCGGACAGATGCCATGGGGGGGTGAATTGCCGCTTGCCCCGTTTTTCGGGGTGATGGGCACCGCCCCGCCGCGCAGTTGGGGGCGGTTGACCTCTCTGGTGCCGCGCGCCTTTGGCGGCAATATCGACAATAAGGAACTCGTGGCCGGAACGACCCTGTTCCTCCCGGTTTTTGTCGATGGTGGCCTATTCTCCTGTGGCGACGGACATGGGGCGCAAGGCGATGGCGAAGTCTGCGTGACAGCGATCGAGACCGCATTGCAGGGGACTTTTACCTTTATATTACGCAAGGATATGGATTTTACGGTTCCACGCGCCCAGACGCCGACGCACCATATCACCATGTTCATGCATCCCGATCTCGATCGGTGCGCCGAGGAAGCCTTGCGCGATATGATTCGGCTGATATGCGAGATCAGTGATCTGACACGCGAAGATGCCTATATGCTGTGCTCGCTTGCCGCCGATTTGCGGATTACCCAGACGGTCAATGGATCCAAAGGCGTCCATTGCATGCTGTCCAAACATCTCATTCCACCGAAAAAGCAGTGATCCGGATCTTCAAGACCTGCTTGTGAAGAGTATTTGAGGATCACAGACGATTGTTTCTTTTCTGGACATCTGCCAAACGAGATGCAAGATGTGAGAAGACGTGGAGCAGTCCATCTGAACAGCCTGACACCAGATCAGGCGTGGATGGGCTGTGACGGTGGAGGGGCATGTCATATAAAGACGGTGTGGGCAGTTTAGGCCTGATAGCATGTATTGGGTTGATCATGCGTGGAACCGTAATGTACATAGCCTCTCAAAGCATAAAAAGATTTGCTGATCTGACTTTTGAATGTGGTCGATGTCTGTCTTGAATCCGGCGAAGAACGGATTCCCCTATAAACCAAACGAGGAACGCACATGAAACTGAAACTTGCTATGACGGCCGTTGCCGTTTTCCTGTCTGGGGCGGCTTTTGCTGCTGATCCAATCAAAATCGGACTTTCCGGTCCCTTCACCGGTGGTTCGTCCTCCATGGGCGTCAGCATGCGCGACGGGGTTAAGCTGGCCGTCGATGAAATCAACAAGGCCGGCGGGGTTCTGGGCCGCCAGATCTCGCTGGTTGAGCGCGATGACGAAGCCAAGAACGAGCTGGGCGTGCAGATTGCACAGGAACTCGTCAATAAAGAAAGCGTGGTTGCTTCGGTCGGTTTTATCAATACCGGTGTCGCGCTGGCTGCCCAACGGTTTTTCCAGGAAGCTGAAATTCCCGTATTCAACAATGTTGCCACGGGTTCCGTGATCGCCAAGCAGTTTGTAGCTCCCGAGCACAAGGCCAATTATATTTTCCGCAATGCTGCAAATGATACGATCCAGAGCGCGATGATTGCCGATGAAGCGGTCAAGCGTCAGGGTTTCAAAAAGCCTGCGATTTTGGCGGATTCCACCAATTACGGCCAGCTCGGCAAGACCGATCTGACCGCGGCTCTGGCCAAATCCGGCATCACGCCAGTGGCAACAGAAAAATTCAATATCGGTGATACCGATATGACCTCGCAACTGCTGAAGGCCAAAGAGGCCGGCGCAGATGTGATCCTGACCTATGCGATCGGTCCTGAATTGGCCCAGATTGCCAACGGTATGGCCAAATTGGGCTGGAAAGTGCCGATGATCGGCTCATGGACCCTGTCTATGGCGTCCTTCATCGATACGGCTGGCCCCAATGGTGATGGTGCCATGATGCCGCAAACCTTCATCCAGATGCCAACCACGCCAAAGCGCAAGGCCTTCATTGAAGCCTATCAGAAGGCCTATAATGTCGACCGTATTCCTTCGCCGGTGTCCGCCGCACAGGGCTATGACTCGATCTATCTGCTCGCAGCTGCCATCAAGCAAGCTGGCGGTACCGATGGTCGTAAAATCCGTGAAGCTCTCGAAAATCTGA
Organism: Hyphomicrobiales bacterium; assembly: GCA_947455995.1. Taxonomy (GTDB): domain Bacteria; phylum Pseudomonadota; class Alphaproteobacteria; order Rhizobiales; family Beijerinckiaceae; genus CAIYZJ01. The sequence goes on along the minus strand of CANGQA010000020.1, from coordinate 10,820 downwards.
ATGAAAAGGTCGAAGGCGTTGTCACCACCTATGACAAGCCATTCACCGCAACCGATCATGAAGCCATTACCGACAATATTCCTGTTTTCGGTCTGGTTAAGGGTGGACGCGTGGTGCCTGCGCATCCTGAAGACATTGCAGGTGACAAAGCCCTGCGTGTGAAGTCTAAATCCTGATTTTGAATGGTTGGGAACCCGCCGCAAGGCGGGTTCTTTTGCCCTCAGGGGGGTCCTATGTCGATTTTAATGCAGCTTGTTGTCAGCGGTATGGCTGTAGGGATGATCTATGGTGTGATCGCCTTTGGATACCAACTGACTTTCGCCACCTCAAAAACCCTGAATTTCGGGCAGGGCGAAGCCTTGATGCTGGGGGCGCTGGTTGGTTTGACGGCCATCAATTTTCTGATCGGCCAATCGTTGGGTACCTTTTGGGCCTATTTGCTGATGCTCCCTATCGTGCTGGCCTTCGGGGCACTGCAGGGTACGGTTGTCGAATGGCTTGGCGTGCGTCAGGCCATCAAGACCAAATCCGAAGCAGGCTGGATTATGGCCACCATCGCCCTGGGGATCATTTTCAAGAATGTTGCGGAAAATGTCTGGGGGCGTGATGCATTGAAATTTCCATCTCCGTTGCCTGAGGCTTCCTTGTCCTTTTGGGGGATCCGGATCCAGCCGATGGAAATTGCCATCGTGATCGGTGCAGTCGGGATGATGCTGGCCGTCGAATTTTTCAACCGCCGTACTATTCTGGGTAAGGCCGTGGTCGCCACCGCCAATGACCGCGATGCAGCCGGCCTGATGGGGATTGATACGGCCAAGGTTATCACCTTTTCCTATGCGCTGTCCTCGATGACCGCGGCTTTCGCCGGTGTGCTGGTTGCCCCTGTGACCCTGACGGGTGCCACGATGGGTGCGGTGTTGGGCCTGAAGGCCTTTGCCGTGGCGATTATCGGCGGTTTGTCGAGTGGTTTGGGCGTGGTTGTGGGTGGTTTGATCCTGGGCGTCACGGAAACACTGACCGGTTATTATATTTCAACCGGCTATAAAGATGTGCCCGGGCTGGTCCTGTTGCTTTTGGTCTTGTCGTTGCGCCCGTCGGGCCTGTTCGGCAAAGCTACGATCAAGAAGGTCTGAGACAATGCAGAGAATTTTGTGGCCGCTTGGTCTGCTGGCGCTGATTGTTTGCCCGTTTGTGGTGACCAGTCCCTATTACCTGCACCTGCTTGTGACGATTGCAATTTTTGCCATTGTCACTTTGGGGCTAGATGTGGTGTTCGGCTATACCGGCGAAGTATCGGTCGGTCATTCCTCGCTGCTGGGCATCGGGGCCTATACGGCGGGCGTACTGGCGTTTCAATTCAATATCGGTTTTTGGCCGGCACTGCCGATCGGTATCGTCGTGACAGCCCTTTTCGGGGTGGTGCTGGCTTTGCCGGCTTTGCGGGTGACCGGTCCCTATCTGGCGATGGTGACTTTGGCATTCGGCACGATTGTGCAGATTTTGATCAACGAAATGGTCGATGTGACCAATGGTCCGCTCGGGATCAAATTCTCGACCCCTCTGTTTATTGATCTGCGCCAATATTCCGATGCGATTCCCCTGTTCGACATGTCGCTCAAACGCATGAAAGAGGTGGAATATTTCTATGTCACCGGCATTGCGCTGGTTCTGACCATTCTGGTGATCAACCGTGTTCTAGCCTCGCATTTTGGCCGGGCTTTTGAAGCGTTGCGTGACAGCCCGATTGCCTCCGACTGTATGGGGGTGAGCGTTTACAAACACAAAGTGATCGCCTTTGTGCTCAGTGCTGGCCTGGCTGGTTTGGCAGGCGTGCTTTTCGCCTATTCGGAACAATATATCGCTCCCAACAACTTCAGTTTTGAATTGTCCGTGCAATTGTTGCTGGCGGTAACAATGGGCGGACGCAAGTCGCGTTTGGGGCCTATTCTGGGCGCGGTCATCATCGTTTTTCTGCCCAATCTGCTCGCCGATATAGCGCTGTTCCGGATCGCGGCAGCGATCATTGCCGGTATTGCAGTCCTGTCTTTGGTGGTGATGTTTGTCCGTCAGGATGAAAACCGCTATCGCAATCTGGTTCCGGTTGCTTTGTGCTTGGCGTTCTTTGCCTTCTCGCTCATGTTGCAGAAAATTACCGATTATAAATTGTCGGTCTTCGGCATGATGATTCTGTTCGTGGTCTATTATCTGCCGGACGGGATTGTCGGTTTCCTGCGCAAGATCATGCTCGATCTGGTTCCGGGTTTGGCCCGTCAGCGTCACAGCGATGACTTGCAGGGCGACGATTCCTATGCCTGGGCTGCTTCGCCCCCGCAGGTGCAGAAGGATGCGCCTCTGCTGAGTGTTGATCAGGCTGTCATGCAATTCGGCGGTTTACGGGCGCTGGACAGGGTCGATCTGCGTGTTCGGCCCGGCACGATCCATGGTCTGATCGGACCCAACGGATCGGGCAAGAGCACAATGATGAATGTGCTGACCGGAATCTATATTCCGACATCGGGGAAGATTGCTTTTGAGGGGCAAACGATCTCCGGCCTGAAATCACCTGAAATAGCGTTGCGCGGGATCGCGCGAACCTTCCAGAATGTGCAGCTGTTTGGCGAATTGACCTTGCTTGAAAACGTGATGGTGGGCTTGCATCATACCTACCGCTCGGGCTTTTTTGATGTTGCCCTCAGTACGGCTTTGTCACGCGGGGAAGAGACGCGTGCAACGCAGCGCGCAATCAGCATCCTGCATTTTGTCGGCCTCGATCATCTTGCCCATGAGGAGGCTCGCAATTTACCGTATGGCAAGCAGCGTCTGCTTGAAATAGGCCGTGCCTTGGCCCTTGATCCCAAGCTGTTGCTGCTGGACGAGCCTGCGGCAGGATTGACGGCCCCCGATATTGCCGAACTGGTGCAGATCATTCGCAAGATCAAGGATCACGGCATTACGGTGATCCTGATCGAGCATCACATGGATGTGGTGATGAGTATTTGCGATGCGGTTACGGTGTTCGATTTCGGACAGAAGATTGCCGAGGGACGTCCGGCCGATATTCAGAATGACCCACGGGTTATCGAGGCCTATCTGGGCGGCAGTGCCGTCGGAACCGCTTGAGGAAACGAGCCATGTTGCACATTGAAAATCTGGTGGCGAGTTATGGCAATGTTCGTGTGTTGCACGACATTACTCTGACTGTTCCCAAGGGCAAGCTGGTGGCTCTGATCGGCTCGAATGGGGCAGGAAAAACCACGACCCTGCGCGCTATTTCGGGCATGCTGGCCCCTGAATCCGGCAGCATCACACTCGGTGGCCACGAGATTGCCGGTCTGCCTTCTTACGAGATCACCCGTTTCGGTTTGGCCCATTCGCCGGAAGGGCGGCGTGTTTTCGCAACCCTTCCCGTGCGCGACAACCTGCTGTTGGGGGCCTATCCTCGTCTGACAGGCGCGCGCGCGCGTGGGGATGTCGATGCGGATGTCGAACGCATGTTTGAACTGTTTCCGCGTTTGCGCGAAAGGTCCGACCAATTGGCCGGGACCTTGTCGGGCGGCGAACAGCAAATGCTGGCCATGGCCCGTGCCTTGATGCTGAATCCGGAAGTGCTGCTGCTGGACGAGCCATCCATGGGTCTGGCCCCGCGTCTGGTCGGTGAAGTGTTTTCCATTATCGCCCGGTTAAAAGAGGCCAATATTACCATGTTGCTGGTCGAGCAATTTGCCGCCGCTGCGCTGGAAGTTGCCGATTTCGGCTATGTGCTTGAAAATGGCAACATTACCCTGTCCGGCGATGCCGCGATGTTGCGCAACGATCCTGCCGTCCGCGATGCCTATCTCGGTGGCTCACACTAGACCCGTTTTGAGAATGGGCGAGGCTGAAGCCGCGATACCGATCATGGGGTTTGCTAGATCTGTGCAGACGTACAATACCCATGCCACCTACGGCTAGGGTCTTCCATCAAAGGCAGGGCAACCCAGGCCCACAAAGCTCATGAGCGTCGAGCCGCTATCCATGAGAACAGTCCGCATGGATAATCGAACATATTTCAGCAACACTATTGGCTATCATTCAAAGCCACGATGACCGATGATGCAGCTGTTCGATGCGTTGTGTGGGGATTTGGACTATGGGGATTTCTGAAAAAACAAACTTTTACAACAAGCGGGTTTTGATCACGGGTGCGGCCGGTGGATTGGGGTCAAGCCTTTGTAAAAATTTCCATGCTGCAGGCGCTTCCATTATTGCAGCGGACCGTGATGCCGACGGGCTGGAAAGGCTCGCTTCAGGTCTAGGTCAACAATGTGAAACCCATATCTATGATCAGTCCGATCTTGGCTCCATGAACGAATTGGCGGGGTTGATCGGTGATATTGATGTTCTCGTCAACAATGCCGGTGCCTTGCTGGTCAAACCGCTTGTTGAATCCTCGCCTCAGGACATTTCGAATCTGGTCAATATCGATCTTGTTGGTCCGATGGTTTTGACCCACTTGATTGCCCCCCGTATGATCGCAAGGAATTCGGGTGTGATCATGAACATCTCTTCGCAGCTCGCATTTTGCGGCGCTGAGGGACGTTCGGTCTATGCGGCAGCCAAAGCAGGTCTGTCACAATTTACCAAATCCTGTGCAGCAGAATTCGGCCCCGCCGGGGTCCGCGTGCTTGCGATAGCGCCCGGTCGCCTTTTAACGCCGATGTCGACGACCCTGGGAACGCCTGAAGCCTATAAGGCCGGTATCGCGCGTGTTCCTGTCGGCCGCTATGGCACGCCCGAGGAAATTGCCGATATTGTTTTGTTTTTATGTTCACCAGCCTGTGATTATATCGTGGGCGAAACCATTATTGCTGATGGCGGATATGTGATCGGGTAGTGAACGTGATGGACAGAGAGTTTTTTGATTGGTCACCAATCACACGCCGTGCCCCGTGGCATCTTCCGAATGATGCGCGGGTTGCATTGTGGGTCGTCCCCAATATTGAACATTACGAATATATGCCGGGTCCTGTGCGTGTTCGTAATCCTTGGCCGCGCATGCCCCATCCCGATGTTCTGGGCTATTCCCTGCGCGATTATGGCAATCGTGTCGGTGTCTGGCGTATGCTCGATGTTATGGATCGTTATTCGATACGCTGTACGGTTTCGCTGAACCTTGCAGTCTACGACATGTATCCAGATATTATGGAGGCTTGTGAAAAACGTGGCTATGACACGCTGTGTCATGGCATCTACAATACCTCCTATCTTTGGGAGATGGCGGATGAGGAGCAGCGGGCCTATCTGGCCGAATGTCACGGGCGTTTCACGGGCCTGACAGGCCGCAAATTGCGCGGCTGGTTTTCTCCCGGCGTTTCCTACACCCCCAATACACTGGATCTGGTCGCAGAAGCGGGCTTCGATTGGTGTGCGGACCTGTATCATGATGATCAGCCCACGCGATTGAATGCAGGGCCGGGTACAATGGTCTCGGTTCCCTATTCAATGGATCTCAATGATGCGGTTTTCTACCGGTACGATATGGAAGGCGAGGAATTCTATCGCATCGTGACAGATCATTTCGACACTGTCTGGCGCGAGGGCGCAACCATTCCGCGTGTGATGTGTATTGCCCTGCATCCCTATATGATGGGGCAACCGCACCGGATCAAATATCTTGATAAGGCCCTCAACTATATTTTGTCCCATTCGGGTGTCTGGCAAACGACAGGGTCTGAATTGGCCGACTGCTGGCTAGACCAGTTCCCGACAGCATTAGCAAGGCAAGGGGCATGAACATGGATCATGACCTTTATCGCTATTCGGCCTTACCCAGCCGGCCGGTCTGGCATTGGCCGAACGGGGCAGGCCTTGCATTCCATGTGATTGTCACTCTCGAACATTTCGAGCTGACGCCACCGCAAGGAAGTGTGAAAGACCAACGGTTTATCAGTGAATTCGGGCCCTTCCAGCCTGATTACCGGACGTGGACACAAAGGGAATACGGCAACCGTGTCGGGTTTTTCAGGGTGCTTGACGTGCTCGACAAGCATCAGATCCGTGCCGGTGTAGCCCTGGGGTCCGCTGCTGCCGAGCGTTATCCCGAATTGGTCGAGGAAGTGTTGAAACGCGGCTGGGAGGTGCTCGGACATGGTACCCATGCCACCCGCCTGATTTCAAGTGCAATGACTGAGGCCGAAGAACGGGCGACTATTGAAACGGCTCTGGCGGCACTCAAAAAGGCAACCGGCCTCGATCCGGCCGGGTGGATGTCGCAGGATCAGGGAGAAAGTCCAAGGACGCCCAGAATACTCAGCGACAATGGCATTCAATATGTCGTGGATTGGTCAAATGATGATCAGGCCTATTTGATAAAGCCTGGCCTTGTTTCGTTGCCTTTGCAAATCGAATGGGATGACGTTTTGATGTTTTGGCTGAGGCGCATTGAAATGGCGCGCTATCCGGCACTTGTCTCAGAAGCGGCCGCCACCTTGCAGGAGGAAGGCCAGACTTCTGCGCGCAATTTTGGATTGACGATCCATCCATGGTTGTTCGGTATGGCCCATCGCATCCGCTATCTTGATGAGGCCTTAACGAAAATCAAGGAAATGCCCGGGATATGGCAGGCTTTGCCCGGCGATATTGCGCAAGCAGCACGTTCGAAACTAGCATCCTAGGGTGAGGGGCAGACACACTCAATGTGAGCCTGCCCCTCTGATCATCAACCTGAAATTTTGATGCCTTGCAAACGAATGATCCCGTCAGGATTGGGAACATAACCATTCACTTTCGGATTTAGTCCCCAAATCCATTTATAGTTGAACAGGAACATTTCAGGCCGGTCCTTCAAATAAATGGTGGCAGCCGTTGTATAGTCCTTTTTGCGCTCGGCGGGATCGGTTTTAGAGCGGGCAGCGGACAGGGCCGCATCAACATCTTTGTTGCAATATTTGCCCCAATTCACGAAACCTTCACAAGCAATCCAAATGCTCACATTGCCATCAGGGTCTGCACGCCCTGACCAAAGCGTGATGGCCGCGTCGTAAAGCCCCTTGCTTGCATTCGAAATCAACGTGTTTGCCTCAAGCACTTCCAGCTTCACATCGAAACCGGCTTCCGCGGCCATCGACTGGATGATTTGAGCAATTTGTTGATCCGAAGGGCTTTGGTTCACGGTGAGGGTAAAGCTTGGCTTGGTGACGCCTGCCTGGGCAATCAACTTCTTGGCTTTTTCGACGTCGCGTTTGGGAACGGGAAGTTCTTTGACATACCAAAAATTATCGACGGCTTGCGGTTGGTTGGTTGGCACAAATTCGCCGTCAAAAACAACTTGCATGATCGTGTCGCGATCGACAGACAGTTCGAATGCTTCTCTGATTAATGGATTGGAGAGCACAGATGCCGCTGCCCGTGGCCCGTTGTTGACGTTGATCGACAGGATATTATAGGCAAGCGCCGTTGATGTGGTGACCTTCACATTCTTGTCGGAATTTAAGGATTTCAAGTCAGTCGCTTGCAGTCGCTCTGCAATGTCGAGGCTTCCTGCCCGAACATTTGTGGTGCGCACCGAAACATCAGCCATGGGCGTATAAACTACTTGTTGCAAGTGAATATTGGCTTTGTTCCAGTAATCATCGAATTTTTCGAAAACGATCTTTTGTTGGGGCAAACGCTCAACGAATTTGAATGGTCCCGCGCAAACCGGCTTGGTTGGCAGGTTGACCCCCAATGCGGCGATCGCTTTGGGTGATACCATCATGCCCGCACGATCGGCGAGAATGCTCAGCAGAGGAGCATCTGGGGCACTCAGATCCAGCCGAACAGTGAGAGGATCAATGACAGTCACACTGGTGACCGATTTCAACTCGCCTTTGCGCTTTGAATAGTCAGCGGTTTTATAGCGATCAATATTGACCTTAACGGCCTCGGCATCAAAAGGGGCGCCATCGTGGAAGGTGACACCCTGGCGCAATTTCATGGTCAGCGCCTTACCATCTGCCGCCCATTCCCATGATGTTGCAAGCTGGGGAATGATAGTGAGCTTTGCATCGGTATCGACCAATTTGTCACAAAAGGATGCAAACACAATACGCCCGACAAATGTCGCGCTTTGAGCCGGATCGAGTGCATCCGGATCCTCAGCAAGACCAATCCGAAGTGTTTGCGCTGATGCGCTGAGGGCCATGACAGAGGCCAAAAGACCTCCCGCAAGAATGGCTATTTTTGTAATTGATTTCATATTGGCGCTCCCGATGCAAACACGACTGTTTCAACGATATGCTTGCCACATGAACATAGCAAGTTATGTTGAAGTCAACTTTGAGCAGATTTTAATCAGTCGCAGGGGAGATTTTATCCATGATCCATAAAGCTGTACTGGTAACCGGCGCTGGCGGCCTTATCGGCTCGAAAGTGATAGAAATGCTGCAAAATTTAGATGTTGATGTGGTTGCTACCGACATTAAAAATCCAGATCTTGCCTGTCCCTTTCTCGCCGCAGATTTTATGGATTCTTCATCTGTCAGAGCCCTGTTCGACCATCCAATCGGTTCGATTATCCATTGCGGTGCTATTTCAGGGCCGATGTTGGGCAGGGACGATCCCGCTGGCACTATCAGGATCAATGTCGATGGCACGGTCACATTGCTTGAGGAAGTCCGCAAACGCCAATTAGGGCGCTTTATCTATTGCGGATCAATTGCAGCCTATGGCGCAACCGGCGATGTTGTGGGGGCTGATCCCATCAAGACATCTGCCCCCTTAGCTGCCGCCGATATTTATGGTGCCAGTAAGGCCGCTGGTGACATGATGGTGCGTGCTTATGTTCATGATCACGGTGTTGATGCCTGCATCCTGAGGATTGGTTGGGTCTATGGCCCTAAACGCCGGACACGGAGCCTCATTTATAATCTGATCCGCAATGCATTGGATGGCCACCAAACAATTATCCCCCATGATGGCAAGCATGCCATACAGCAAGTGCATGTCGACGATGTGGCGCGTGGATTAGTAAGAGCATGGCAATCAAATGATATCAAAGGCCGCGTTTTCAATCTGACCGGTGGCGTTCGCCACGCCATTAGAGACATCGCCGCCCTGGTCGCATCGATTGTGCCCGATACCCGGTATCAATTCACGGATGGGGTAGCCTATCCCGATGTGGAGCAATCGCTTTTCGATATATCAGAGACCTGCAAGGCGCTGGATTGGAAGCCCGAGATCCCATTGGATGCCGGTATCAGATCCTATGCAGACTGGCTGCAAAACAATGAATTTTAATCGTTGGATTGGGTTTCAAGCTTTTGAGAAAACCGGATCGAATCTGTGATGCCAGCACCTCAAAGTGCCGCCATGGAATCTCATGCCCCTATATAAATGAAATCTGACTCATTGATTCCGGGACTCGTCCTCAACCATTGACAGGACAGCGGTCACTGCCTTGTGCCATCGCTTCAATTTATGCTCCCGTTGGGCCGCATCCATCGCAGGAGAAAAACGCCGCTCGCTTTGCCAAGTCTTGGCAAATTCGGCGGGTTCGGGCAGCAGGCCCGCGGTATAGCCGGCCAGATAGGCGGCGCCCAGTGCTGTGGTTTCCTGCAAACGCGGGCGGTCAACCGGTGCATCCAGCAGATCGGCCAACCGCTGCATGGTGAAATCGGAGGCGGTCATGCCGCCATCGACCCGCAAGATAGTCTGTGTGCTGGCAGCTTGCGGCCAATCGGCCTGCATCGCCTTCATCAGATCGGCGGTCTGGAAGGCGACAGATTCCAGCACGGCCAGTGCGAGTTCTTTCGGGCCGGTATTGCGTGTCAGCCCGAACAGGCCGCCGCGGGCATCGGCATTCCACCACGGACTGCCAAGCCCGACAAAGGCTGGCACCAGAATGACCTCTTGAGACGGATCGGCTTGTGCGGCCAGTCCGCCACTGTCGCTGGCTTTTTCGATCAGGCGCAAACCGTCCCTGAGCCATTGCACAGCGGCGCCTGCCACAAAAATAGATCCTTCCAGCGCATAAGTGCGTTGTCCGTGCAGCTGGTAGGCAATGGTCGTCAGAAGACGGTTGTTCGATGTGACGGCATTGTGTCCGGTGTTGAGCAGCGCGAAGCAGCCGGTCCCATAGGTCGATTTCATCATGCCCGGTTCAAAACAGGCTTGGCCGATGGTGGCGGCTTGCTGATCTCCCACCATGCTCAACACAGGCACGGAGTGGCCAAAAAGAGCAGGGTCGGTGAGACCGAAATGCGACCCGCTGTCGCAGATTTCGGGCAGCAGACCGGTCGGGACATCCAGCAAGGCCAGCATGTCCTGGTCCCATTGGCCGGTATGGATGTTGCACAGCATGGTGCGCGAGGCATTGGTGGCGTCGGTCTTGTGTTCGCGCCCGCCGGTCAGATGCCACAGCAAAAAGGTATCGACCGTGCCGAAGGCCAGTTCACCGCGTACGGCCCGGGCGCGGGCATCGGGCACGTTGTCCAGAATCCAGGCGATTTTGGTGCCGGAGAAATAGGGATCGAGCAGCAAGCCGGTGCGCTCGCGCACCAGCGGTTCGTGGCTGTCCTGCTTGAGCTTCTGGCAGAAGGCTGCGGTGCGGCGGTCCTGCCAGACAATCGCGCGATAGATCGGGGTTCCGGTTTTGCGGTCCCACAGAACGGTGGTTTCGCGCTGGTTGGTGATCCCGATACCGGCGAGATCTTTGGCAGTGATATCGTTGCGGGCCAACACGGTTTTGCAGACTTCGAGCGTGGTCTGCAGCAGATCATCCGGTTCGTGTTCGACCCAACCCGAGGCAGGATAATGCTGGGTGAAATCGCGCTGCGCGCTGTCGATCATATTTAAGGATTGAT
>CANGQA010000019.1 GCA_947455995.1 Hyphomicrobiales bacterium | reverse complement strand
GGCCGTTGATTTCGCGCAACGGCGCCGCGGTGGCGGCTTGCTGGTCATAGGAATGACGGCGGGCTTCGGCCTCCGCCAGCGCGCGTTGGGCGGCAGGGGTCAGGATTTTGGGAGCCGCTACGGACACGTCCGCTTCGGATGAGTCCGGTGTGGATGGATCATGGCTCATGCGACACTCCCTCGTATTGGCAAACGGACCCATTCACGGTCGCGCCAATTCTATCCTTGCCAATATCCGGCTGAAAAGGCGATACACAGGGAGTACAGATGGTTATTCTGACCGTCTCGTCAAGGACAGACCTATGACAAGCAATTCAGATGTGCCCGAAACCCGCGCTGTGGCGGCCAAAAAACCGGTGCGCCGCAATGATACCAATGCGCCCGGTCTGGCGGCACGGCGCGTGGCCTGTCAGGTGTTGTGGGATGTGCTGCATCGGCGCCTGCCGCTCGACGAGACCCTTGATAAGGCCTTGAGCGATGACCGCGTGCCCGACCGCGACCGGGGCCTGACCCGTGCTTTGGCCACTTCCGCCATCCGGCATCTTGGCACGATCCGCAAGGCGATCAACGAGCGTTTGAGCGACAACAAACTGCCGGCGAAGGTGGCCGAACTCGAACCCTTGCTGATGATCGGGGCGACACAATTGCTATTTCTCGATGTGCCGGACCATGCCGCTGTCGACATGATGGTGCGTGCGGCGCGCGATAACCAGCGCACTCTGCCCTATGCCAAGCTGGTCAATGCGATTTTACGAAGAATTTCGCGCGAAAAAGATCAAATTCTCGCCGAAATGACTCCGTTTCTCGATCTGCCGGACTGGTTGAGCCAACGCTGGGTGCGCCATTACGGGACCGAAAAGGCTGTCCGGATCGCCGCAGCCTGCCGTCAGGAAGCCTCGATCGACCTCACCGTCAAAACCGATCCGGTCCATTGGGCCACGGTGCTGTCAGCCCATCTGTTGCCAACAGGCAGCCTGCGTCTGGCCGATCGCAGTCCGATCAGCACGCTGCCCGGCTATGCGGAAGGGTCCTGGTGGGTTCAGGATATGGCCGCCAGCCTGCCTGCACGCCTACTGGATGCAAAAGCCGGAGAAAAAGTCGCCGATCTCTGCGCTGCGCCGGGTGGAAAAACCGCGCAACTGGCCCTTTCGGGCGCGGATGTGCTGGCCGTTGACCGTTCAGCCGCACGATTAAAAATATTGGAGAGTAATTTCTACCGACTCGGCCTCACCGCCGAGATCAAGGTTCATGATGCTGCAACACTTGAGGCAGGGCCTTTTGATGCCATTTTACTGGATGCACCGTGTTCGGCGACCGGGACACTGCGCCGCCATCCCGATGTGGCATGGACCAAAACATTTATGGACATCGGTAAATTGGCAGAACTGCAAAAACGCCTTCTCGACCATGCACTTGACATGCTGGCCCCCTCGGGCCGGCTGATCTATTGCACCTGCTCTTTGGAGCCGGAAGAAGGCGAGGCGCAAATCGAGGCTTTGCTCAAACGCAATCCGCGTGTGGAGCGCTGGGCGTTTACCAGTGAGGATGTACCCGGTCTTTCCCAGGCGCTGACCACACACGGCGACCTGCGGATTCTGCCGTTTATGGGAGATTTCGGACCGGAAACGGCCAGAGGAATCGACGGTTTCTTCATCGCCCGTTTACGTTCTCTAAAATAGGATGGATACTGGCAACCGTTTTTGGCGCGATCAAACGATAGATAAAATCGACTGATGGCAACTATGAGGATAGCCCCTTGAAAACAACAGCCGAACATCGCGGCTGGAGATACTGGATTTTTCAAAGTCGTGAACAGGCTCTCAAAGTCTGGTTCTGGCTGACCTACCCTTTTGCCTTTTTACGCGGTTGGCCCCGCCTCGGCGCGATCAATCGGATTGTGATTGCCCCGCAAGATCTTCGCACCAGCGATCCAACAGCCGCTTCAGATATTTATTCAGGCTATTTTTCCTTTGCCGGCAAAGCGTTAAGCTCCGGTGGCCGCTCGCCTTTCTCCCTTGCTTCTGTGCCAATCGGCTGGTCAGAGGAGTTGATGGGCTTTGGATGGCTCCGGCATTTGCGCGCCGCCGATTCCGCCCTGACACGCGCCAATGCCCGCGCGCTGATCGATGACTGGATTTTGTTGTGCAAGCCTTCAAACGCCTTGGCATGGGACACGGGTATCACCGCCCGCCGCTTGATGTCTTGGATCAGCCAATCACCTTTCGTACTTGAAGGGGCAGATCAGGAATTCTACAAGCGTTTTGTAAAAAGCATCCGCAAGCAAAGCGATTACCTGTCTAAATTTATCCATGAATGCCGCTCGCCAGAGCGGCGGCTGCGGGCTTGCATTGCCCTGTGCTATGTGGCCTTGTCGACCCAAGCCTCACCGCGCCATCTCAACCGCGTCTCACGCCAGATGGGGCAGGAGCTCAGCCGCCAGATTTTGGCAGATGGCGGCCATATTAGCCGTAATCCCGCATTGTTGATTGAATTATTGGCTGATTTGCTGCCCTTACGGCAGGTCTATGCCTCGCAAAATATCGATCCACCGCAGGCCCTGTTGAACGCCATTGACCGGATCGGCCCGATGTTGCGCCTGTTCCGCCATACGGATGGCAATCTGGCATTGTTCAACGGCATGGGAGCCACCCCGACCGATCTGGTGGCTACGCTGATTGCCTATCAGGATGCCCTGGCCCATGCCATGGAAAATGCCGAGCCATCGGGCTATCAACGCCTGCAGAGCAGCCAGCATGTGCTGATCATGGATTGCGGTCCGGTGCCTGCTGTTGCCTATTCCGGATTTGCCCATGCGGGTTGCCTGTCATTCGAATATTCGGACGGTCCCCAACGCCTGATCATGAATTGCGGCATCCCACTGCAGGACAATGATGACTGGCGCAGTGCGGCGCGTCTGACACAAGCCCATTCCACAGTGGTGATCGGCGATCACTCGTCGGCGGCTTTTGCGCCAAAGAACAGTGTCGACTGGCCCCGCTTGCCACCACTCCTGAGCGGTGCGGAACAGGTGTTGGTTGTGCGCGAACACAGTGAAGATGGCCAAACTCTTAAAGCCACCCATGACGGCTATCGCCGCATTTACGGCATTGATCACCAGAGAATCATCAGTCTATCAGAGGCCGGAACTCTGATCGGCGAGGATCATCTTCTCATCCATTCGGCCAATCGCGCCCATAAAATGGACGATGAATATCATCTGCGTTTTCATTTGCATCCCGCTCTTGATGTCAGTCCCGACCCGTCGATCCATCAAGTGACCCTGCGCGCTCCCGACAACCGCAGTTGGGTGTTTATCAGTGCTGATGCCCCCATTTCTATCGAGGAAAGTATTATTTTTGCAACGCCGGACGGCGGACGACGCTCTTTGCAGATGGTCATTCGCGGGCGGTTCCGTGAAACCTCCGTGATGCGTTGGGAATTGCGCAAGGCCTGATGACTGGCCCGACATCTTGGTCCTTCAAAGCCTGCCCTTCCCCAGACAAGCGGCAGCCATACAGCAAAGCGGGGTCTTGCGCCCTTTGACCCCAAGGCAGGTCGTGCTATGCCCCTTTGGAATTCGACATTCGCCTGTTTGCAGGAATAAGCCCCATGCCTCTTGATCTTCGCCGCGTCACTCGCGCCATGTTGTCGGTTTCCGACAAAACCAATCTCATTCCCTTTGCCCAGGCCCTGCACAATCATGGTATCGAGCTGATCTCGACCGGCGGCACCTGCCAGACGATCAAGGAAGCCGGATTGCCGGTCCTGGATGTATCGGATGTCACCGGCTTTCCCGAAATGATGGACGGACGGGTGAAAACCCTGCATCCGAAAATCCATGGCGGTCTTTTGGCTATTCGCTCCAACCCCGTGCATCAAGCCTCGATGCTGGCCCACGGCATTGCTGCGATCGACCTTCTGGTGGTCAATCTTTATCCGTTTGAAGAGACGGTCAAAGCCGGCAAGCCCTATGATGACTGCATCGAGAACATCGATATCGGCGGTCCTGCGATGATCAGAGCCGCGGCCAAAAACCATCCCGATGTCGCCGTTGTTGTGGAAGCGGCCGATTACGACATGATTTTGGCCGAATTGTCGGCGCATGACGGCTCGACCAGCCTGCCCTTGCGGCGTACCCTTGCCGCCAAGGCCTATGCCCGCACTGCCGCTTATGATGCCGCTATTTCCAACTGGTTTGCCAATGCGCTGGATCAGGACACACCCGATTACCGCGCTTTGGGCGGACATCTGTCGGAAGTGATGCGCTATGGCGAAAATCCGCATCAATCCGCCGCCTTCTATCATACTCCCGAGCAGCGCGCCGGTGTGGCCACCGCCAGACAAGTCCAGGGCAAGCAACTCTCCTACAACAACATCAACGATACCGATGCCGCATTTGAAGCCGTGGCTGAATTCAACCCTGCTCAGGGGCCAGCGGTGGTCATCGTCAAGCACGCCAATCCCTGCGGCGTAGCCACAGGCTCGTCCTTGCATGAGGCTTATCAAAAAGCGCTGGCTTGCGATCCGGTCTCGGCCTTTGGCGGCATTGTCGCCCTCAATGGACGTCTGGATGCCGAAGCGGCAAGGGCCATTGTCGAAATTTTCACCGAAGTGATCATCGCCCCCGAGGCCGATGACGAGGCTATTGCCCTGATTGCCGCCAAAAAGAATTTACGGCTGTTGTTGACCAACGGTCTGCCTGATCCACGGGCCAAGGGTCTGGTTCTGCGCAGCGTGGCTGGCGGTTTTCTTGCCCAGGCCCGCGACAATGCGGTTGTCGATGACATGACCTTGCGGGTGGTCACCAAACGCGCGCCGAGCGAGCGCGAACTGGCCGATCTTCGCTTTGCCTTCCGTGTTGCCAAGCATGTGAAATCCAATGCGATTGTCTATGCCAAGGACGGAGCGACCGTCGGCATTGGTGCGGGACAGATGAGCCGTGTCGATTCATCGCGTATTGCCGCATGGAAAGCCGGTGAAGCGGCCCGCAATGCCGGTTTGACCGAGTCGCTTGCCAAAGGTTCGGTTGTAGCCTCCGATGCGTTTTTCCCCTTTGCCGATGGCCTGCTGGCTGCCGCCGAGGCGGGTGCGACTGCGGTGATCCAGCCGGGCGGCTCGATGCGCGATGATGAAGTGATCAAAGCGGCTGATGACGCCGGACTGGCAATGGTGATGACCGGCTTCCGGCATTTCCGCCACTGACACTTTGCGCCAGATCATTGCAGCAATAGGTTTGCGGGTTTAGAATAACTTTCATGTTGCGCTTTGCCAATCCCACGCTTTTCCTCAAACTGGTCCGCTGGCTGATGCCGCTGGCTGCGTTGACGAGTGCTCTTTTGCTGGGGTGGGGCCTCTATATGGTTTTTGCCGTATCGCCCGAGGATTACCAACAGGGCGCAACCGTTCGGATCATGTATATCCATGTCCCGGCCGCCTGGCTGGCTCTGTCGTGCTATTCCCTGATGGCTCTGTCGTCGATCGGATCTCTGGTGTGGAAACATCCTTTGGCCGATGTCTCGGCCAAAGCGCTGGCGCCGATCGGGGCGGCCTTTACCTTTTTATGCCTTGTCACCGGTGCTCTCTGGGGAAAACCGATGTGGGGTACATGGTGGGTATGGGATGCCCGGTTAACCTCGGTGCTGGTCCTGTTTCTGGTCTATTGCGGCATTATGGCTTTGTGGACGGCCTTTGATGATCCGGCACGTGCTGCCCGACCGGTGGCGATATTGACGCTATTCGGCTTTATCAATGTTCCGATCGTCAAATTTTCGGTTGATTGGTGGAACACCCTGCATCAGCCTGCCAGCGTGTTTCGCATGGGTGGACCAAGCATCGACCAGAGCATGCTGACCCCGTTATTCGTGATGGCATCTGGTGCGACCGCACTGATGCTGGCCTTGCATCTGGCCGGAATGCGCACCGAAATCATGCGCCGTCGGGTGCGCAACCTCTCACAGCAATTGGCCCGGCAGGACGGATTGCCCGCACAATCAGAGGAATGAGCCATAATGGATAGTCCGCATGCAGGTTATATTCTCGCGGCCTATCTGCTGGCCGGAGTGATTGTTGCCGGTTTGCTGGTGCTGGCAATCATCGATGACCGCACCCAGCGCAAGGCCCTTGAGAAGCTTGAAGCTCAGGGTCTCCGCCGCAGATCGTCGGTCAAAACCGAGGTGCACTGATGGAAGACGAAGCACCCCCCGTCACGCGCAACCGGATCTGGATGTTTTTACCGGTGCTGTGCTTCATGGCGCTGGCCGTCATGTTCTATATCCGGCTTGATGGCAATGGCGATCCGGCGCGCTTGCCTTCTGCCCTGCTTGGACGGCCTATTCCGGCCTTTGCCTTGCCCCCGCTTGAAGGGCTGCTGCGCGATGGTGTGACCATCCCGGGCTTTTCCGATCAGGATGCCAGAACTGCCGATCCCAAAGCGGCCATTACCGCTATCAATATCTTCGCTTCATGGTGCGGGCCCTGCCGCGATGAACATCCGGTCCTGTTGATGATGGCGAAAGATCCCCGCGTGCGGTTGTGGGGGATCAATTACAAGGACAAGCCCGACAATGCCCGCCGCTTTCTGGGTGCTTTGGGCAATCCCTATACCGCGGTGGGCGCGGATGTATCAGGCCGCACTGGTATTGATTTCGGGGTCTATGGCGTGCCCGAAACCTTTTTTATCGGTCCGGACGGGCGGGTAATCTATAAACATGTCGGCCCGCTCACTGTTGAAGCGCTCAATGGTCCTATTAACGATGTATTGAGCAAAGCCCCCAAACCATCACTGTGAGTCGCCCTCTTGCGGTAATTGATGGCGGTTGAGCAAAGGCGTTTGTAACAATGCAAATGCCATGGTCAGCGGCATGATGCAGAACACCTTGAAATTGATCCAGGTATCGGTGGTTTGCGTGCGCCAGACCAGTTCGTTCAAGCCCGCCAGCACAAAGAAAAACACTCCCCAGCGGAAGGTCAGCTTGCGCCAGCCCTCTTCGTCGAGGGAGAGCACGCTTTCGAGTGTGATGCGCAAGAATGAGCGCCCGAACAACAAGCCACCCAGCAAGACACTGCCGAACAAGACATTGACGATGGTCGGCTTCAATTTGATAAAGGTCTCATCGCGCAAATACAGCGTCAAACCCCCAAAAATCAGCACGATCACCCCCGAAACCAGCGGCATCACGGCGATGTGGCGCAGCAAGACCCATGACAACACCAATGACACCAGCATCGACACCATAAAAACCGCCGTAGCCATAAAAAGCGGAGTCTGGACGAGCTCGTCAATGCCTGCCAGCCAATCCCAGTGCAGCAGGGGCTTGAACCATTCGGGGCGCGCATTGGCTGCAAAAAACAAGACCAGCGGTCCCAATTCCAGCACGGTTTTGATCAAAGCCTTGTTGGAACGCGGCGCGGCGGGAGTCGGGTCAGTTATTTTTGCAGAATTTTCGGTCGGCTGTGTCACGCAATTGTTCCAAATCCAGGTTGTCGATTTCGGGTCTGTTGGCCTGATCATGGGGTTCAAGCCAGAAAGTGACCAAATATCTGATTGTTTTCATTCATTAATTTGTTGCCGTCTTGATTCGCTCGAAATCTGTATGCTTCCCAGGGTCAATCATATCAGCATAAAGCCTTACCGACCAAAGTGCGAGCCTTTGCGCCCTTGCCGCAAGGGCCGCACCTTGTCACAATAGGCAGACGAGTAAAGGGTCAGGTTGCGCTGCTTGCTGTTTTAGCCCCCGCTAACAGAGGCAGCACGGCACCTTTGTTCATTACTTTTGTGAGCTGTTTGAAAAAAACAGCCTTTGATCCGGGAGAAAACGCATGTCCGAGAAAATTTATGCCGTTTCGGCAGAGTGGTCGAAGCGCGCATGGGTGGACGATGCCCATTATAAAACGATGTATCAGCAATCGGTCAGCAATCCCGATGCTTTCTGGGGAGAGCATGGCAAGCGTATCGACTGGATCAAGCCCTTCACCAAAGTCCAGAACGTGTCCTATGCGCCCGGCAAGGTCTCGATTAACTGGTTCGAAGATGGACAAACCAATGTCGCGCTGAATTGCGTCGACCGCCATCTTGCCCAGCGCGCCAACCAGACTGCTATAATCTGGGAAGGTGACGATCCCAACGAATCCAAGCATATCACCTATCAGGAACTGCATACCGAAGTGTGCAAATTCGCCAATGTCCTAAAAGCCCATGGCGTTAAAAAAGGCGATCGTGTCACCATCTACCTGCCGATGATTCCGGAAGCGGCCTATGCCATGCTGGCTTGTGCACGGGTTGGCGCCATCCATTCAATCGTGTTTGGTGGCTTCTCGCCCGATTCGCTGGCTTCGCGCATCGAAGATGCCGATTCAGCAGTGATCATCACTGCAGATGAAGGCTTGCGCGGTGGCCGCAAGGTGCCTTTGAAAATCAATGCCGATCAAGCCGCCGACAAGGCTCCATGTCTGAAAACCATGATCGTCGTCAAGCGCACCGGCGGTGATGTTGCCATGCAAGCGGGTCGCGATGTCTGGTATCACGATGAAATCGCCAAAGTGTCTGCCGATTGCCCTGTCGAGCCGATGAATGCGGAAGATCCCTTGTTCCTTCTTTACACTTCGGGTTCGACCGGCAAACCCAAAGGCGTGGTCCATACCACAGGCGGTTATCTGGTCTATGCGTCGATGACGCATCAATATGTGTTCGATTATCACGAGGGTGATGTCTATTGGTGCACGGCCGATGTGGGCTGGGTAACCGGCCACAGCTATATTGTGTATGGTCCACTGGCCAATGGTGCCACCACCTTGATGTTTGAAGGCATTCCCACCTATCCGTCGATCAGCCGGTTTTGGGATGTCGTGGATAAACATCAGGTCTCGATCTTCTATACTGCGCCCACCGCGATCCGTTCGCTGATGGGTGCGGGTGAAGAGCCTGTGAAAAGGACCTCGCGTTCCTCGCTCCGCCTGCTCGGTTCGGTGGGTGAGCCCATCAATCCGGAAGCGTGGGAATGGTACTATAAAGTGGTTGGTGATAGCCGCTGCCCGATTGTCGATACCTGGTGGCAGACTGAAACCGGCGGTATTTTGATCACTCCGCTGCCTGGTGCCACTGCATTGAAGCCAGGATCGGCGACCCGTCCATTCTTCGGCGTGCAGCCTGAAATCGTTGACGCCGAAGGGCATGTTATGCAAGGCGCATGTGAAGGAAATCTGGTCATTTCCCATTCATGGCCAGGTCAGATGCGGACCGTCTACGGCGATCATGCCCGTTTCATGGAAACGTATTTCTCGACCTATCCGAACAAATACTTCACCGGTGACGGCTGCCGCCGTGATGCAGATGGCTATTACTGGATCACCGGTCGCGTTGATGATGTGATCAACGTATCGGGACACCGCATGGGCACCGCAGAAGTCGAAAGCGCGCTTGTCGCGCATCCGAAAGTGTCCGAAGCTGCGGTGGTCGGATATCCTCATGACATCAAAGGCCAGGGTATCTATGCCTATGTCACGCTGATGACCGGCGAGGAGCCAAGCGACGCTCTCCGCAAGGAGTTGATTAATTGGGTTCGCAAGGAAATCGGTCCGATTGCCTCGCCCGACCTGATCCAGTTCGCCCCCGGCCTGCCAAAAACCCGTTCGGGCAAGATCATGCGCCGTATCCTGCGCAAGATCGCCGAGGATGAATTCGGTAGTCTTGGCGACACTTCGACCCTGTCAGATCCTGGTGTGGTTACTGATCTGATCGAACACCGCCAGAACAAGCGGCACTGACTGCTTCTCTCCACATTGATCCAACGCGGCCCCAGGGCCGCGTTTTTTATGGGCCGCGTTTTTTATGGGCCGCGTTTTTTTATGGGCCGCCTTCTACAGTTGCTGCAGGGTTGCCTGATGATAAGGCGTAAAATTTTTGTAAAATGCTCGACCCGCGTGACGATTCATGGCAGCTTTGTGCCTGTTCCCATTTCGGGTTGAATCTCTTTCGGGTCTGTAACTGCTGTGTCTCATAACGGTTCAATTGTCATTGTTCTGCATCAGGCCCATTCGACCGCCGGGCGGGTTGGGCGTTTACTGGTCGAGCGCGGCTATAGGCTAGATATCCGTCGCCCGCCATTGGGAGATACCTTGCCCGATACGCTCGATGAGCATGCAGGAGCCGTGATTTTTGGTGGCCCGATGGGGGCCAATGACGATCATGACTGGCTGCGCGATGAAACCGCATGGATTGGCAAAGTGCTGAAAGCCGACAAGCCGTTTCTGGGCCTGTGTCTGGGTGCGCAAATGCTGGCCAACGAACTGGGCGGAAAGGTCTATACGCATCAGGAAGGCAAGGCCGAAATCGGCTATTACCCCCTTTATCCCACCGATGCTGGTTGCACATTCAGCAAAGAAACAGGACTGAATTGGCCAAAAAATGTCTATCAATGGCACCGCGATGGCTTTGATGTGCCCCAAACGGCATACAGTCTGGCGCGCGGCGATATTTTTTGCGAACAGGCCTTTGTGTATGGTGATCACGCCTTCGGTCTACAATTTCATCCTGAAGTGACTTATGCGATGATGTGCCGATGGACGACACGGGCCTATGAGCGCATGGCGATGCCGGGCGCGCGTACCCGTCAGGAACATCTCGATGGCTGGTTCGAGCATGATCATGCGGTCCACCAATGGATTGATGGGTTCCTTGGCCACTGGCTGGGGCACAAGACACAGGCCCAAGACACATGACAGACCCGACAGAAGTATCAAAACCGACGACACGTCCTGTTTTGTTGCTGATGTTTGCCGTGGCGGTAGTGGCAAGTGCCGGATTGATTGGCAATCTGGCAACGATACCCAATATTCCGGTCTGGTATGCGGGGCTCGATAAGCCCGGATTTACCCCGCCCAACTGGGTATTTGGTCCGGTCTGGTCGCTGCTTTATGCGATGATGACGCTAGCTTTCTGGCGGGTGCTGTTGCGGCGTGCCCGCTGGACAACCGCCGGGTGGCGGGTGACCGGCCTATTCATCACGCAAATGGCGCTGAACGCCTTCTGGTCGGTTGCCTTTTTCGGCATGCACAATCCTTTACTCGGCCTGATCGTAGTGATTGCGCTCGAATTGATGATTGTTGCAACCATCATCACTTTCAGACCGATAGACCGGATCTCGGCTTGGCTTCTGGCGCCTTATGCTGTCTGGGTCGGCTATGCGACCGCCCTGAATGCCGCCATTGTCGGGCTAAACTGACCCGAGGTCAGGAAACGGTTTCCACCAGCCCGATAAACGGCAATTCTCGGAAACTATGGGCAACATCCATACCATAACCGACCACAAACTGATCCGGGCACGTAAAACCGATAAAATCCGCCTTGACCTGCACAGCCCGTTTGCCAGGTTTTTCCAGCAGGCAGCACGTTTGAACCCGCGCCCCGCGAGCGGCCAGCAAATCGGTTGCAAAGGCAATCGTCCGGCCTGATTCCAGAATATCATCAACCAACAGCACATCGCGATCGCGCACATCGCTCTCGACATCACGCAAAATAGTCACCTGTCCGCTGGAGGTCATACCGGCGCGATAGCTCGACAGATGCATGAATTCCATTTGCGGCGCCAGACCGGCCCGATGCAATTCGCGCATCAAATCGGCAGCAAACATGAAACTACCCTTGAGAATAGCAACGACCAACAGATCCTTGGGCTGGGTGTCGGCTATGGCTTTGGCCAATTCAGTGTTGCGCTTGGCAATCTGCTTTTCATCGAAAAGAATTTTCACACGCCGATGTTCGATCTGTCTATGTCCCATAACCACCCTATCACGCCCCAAATCCATCCTGGAATATCAATAGCCCACGTTGCCTGTGCCAGCACACAGATGCAAGCGCCATAGTCACATCTGGTTAATACGCCTCATTTTTGCAATGATTGCATGACACAAAAGGTTGGCCCATCATAACTGCAAGACTTTCTCCTCAATTTCATCGAGACATGCTAAAGACAGCTCCATTGCCCTGCAAATCACTCTGACAAGGATTGGTCGTGGTTCGTTTCGAGAATGTCGGCTTGCGCTATGGAATGGGACCTGAAATCCTGAAGGATCTCAGTTTCACCATTGCACCGCAGTCCTTCCAGTTTCTGACCGGCCCTTCGGGTGCAGGCAAAACAACACTGCTGCGGCTGATCCTGATGTCCCTCAAACCCACCCGCGGATTGATCAGCCTGTTCGGTTCCGATGTCTCGCAAATTGCGCCCGATGCTCTGACTGCCGTACGCCGCCGAATGGGCGTGGTGTTCCAGGATTTTCGCCTGCTCGACCATCTCACCACCTTTGAAAATGTTGCTCTCCCGCTTCGCGTGCAGGGACAGGACGAAGCACGCTATCGCTCGGAAGTGATCGAATTGCTGCGCTGGGTCGGCTTAGGGGATAAGATTGATGCAATTCCGCCGATTCTGTCGGGTGGAGAAAAGCAACGCGCCGCTATTGCCCGTGCCCTGATTGCCAAGCCAGACCTGCTGCTGGCCGACGAGCCAACCGGCAATGTCGATCCCTCGATGGCACAACGCCTGTTGCGGTTGTTTGTCGAAATGAACCGCATGGGTACGGCTGTGGTGATTGCCACCCATGATATTGGCCTTATGAACCAGTTTGATGATGCGCGCCGTCTGGTGCTTGGTGATGGACGGTTGCATGTCTATGACTGATCCCAACCAACCAACCCCAACCCTCTCCCCCCGCCTTGCACAATGGGGCATGGGCATTCTGACGGGCTGGCGCAACGGTGGCGCATGGTGTGTGGCATTGATCAAAGGCCCGTCCAACAATCTGCCTTTGGTGCCCAGCGAAAACATTGCTGGACGCGCATTGGTGACAGTGATTGCGATCATGACATTCTTGGCAGCGCTGACTGCCGTCAGCGCGCAGATGATTGCTTCGGCAGCGACGGAATGGCAAATGTCGGTTGCCACCGAAATGACCATTCAGGTACGACCCGTGGCCGGACGCAATATTGATCAGGATGTCAGCCGTA
This sequence comes from Hyphomicrobiales bacterium, assembly GCA_947455995.1. GTDB lineage: Bacteria > Pseudomonadota > Alphaproteobacteria > Rhizobiales > Beijerinckiaceae > CAIYZJ01. The sequence goes on along the minus strand of CANGQA010000019.1, from coordinate 24,739 downwards.
TTGTAAACCTTGCTTCCGGTTTCAAGGGTATCCGCGAGGTCAAACCCTATTCCAAGCAAGAATCAGAGAAATTGCTCGAGCCCTGGCTCGGCAGTGGATTGAGCTTCGATGTCCTCCCTATTCCACGGCTCATCGTGCTGAAAATCGAAGAGGGAAGTCTGGTCGACAGTGCCGGTTTGCGTAAAGCCATTACCGATCAATGGCGCCATGCTACGCTGGATGATCACCGGGTATGGATTGCACGTCTGGCAGCCATGGCACGCTCGGTCGTGGCCGTCGCGGTGGCGCTGGTAGGCTTGGTCATGGTCGCCACCGCGCTGGCTGTGGCCTTTGCCACCCGTGGCGCGATGGCGGGTAATCGCAGCATCATGGAAGCCTTGCATTTTGTAGGTGCGACAGATGCATTCATCGCCCGCGAATTCGAACGGCATTTTCTGATTTTAGGCCTAAAAGGCGGTGCACTGGGTGGATTTTTGGCTCTGGTGTTTTTCGGTGCTGCACATCTGTTTGCCAGTGCCTGGCTTGGTAGTCCGGGTGGCGAGCAGATGGAAACCCTGTTCGGCTCCTTTGCCATTGGTTATAGCGGCTATCTGGCTGTGGTGATGGTGGCGATTGCCGTGGCCTTTCTGACCGCTCTGGTCTCACGCATCACCGTGACCCGCACATTGGGGACGCTGACGTGACCAAAAGCCGATCAGTTTTCATTGTCCTGACGGGACTGATACTGCTGGCCTCCTTCTCGTTCACCGCATTTATCCGGCTTGCCATTCTCGCACCCGATCCCCACATCCCGCAGGCCGATGGCATTGTTGTGCTGACAGGCGGACGTGACCGCATCAATGATGCCGTCGCCCTTTTGACAGGGGGCAAGGGCCAACGCCTTTTAATCAGCGGCGTGCATGACAAGACCAGCACCGCCGATCTTGTGCGGATCGAACCCAAACTGCAACAGTGGATAGACTGTTGCGTCGATCTAGACCGGAAAGCCACCAATACCATTGGCAATGCGGTTGAAACGATCCATTGGGCGCATGAGAAGGGCTATGCGTCACTGATTGTCGTCACATCGCATTACCATATGCCACGTGCCTTGCAGGAGTTTCACGCGGGCGACCCCCGCCTGCAACTGATCGCCTATCCCGTGGTGCCGCTGGGACTGGATCTGGACCATTGGTGGTCGGATTCCACAACAATCAGGCTATTATTTGGTGAATGGATCAAATATCACGGAGCGCGGTTGCGGATCAGTCTAGGCCTTTCCGGCATGGGCAGTGAGGCAACATCCGACAATAGCGAGAGACAGGATCCGTGAGCCACTCACAACACCCGATTAAGACGACGCCTTGGCTGATCGCAGCCCGTATGCGTGTGTTCACCATTCTGGTCTATCCGGCATTCTTTTTATGGATGCTGATCGGCTCGCCTTTCCTGCTGCTTCCCCGCCGCGCACTGATCAGGATGATGTCGATATGGGGCAAGGTCTTTATCGGTTTTTGCCGGATTTTTGCCGGTCTCAAGCTCGATATTCGCGGGCGCGAGCATCTGCCCGCCGGACCAGTGCTGATTGCCGCCAAGCATCAATCGGCCTGGGAGACCCTGGCTCTGCTTGGCCTGTTCGATGATCCCTGTTTCGTCATGAAGCAGGAACTCCAAAAAATTCCGTTGATGGGGCAATATATCATCCGCTCTCACCAGATCCCGCTCAACCGTCAGGGTGGGCCATCGGATATGAAAAAGCTCATTAAGATGGCAAAGACCGAGGTGCATGCGGATAATGGCCGCCAGATTATCCTGTTTCCGGAAGGTACCCGACGTCCGGTTGACTCGCCTCCCGCTTATCGCAACGGCATTTCCATGATTTACGGGATGCTGGATGTGCCTTGCGTGCCGCTGGCCCATAATGCAGGCCTGTTCTGGCCCAATGGTTATACCCCGAGCCGCACCGGCACGATTATTGTCGAATTTCTGCCGGCAATTCCGGCTGGCATGCCGCGCGACGCGTTCCAGCAACTCATCGAAAACCAACTTGAAACCGCCTCGTCCCGTCTGGTGGACGAGGGCCGTCATTCGCACACAGCTTAATCCATCCGGCGCTTAATCGAGTGAGCGGGCTTCTTCCGGCAGCATGATGGGGATACCGTCACGGATCGGATAAGCCAGCCGCGCTCCTTTGCTGATCAATTCCTGGGCCTCGCGGTCATATTCCAATGTGGCCTTTGTCAGCGGGCAAACCAGAATTTCCAACAATTTAGGATCGATGCTGGTGACATTGACGCCGGTTGCGGAGTGTTTGGACCCGAAACCCTTCATGCTCTGGTTCATCTCATGGCCTTTCAAAACAGCAACAACCCGGGTCATTGCAGGGGTGAGGAACGACCATCATCACGGCGGGCCAATTCCACTTCGGTGATCGCCACCAAAATCGCCGCACGCGATTGCAGATCGACGGCCTCAAGCAAGGCCTGCTTTTCACGCGGGCCGAACGGGCTCATCATAGCCAGCGCATTCACCAAAGCCTCGGTCGGCGCAGTGTTGACCTCGGCCCAGTTGATATCGAGATCCTCGGCTTTGACATAGGCCTTGAGCGTACGGATCATATCGGCGCGGTCAACCTCGCGCTCGCCCAACCCTTCCTTGAAATCATCGGCAAAGGAAGAGGAGTCAATCCGGCCCTGCCGGAATTTTTGCAGCGATGGCACTTCCTCGACGAGTTTAAAACGGCACAGGCCCGTCAGACTGATGATGTAGCGCCCATCGCCGGTATCAGCGAATTGGGTGATGCGTCCCGCACAACCAATCCGTGACAGGCTGATTGTGTTCGTTTCGTCGGCCTGTCCGGTTTCGGGCTGGATCATGCCGATGATCCTGTCTGATTTCAGAGCGGCGTCGACCATATCGAGATAGCGCGGCTCGAAAATATTCAGCGGCATCTGCCCCCGTGGCAGCAACAACGCACCAGTCAGCGGAAAAAGCGGCACAATGTCCGGCATATCGTCCACCGTGAAATAGGTTTTTCTGCCAGACATTCAAAAGACCTTATCGGAACAAAACGGTTGATAATTTGCGACGACCCGCCTTCGACAGATCATCCATAGGCCCCCAGGCCTCAAAGAACAGCAATAATTGGCGGCGTGCGCCATCATCATTCCATGCGCGGTCACGCTGGATGATTTCGATCAGCTCATCGGTTGCTCGTTCACCATCACCATGGGCTGCAAGAGCCAAAGCAAGATCAAAACGGGCCTGATGGTCATTGGGATTGGCCAAAACCCGCGCTTCGATCTCGCTGACATCGCCGAGCTTTGCTGACTGGTCCGCCAGATCAATAGCAGCCTGCACGCCGCTGACAGCAGGATCCTGCCTCTTGTCTTCCGGCACCTGCGCCAAGACTGCGCGTGCCCCTTCAAGATCGCCGTTGACCAGATGCAGTTTGGCGAGCCCTGCCAAAGTCCCCATATGGACTGGCTCCTGAGCCAGAACTGCCAGAAACAGCTGGCTCGCGGCTTCCGCATCACCGGCTTCGGCGAGTTCGTGCGCCTCGGCAACCATCTGCTCGACAGGGGCAGGACCAATAGGGCCTATCAGCTTTTCAATAAAACTGCGGATCTGGCTTTCGGGCACCACTCCCATAAACCCATCGACCGGCTGGCCGCGCTGGAATGCAATGACTGCCGGAATCGACTGGATGCCCAGCTGTCCAGGGATTTGCGGGTGATCGTCGATGTTCAGCTTCACCAGCCGTACCTTGGCTCCGGCTGCTTCCACAACCTTATGCAAAACCGGTTCGAGCTGCTTGCACGGTCCGCACCATGGTGCCCAGAAATCGACAAGCACCAGCTGCGACATCGAGGCCGTCATCACATCCTGCCGGAATGTGGCCGTTGTGGTTTCCACAACAGCACCCGCAGCACCCTGTGCTCTTGTCGCGTCGTTGGTTTCAGGTGTCATGATCGGAGCTCCCTGCATCGGTTCGCGTGTCTGATCCCCTTCACATGGGATGTTCAGGACAAGTTGGCAAGTTTTTCGTCATCGTGATCGAGAATTTGCGGGTGATGACCCGTCAATTCCAGAAATTTTTTGAAGCCCTCGACGGTTAATCCACTGGTCATGGTATTGACGAGCGGATGCACATTGATGCGCTGCCCGTCCAATAATGCTGCATCTAGCACCAGCGAGACACGATGATCCCTGTCATTGATCAAAGACAATGGTGTAACCGAACCCGGCTCCACCCCCAGATAGGTCATCAGCTGTTCGGACGAACAAAAGGACAGACGACCCTGACCGCCGATCCGCACATGCAGGTTTTTCAAATCAATCTGTGTGCTTTCAACCGCGGTTACCAGAAACAATTTGCCCTTTTTGTCTTTAAGAAACAGATTTTTGACGTGCAGACCTTCGATATCGCCGCGCAAGGCCTTCGATTGCTCCACCGTATATAAAGCCGGATGATGCACCGTGTGATGGGCTATATGGTGCCGGTCCAGAAAATCCAGCAGCATTTCAGGTGTTACCCGATTGGTATCAATAGACATTTCGTCAGCCTTATCCTCAATCCGCCAATGCATTCGTTCCATCCCGGCAAAACTGCCTTAACTGCTTTATTCGGGCAATTCAAAAATGCGTGAACAAGACCCTTGCAATCTGATTCAGATTAAGGCATAAACCCGCCACCCAAGATGGTCTGTCGCTCACGCGCTGCCACTTATTCGGATGCGGGTGTAGCTCAGGGGTAGAGCACAACCTTGCCAAGGTTGGGGTCAAGGGTTCGAATCCCTTTACCCGCTCCAAATACGCTTTATTATCAAGCGTTTATAATATTTCATCATTACAATCACATCAAAAATACCCTATACGAATAGTTTATGGCTTTCGATGGTGATGATGTGTGATGTGAGTTCACATTGGAACCGACAATTCCCGAAAAGTAGCGTCCGCGAAACAAAAGGGGAATTGGGTCTCAGGTCATGAGCTATATCGTGAGTGCAATAAGCAATAAAAAAGCCACGCAATGCGTGACTTTGTATTGTCCGAAAAGGCTGATTTCAAACCTTCAACGCCTTGAAACCAATTTCCAGCTTTTCAATGAAATTGGTTGTCGCATGGCTGGGGGAAAGACAGCATTTTCCGTCGATCCACTCTTCGGAAACCAGATCCAAAGCGCGCAATTCAGCGATCTTGCGATAGGTCGAACTGCGGCTGGTCAAATTCATTTCGACCAGATCGTTCGGCGTCACATACTGATTGGCAGCCGTGCGGGACACGATTTCTTCCAATATCAACCGCTGATGCCCGTCAAGATCGAGCAAGCCATGCTCGCGTTCCAATGTATTGAGCATTGATAGAAGTTTTTGTGCACTTTTTAATTTCATCGTTTTACAAAACCCACTTTAATTAAGCACGGCACTAAACCATCTTTTTCTTGATTTGCAACCATTGGTTTAGAGATACTGTCGGGTTACATCCAGTCGAGGAAGGCATTCAGCATCGGATCCGTTCTGAAATCACTGAGTCGCAAGGGGCGCGCCAGTGACAGGCCAGCCATCGAGCGCACCCGCGACAGCGCAACATAAACCTGCCCCGGCGCAAAGGCTCCGGTGCCGAAATCGACCCGAACATCGTTTAAAGTCAAGCCTTGCGCCTTGTGGATGGTAATAGCCCAAGCCGGAACTAATGGAACCTGTTCGAACGCCCCAATCACTTCGTTTTCGATTTTCTGGCTCTCGTCACTCCAGACCTGCCGGATTTTTTCCCACTTCACCGGCTCGATCAGGCACTCTTCGCGACTATGATCAAAACGAACAGTGATGTCGGAATTGACCAGCCGGGACACCGTGCCCAGCGATCCGTTGATCCATCGTTTCTGGGTATCGTTGCGCGTGGCCATGACGCGGGCACCCACTTTGAGTTCAAGCCGGTCCGGTATTGGCGGCTTGTCGCGTCCGGCTTCAAATTTGCCTTTTAGTGCCGCCTCAAAAATCGACGGTTCACCTTCAAGTGCGGCCAGCCCTTCACGGTTATAACGGTCTGCCGCAGCCAATGTGGCGGTGAGCAGCAAGGGCGCGACACCGGCACGATGGGGGCCGAAACACCGCACATTCAGCATCTCAACGGCCCGCTCGACATCATCGCCGGAACGCACCATGCCTAACAGGTCGATAAATTCCTGCTCGTCCTGCCGATAGACATGATCGAGCACGATTTTATGGACTTCGGCCCCTCCCAATGCCCTTGCGCTGAAGGCATAGGGTGTAGAATAACCCATCTGTTCGAGAATAGCGCGATCACCCTCGGGAACCACCGGCGGCAATTGCATGAAATCGCCAACCATGACGATCTGTACCCCGCCGAAAGGACGCTGGTCGTTGCGGATTTGCCGCAGCCGTGCATCAATCGCGTCCATGACATCGACACGCACCATCGAGATTTCATCAATGATCAATCGTGTCAAACGCTTGTAAAGTGGCCCGAAATGTCGACCTGGATCCAGTTCGCGCGCATTCAGGATGACCGGCGGCAATTGAAAAAACGAGTGAATGGTCTGCGCACCTGCATTCAAAGCGGCTACACCGGTCGGAGCTACGATCGCTTGGGTTTCACCACCCGGACGCTGACGCAAATAGCGGATCAGTGTGGTTTTTCCAGTGCCTGCGCGTCCCAAAACCAGCACCGCTTTGGCGCCTTGATCAATGGCCGCCAAAGCATCGGACACCCCGGGTAGCGCCTCGTATTCGGCATCTGCTACAAAAACAGGTTCCGGAATGGCCCGACGGGGCATGATTTTGGTGGCGGGCTTGTCGGCCTCGGTGGATTTACGGCCGGTGCTGCGTGCGGCGCCAAGAGGGCTTTTGCGGGTGAGACCACCCGATGCCCCGCTTTTCGCCCATGCCGGGCGGGGAGGAGCTGAAAATCCGCGCCCCTGATCACCATTCATACCGATCCTGTCCAGCACGCCCAACAGCATCCGCGCTTCGGCCTGCTGCTTGAGCCCGCCCTCGGCTATTGACCGCTCGCAATTGATCCGCAACTGCTCGCGCTCAACAGCGCTCATCGACGGTATTTGCTGGAGAATTTTCATAAAAATTCCTGAAAGAGTGTTCAGACAACCGACATCACAACCAGACCGATGGCGGACATGGCCAGTGTCGCAAATGTCAGCATCATGCCCGTAACACGAAAGCGGAAGTTTTCCTTCACTTGCGACATGCCATAGGCGTGGAGCAAGCGGCCCACCAGCAAGGACGCACCCAGAGCGTGCAGAACAAAGACATTTGCCGATTTAAGCTCCAGCACCACCAGCAAAAGGCCCGTCAACGGCACATATTCATTGAAATTACCATGCACGCGGATCGCCCGCTCCAGCGCCTTATGGCCGGCGTCGCCCAAAGCGACTTTCAGTGCACGGCGCAAGCCGATGATACGAAACGACAGAACCAGATAGAGTGCGGCCAATGGCGCCAGATAAAGCGGTATGATGGTCAAGGAGTTCATAACAGCAATCCCGATTTTGAATAACGAATCCCCTTCTATCACATTTTTTACCGCTATCAGATGGTAAGAGGGATGACCAATTTCAGGAGTTTTGCTTGACTCTACCGGACATTTTGCCTATTGCCCTGATCATTCATCGGCGTTTTCGTCTTTGAGTCACCCACCGGTCCGCGAGACCGGAGGTCCACGTCCGACAGCGCGTTGCGCCCTCGGGCGCGTTTCGCTTTGGTGTCTTGAAGTCGATTGTGCCATTCCTGTGATGCCCCTATCAGGTGACGGGGACAAGCAAAGCAAAGGCGACAAGAATGTTCGAGAGTCTGTCAGACAAACTCTCCGGTATCTTGAACGGACTGACCCGCCGTGGCGCGTTGTCGGAAGCCGATGTGACTGCTGCGTTGCGCGAAGTCCGCCTTGCCTTGATCGAAGCCGATGTGGCACTCGATGTGGTCCGCTCCTTCATCGACAAGGTTCGCACCCGCGCTGTCGGTGCCGAAGTCGTCAAATCGGTCACACCCGGCCAGATGGTCGTCAAGATCGTCCATGACACGCTCGTGGATACGCTAGGGGCTGAACAAGCTCCGATCAGCCTTGAATCCACGCCTCCTGTTGCCATTCTGATGGTCGGCTTGCAGGGGTCCGGTAAAACCACCACAACAGCCAAACTGGCGCGCCGACTGAGCGAGCGTGACAAACGCAAGGTCTTGATGGCCTCGCTCGACACGCGCCGTCCGGCTGCAATGGAGCAACTGGCCACACTCGGCAAACAATTATCGATCGATTGCCTGCCGATCGTTGCAGGCCAGTCGCCCGTTCAAATCGCACGCCGCGCCATGGATGCCGCCCGTCTGGGTGGTTTCGATGTCGTGCTGCTTGATACAGCCGGTCGCACCACCATTGATGAAGCCCTGATGGCCGAAGTGGCCGAGGTCAAGGCCATCGCAAAGCCGCATGAAGTGCTGCTGGTGGCCGATGCACTGACCGGCCAGGATGCGGTTAACACCGCGCGCGCCTTTGAAGATCGCGTTGGCATTACCGGTATTGTGCTCACGCGTGTGGACGGCGACGGACGTGGTGGCGCTGCCTTGTCGATGCGGGCCGTAACCGGCAAGCCGATCAAGCTGGTCGGCATGGGCGAAAAAATGGATGCGCTGGAGGATTTCCACCCCTCGCGCATTGCCAACCGTATTCTGGGCATGGGCGATATTGTCTCGCTTGTCGAAAAAGCCTCCGAAACACTGGATGCGGAAAAAGCCAAACGGATCGCCGACAAGATGCGGCGCGGCAAATTCGATCTTGAGGATTTGCGTGACCAGCTAACCCAGATCGAACAGATCGGCGGAGTCGGCGGCCTGCTTGGCATGTTGCCAGGCGTTGCCAAAATGAAAGACCAGATCGCCTCGGCCAATTTGGACGAACGCGTGGTCAAACGGCAAAAAGCCATCATCGATTCCATGACGCGCAGCGAACGGCGCAATCCCGATATTCTCAAAGCCTCACGCAAGAAGCGGATTGCCTCGGGTTCGGGTACCAAGGTCGAAGACGTCAATAAATTGCTGAAAATGCATCGGCAGACAGCAGATATGATGAAACAGATGGGTCAGGCCAAAAGAGGGCCAATGGCCGGTCTGGCGCAGATGTTCGGCATGGGAGGAGGTATGGGACAACCTACCCCCGAAATGATCGAACAGGCGCGTGCCATGCAGGGTGGCGGGGGCTTGCCCTCTTTCCCCGGTACGGGCGGTCTGCCTGGCCAGCCACCTGCGGGTTTTCCTGCCGCTGGAAAAACACCGATTTTACCGGGTCTTACGCCCAAAATGCCGGGTATGCCCGGTTTGTCTGCTTTCAACCCTTTCGGGGGGAAGAAAAAATAACAACAGGCCGGATCATTGGCTTCCGTCAGCCGTGATCGGGTCTTCTCTCATCGACGGAACTTTAAGTAAGGATAGACCATGTCTTTGAAAATTCGCCTCGCTCGTGGTGGCGCCAAGAAACGTCCTCATTATTCGATCGTTGTGGCCGACAGCCGCTACCCACGCGATGGCCGCTTCATCGAAAAAATCGGCACATTTAACCCGATGCTGGCCAAGGACAATGCCGAACGCGTCAAGCTGGACGCAGAAAAAGCCAAAGAATGGCTGGCCAAAGGTGCCCAGCCAACCGACCGCGTCGAGCGTTTTCTGGATGCCATGGGCCTGTTGAAGCGCAAAGCGCGCAACAATCCTGAAAAGGCACAGCCAAAGAAAAAGGCTTTGGAACGCGCTGCAGCCAATGCAGCTGCTGAAGCTGCTGCTGCTGCACCTGCAGAAACTCCTGCCGCTGAGTAACTCAGCCACGCAGTACAAGAGATTACGCAATGGCTCGTCGGCCCGATGATTCCGCGTCCCGCACCTCTGCCGCCAAGGCAGGGACGGAGCCGCGCAACCAGAGGCCGGCGGATCATGTCGTGATTGCGGTTGTGGGGGCTCCCCACGGCCTGCGCGGCGAGGTACGGGTCAAATCCTATACAGAAAATCCGATGGCTGTCGGGGATTACGGACCGCTCTTGGGAGCCGATGGCAAAACCTATCGCATCAAGGCGCTGCGTCCGGTCAAGGACGATATTATCATCGCGCGGCTGGAGAGCGTGGCCGATCGAACGGCTGCCGAGGCCATCACCAATCTTGTCTTGTCGGTTGCGCGCGGCCAACTGCCGCCTGTCGAGGATGACGACGAATTCTATCATGCCGATCTGGTAGGCCTGAGCGTGCTTGACGAGTCCGGGCAAGTGATCGGACAAGTCATCGGCTTGATGAATTTCGGTGCAGGCGACATGCTCGACATCAAGCTCAATCGCCCGGGACCGTCTGCACTTTTACCCTTTACCAAGGCCTTTGTGCCCACGATCGATCTGGCCCAAAGGGTCATCCATGCGCGCCCGCCCGCCGATTTCGGGGTGGACAGCCCGCCACCTCCCGGGCGGGACGAAACCAAATCCAAATCCAAACAGACCGGACGTGATAAAGCATGAGCGGCGTTCAGCCCGCCACACCGGCAGGTCCTGTGGAATCGTGCTTTTCCTGTACCGTTCTGACCCTTTATCCCGACATGTTCCCAGGACCGCTCGGCCATTCGCTGGCTGGCACCGCCTTGCAAGCAGGCCTGTGGTCTCTGGCAGCCTATGACATCCGGCAGCACGGGCAGGGTCGTCACCGCACGGTCGATGATACCACGGCGGGCGGTGGCGCGGGCATGGTCCTGCGTGCCGATATTCTGGCCCAAGCCATAGATGCAGCCAGCCCTGCCGATGATCCGCGACCGCGCCTGCTGATGTCACCCCGCGGTCGGCCGTTAACCCAGGCCCGCGTGCGTGATCTAGCGGCAGGACCGGGCGCAGTCATCGTATGTGGCCGTTTCGAAGGTGTGGACGAACGCGTGATCGGCGCACGCCAGCTCGAAGAAATCTCAATCGGCGATTACATCCTGTCTGGCGGTGAAATGGCGGCTATGGTGCTTCTGGATGCCTGTATACGCCTGATTCCGGGTGTGATGGGCAAAGAGGCGTCAGGCGAGGACGAGAGTTTCGAGCACGGCTTGCTCGAATATCCCCATTATACCCGGCCGCGTACATGGGAAGGCTTGGAAATTCCCGATATTCTGCTCTCGGGCGATCATCAGAAAATCGCCCGATGGCGGCGGGCCCAAGCCTTGCACCTCACGCAGACCAGACGACCGGATCTGCTCAAAAGATAATCAACGCTTTGCTTTGCCCTCTGAAAACGGCAATATGACAGCGTCAACGGCGCACCATCGGATTAAGGCATTGGTTTTTATATCCCTTTTATCTGCCTATATTCTAAGCCAGTTTTTCCGCGTCTTTCTCAGCGTGATTGCTGTCGATCTGACCCGCGAATTGGGATTGAACGCTGCCGATCTCGGCGCCGTGTCGGCCATCTGGTTTGCGACTTTTGCAGCCGCGCAATTTCCCGTAGGTTTTTTACTCGATCGGTTCGGCCCGCGCCGCACAGTAGGCGGCCTGCTGTTGGTGGCAGTGATTGGCGGGATCTGGTTTGCTCTGGCCCGCTCCTTTCCCGATTGCCTTATCGGCATGGCTTTGATCGGAGTTGGCTGTTCGCCGGTGCTCATGGGGTCCTTGTTTGTGTTTGGCCGCTCTTATCCGGCAGACCGTTTTGCCATGATGGCTTCGCTGATGATCGGTTTGGGATCGTTCGGCAATTTGATCAGCTCGAGTCCATTGGCTTGGGGGGTGGCGCATGTCGGCTGGCGCTGGAGCCTCGGCTTCATCGTTCTGCTGACCGGATTGAGCGCAACCTTCATTCTCGCCATGTTGAAAGACCCGCCAGTGATTGTGTCCTCCGAGCCATCCAACGGACTTTGGCAGGGTATTCACCGGATTATCCGCATTAAAGGTCTGTGGCCGCTGATGCCGCTGACTGTGGTCAGCTATGCGGTGATTGTTGCCACACGCAGCCTTTGGATTACGCCTTTTTTCAGAGATGTTCACGGCTCCAACCTGCAGGAACTGGGCCTGGTCGCCCTCTTGATGAGTGTAACCATGACCATCGGCGCACTCGCCTATGGTCCGATCGAGCGCTGGAACGGTTCACCGCGCCGCACCACTTTATGGGGAAGTCTGATCACCGCGTTCAGCTTCATCACGATGGGCGTATTGGGGCCCGAGAGCCTTGTCACATCGCTGGTCTGTCTCGGTATCGCTGGTGCTGCTGGACTGACCTACGGTATATTGATGAGCCACGCCAAGCTATTCATTCCCGCCGAAGTGCTGGGGCGTGGCATTACCTGGCTCAATTTCTTGTTCATCGCCGGAGCCGGTTTAATCCAATATGGATCAGGACAACTGGTGCAGGCCACGCTCGATCTCGGTATCTCGCCTGCAGAGGCTTTTTCAAAACTATTTTTGCTGTTCGGCCTCATCCTGCTGGCCAGTGTCGCCATTTACACCCGCTCGGACGAACGACCTGCTTCGACACAATAGCCTGAACGCCGGTCCGAAATGCAGGGTTGATAAACGCCTTGTACTGCACTACCTCCAAGCAGGTTTAACAGGACAGGAGAAAACAAGATGACCGATCATCAGGACGTTTCCTCAGGTTATGTGTTTCCACCCCGGCTTCGTGATGGCTACAAGGCCTTTATGGCGGGCCGATTTCCGCAAGAACAGCACCGGTTCGAGGAGTTGTCCGGTTCCGGCCAATCACCCGAAGTGATGGTGATCGGATGCTGCGACAGCCGCGTCTCCCCCGAAGTGATTTTCGATGCACGTCCGGGAGAGGTGTTCGTGGTCCGCAATGTCGCCAATATGGTGCCGCCATTTGAAACCCAAGGAGTATTCCACGGCACATCGGCAGCACTTGAATTTGCGGTACAGGCATTGCGCGTCAAACATATCGTCGTTTTGGGCCATGGCCGTTGCGGCGGTGTACGGGCTTTTGCCGATGATTCTGCCCCGCTTTCGCCCGGTGATTTTATCGGCCAATGGATGACATTGATCAAACCCGCGGCGGAACGCGCAGGACCGCGCGGACAAACGCCGCTCGGCGATTATGTCGAAAAACTCTCGCTGATCTCCATTGCCCAAAGCCTGGACAATTTGATGACATTTCCCTGCGTCAGCACGCTGGTGTCACGGGGCAAGCTGCAATTACACGGCGCCTATTTCGATGTCACAACTGGAGTTCTGGCGATCCGCGATCCGCATACAGGCCTGTTTACCCCCGCCGAGCCCGAAGCACGGGCGCGGGTCTCGATGATGCGCGCGGAAGCGGTGTAATCAATATGGACCAGATTGGCAGCCAGCATGGGTTTTAACAACCCGTTGTTGCTGGGCAGGATTTTTATCCAATTTTGCTTCGGGACGAATGGGTCTATGCACCAATTCGCCCGAGCAATTAGGGCAAAAGCCGTCAAATATTATGGATGCACATTCTGCACAGAACGTGCATTCAAACGAGCAGATCATGGCCTCCCGCGACGCGGGAGGCAGATCTCGATCACAGCATTCGCAATTCGGGCGAAGAGCGAGCATGCATTCATGCCTTTTTAGGCTTGATCAGCTTGCGGTTGATGCAGGCTTCGGCGATCTGGATGGCATTCAACGCCGCGCCCTTGCGCAGATTGTCGGACACGCACCAGAAGGCCAGACCGTTTTCAACCGTGTGATCCTCGCGGATACGCGAAATATAGGTGGCATCTTCACCGGTCGCTTCATGCGGGGTGATGTAGCCGCCGGGCTCGCGCTTGTCGATCACCAGACAGCCGGGGGCCGAACGCAGCAAGGCGCGGGCCTCGGTGGCAGAGATCGGCTTTTCGAACTCCACATTCACCGCTTCGGAATGCGAGATGAACACCGGCACGCGCACGCATGTGGCGGTCAGCTTAATGGCGGGATCGAGGATTTTCTTGGTTTCCTCGGTCATCTTCCATTCTTCTTTGGTGAAACCGTCATCCATGAAGACATCAATCTGCGGGATCAGGTTGAACGCAATCCGCTTGGGAAACTTGTTGACCTTGACCTCGCCGGTGGTCAACAAAGCGCGGGTCTGGGTAAACAATTCATCCATCGCCTCCTTGCCTGCACCCGATACCGATTGATAGGTCGATACAACCACGCGCTTGATCACGGCCTTCTCGTGCAAAGGCTTCAGCGCCACCACCAATTGCGCCGTAGAGCAATTCGGATTGGCAATGATGCGGGTGCATTTGGGATCGGCAAAAAACGGCGCCAGCACGTCGGCATTCACTTCCGGCACCACCAGAGGCACGGTCGGGTCATAACGCCAGCACGAAGAATTATCGATCACAAGGCAGCCTTGCGCGGCAATCTTGGGGGACCATTCCTTTGAAATGCCAGAGCCTGCCGACATCAGGCACAGGTCTGTATCGGAGAAATCATAATGATCAAGTACCTGTGTTTTCAGGATCCTGTCACCAAAAGACACTTCTGTGCCGAGTGAGCGGCTGGATGCCAACGCAACAACTTCTCTGACAGGGAAAGCACGCTCTGACAAAATAGAGAGAATTTCACGGCCCACATTACCTGTGGCCCCGACAACAGCGACCTTGAAAGCCATGTCTTTGATCCTGATTTTAATCCGTCTCCCCCGATTTTGAGTTTACCGCCTGAGCGGTTTCACCCCACCCCCCGCCGGGGGAGTTCCGGAGAGAGAATGCGTCAGCGCGTCCCGCCGCGTTTAGCGGCTGGTTTGGTCGTGGGTTTATAAAAAGTGGCCACGGTCATGACGCGTCTTTCGTTCCTGTTCCGGAGATGGTGTTGCCAAAAAAGCAACACGATCCCTTACCCTGTTTCTCAACCATAAGCAGGCGGCAATGTCAATCGAGCGGATTGAAGAAGATTATATCAACAGCCAATCCGCCCGACTGTAAATCAACCGGCAATATGTTGGACTTCCTTGATGATCGCTGCGCCCATTTCCTGGGTGCTGACAGCATTTTGGCCTGCAGCGGCAATATCTTTGGTCCGCAGACCACTGTTCAGCACGTTGGAAATGGCCTTTTCAACCATGTCAGCGGCTTCACCCAGACCAAGCGAATAGCGCAGCGCCATCGCAAACGAACCCATCATCGCAATCGGATTGGCCAAGCCTTTGCCGGCAATATCGGGAGCCGAACCGTGGACCGGCTCATACATCGACTTGCGCTTGCCAGTGACAGGATCGGCAATGCCCATCGAGGCCGAAGGCAGCATGCCCAGCGAACCGGTCAGCATGGAGGCCACATCCGACAGCATATCGCCGAAGAGATTGTCGGTCACGATCACGTCGAACTGCTTGGGCCAGCGGACCAGCTGCATGCCCAAGGCATCGGCCAGCATGTGTTCAAGCACCACATCGGAATATTCGCGCTTGTGCAGATCGGTGATCACCTGGTTCCACAACAGGCCGGAGCGCATCACATTACGCTTTTCCGACGAGGTGACCTTGTTGCCGCGCTTGCGGGCCAGCTCGAAGGCCACCCGTCCGATCCGCTCGATTTCATGGGTCGTGTAGACCTGGGTATCGACGCCACGCTTTTCACCGTTTTCCAGCGTCACAATTTCCTTAGGCTCACCGAAGTAAACCCCGCCCGTTAATTCGCGCACGATCATAATGTCGAGGCCTTCGACAATTTCAGGCTTGAGCGAGGAGGCCGAAGCCAAAGCGGGATAGCAGATGGCCGGACGCAGATTGGCAAACATTTCCAGATCTTTGCGCAAGCGTAGCAGGCCGGCTTCCGGGCGTGCGTCATAAGGCACACTATCCCATTGCGGCCCACCGACCGCGCCGAACAAAACCGCATCGGCATCACCGGCCATTTTAACGGCTTGATCGGTGATAGAGACGCTATGGGCATCATAGGCCGCGCCACCCACCAGATCGGCTTCGGTTTCGAATTTGGCCAGACCGGTCGAATTCATCCAATCGAGCAGTTTTTTGACTTCGGTCATGACTTCAGGACCAATGCCATCACCGGGCAGAAGCAGCAGGTTAAACGATGCCATGTGAGTTCTCCGTATTCTAGGCTGGCGCATGCCAATGCACCGCAAACAGCCACAATCAAACCATCAAAGGATAGGGGGACAAAACCGGATGCTGATCCGGTTTCCGGATTGGCCTAAAGACAACAGCAATTTTTAAAGCCAGGAACGCGATTGCGCTGTCTTGGTTTCAAATTGATCAATTGCCTTATCTTTTTCCATGGTCAGGCCGATGTCATCGAGCCCGTTCAGCAGACAATGCTTGCGGAAGGAATCAATATCGAAGTGGACGACATGGCCGTCTGAGCCGTGAATTTCCTGTGCTTCGAGATCAACCGACAACGTTGCGTTCGCACCGCGTCCGGCTTCATCCATCAACTGATCAAGCTCTTCTTGAGAGACTTTGATCGGCAGAATGCCGTTTTTAAAACAATTATTGTAGAAAATATCGGCGAAGCTGGTCGAAATCACACAGCGAATACCGAAATCGAGCAAGGCCCAAGGGGCATGTTCGCGCGAGGAACCGCAACCAAAATTATCGCCGGCCACCAAAATCTGCGCATTGCGATAGGCTGGCTGATTAAGAACAAAATCCTTGTTCTCGCTGCCATCCTCGTTAAACCGCATTTCGGCAAACAAACCCACGGCCAGACCAGTGCGCTTAATCGTCTTCAGATATTGCTTGGGAATGATCATGTCGGTGTCGACATTGGTGATCTTCATTGGCGCGGCAACGCCGGTCAGGGTGGTAAAGGGTTGCATGAGAGGTTCCGTCAGCTGACATGATGCAAAGAGGCCTTCTCTATAGCAGAGACAAGCGCTTCCTGTCACGCCATCACTTGACCATGTTTGCAGCACACATTGATCCTTTAACGGCTGTTTTCAGTGCTCAATTTCAGCACACCCATTAAACGGAGGATCGGATACCCATCACCTATACCAATCACAACAGTAGAAAGTTACTTGCCCTCTGGCTGTGCGCGGGCCTTATCGGGACAACAGCAATCATGACACAGCCCGTCAAGGCCGAGGACAACGCGCGCAATAATAATCGAGAGCGCCAACATGTTGCCCCGAAAAAGCACAATGATCGGGGCGGCAACCATTACGGATGGCGCAATAACCAGCGGTATGAACCACGTTGCACAACCCGCGCCGAACGCACATGGGATATGCTGTGGGGTGAATACCGGACCCATTATGTGCGCCATTGCTGGTAATCCGCACAGGATAAACGGCAGATGAACACAGGCTTCGGCCTGTGTTCATCTCCAGTGCTTAATGTCGCTCCAAGACAGCATTGGCCCGCATTGTTTGGGGTCATGCAACAGGAGGACGCCATGATCACCACCAAAACCCGTTCCATATCCAGCAAATCGCTCGCTTTATGGCTGTGTACCGGCCTGATAGGCATCACAGCCCTTGCAGTGCCACCTGCGAATGCCGAAAATTATGGCCACCACCGTAATGAGCGCCACCATTCCTACCCTTACAGGGGCAATGATGGTGAAGGCTATCGCCACTCCTGGCACCATCATCACCGCACCGAGCACCGTTGCACAAGCCGCCCTGTGTCCTATTGGGATTCCTTCTGGAGACAATGGCGCACCAATTATGTGCGTGAATGCTGGTAAACGCATAAAAAAACCCTGCAAAAGCAGGGTTTTAAAACAGTCGGAACAAAAACTCAGTGCCAGTCGCGCACATCGACAAAATGGCCGGCAATAGCTGCCGCAGCAGCCATGACAGGCGACACCAGATGCGTGCGGCCCTTGAAACCCTGACGACCTTCAAAATTGCGGTTGGAGGTTGATGCGCAGCGTTCGCCCGGTGCCAGCTTGTCAGCATTCATGGCCAGACACATTGAGCAACCCGGCTCGCGCCAATCAAAGCCGGCTGCCTTGAAAATTTTGTCCAGACCCTCTTCTTCGGCCTGCTGTTTCACGAGGCCGGAACCAGGAACAATCATCGCGCTGACATTGCTATTGATGGTCTTGCCAGCAACAAATTGAGCCGCAGCACGCAAATCTTCGATACGACCATTGGTGCAGGACCCGATAAACACACGGTCAACGGCCAGATCGGTGATCTTTTCACCACCCTTCAAGCCCATATAGTCAAGCGCACGGGCAATCGAGGCGCGTTTGGCTTCGCTTGTCGCGTCTTCGACACGCGGAACCGTACCGGCAATGGTCACCACATCTTCAGGGCTGGTGCCCCATGTCACGATGGGCGGCAAATTGGCGGCATCAAGCCGGATTTCACGATCAAAATGGGCGCCTTCATCGGTTTTCAGGGTTTCCCAATAGCGCATTGCGGCATCCCACTGCGCATCTTTGGGAGCTTTGGGCCGACCTTTTAGATAGGCGTAGGTCTTTTCATCCGGGGCGATCAAACCGGCACGGGCTCCGCCTTCGATCGACATGTTGCAGACCGTCATCCGGCCTTCCATCGAGAGACTACGAATGGCTTCACCGGCATATTCCATCACATGGCCTGTGCCGCCTGCGGTGCCGATTTCACCGATGATCGACAAAATGATGTCCTTCGCGGTCACATGATGCGGCAACTGCCCGTCCACCGTGATCAGCATGTTTTTGGCTTTGGCCTGAATCAGGGTCTGGGTAGCCAGCACATGCTCGACTTCGGATGTGCCAATTCCGTGGGCCAAGGCACCAAAGGCACCATGGGTCGAGGTATGGCTGTCTCCACAAACAATCGTAGTGCCGGGCAGCGTAAAGCCTTGTTCGGGGCCGATGATATGGACAACGCCCTGGCGCTTGTCGAGCTCATTGAAATATTCGATTCCGAATTCACGGGCATTCTCGGCCAGTGCCGCCACCTGTGTGGCCGCTTCCGGATCTGTAATCCCATGCGATCGATCAGTGGTCGGCACGTTGTGATCCACCACTGCCAAAGTCTTTTCGGGAGCGCGCACCTTGCGCTTGCTCATCCTCAAGCCTTCGAAAGCCTGCGGGCTTGTCACTTCATGGACGAGATGACGGTCAATATACAGAAGGCATGTGCCATCGGATTGTGTATCGACAACATGATCATCCCAGATTTTGTCATAAAGCGTGCGCGGAGCCATTCGTGATCTCACTGATTGCCTGAATAATACTGCAAGGCAGTGATTTAATCCTTTCCTCGCCAAAGGGAAAGAGCCCAATGCAATATTCTGACGCCAAATTCGTGTCACGCACCAATTTAACAATAAAAAACGCGGCTCGAAAGCCGCGTTTTGAAAATCTTCACACCCGAAGAGTGATTAGTCTTCGCTGTGGTTGTTTTCGGCGCGATTGGCGATATGGGCGGCCGTGCCGTGACCGGTCTTGCGTTCAACGATACGGGCCGATTTACCGCGACGATCACGCAGGTAATACAGCTTCGCACGACGCACCTTACCGCGACGCACCACTTTGATGGACTCGATGAGTGGCGAATAGACCGGAAATACACGCTCGACGCCTTCGCCGTAGCTTATTTTACGAACGGTGAAGCTTTCGTTGAGACCACCACCATTGCGGGCAATGCAAACGCCTTCATAGGCCTGCACGCGGGAGCGTTCGCCTTCGATCACCTTCACATTAACCTGAACGGTGTCGCCGGGCTGAAAGTCTGGGGTAGGACGCAAAGCGGCGAGCTTTTCGGCCTGCTCTTTTTCGAGCTGCTGAATAATATCCATTTCAATCTCCTGCCTTTTCGGATCCTCGCTCCCCTTCCTCGTGAAGGCTTGCTCGTCACCAGCGTTTGGCACCGCTGTTTTAAGTTGAAGCGCGCATATACATGACCTTGCCGGAAATGTCGAGCGGATCAGATCGCAAGGGGCTAAAAATTATAAATCCGCCAGGCATAGGTCCAGGTTTCTGTCACCGGTTTTTGCCCTGCTTGCAGATAAGCCCGCACGGTTCCCACCTGGTTTTCTTCGAACCTGACATCGATCATAGCCCGGAAACCCTTGCCCTTGGGGTTGGGAACCAGAAAAGTACGAAACACTTTCGCATTGCGCGCGGATGCAACAACCTTCACCAGAGACGGATTTTTGAGATAATAATCTATATCTCCGCCGGTAAAATCGACCATAAACCGACGCGTATTTGCAGATTGCTGCTCATTGGAACCCAGCGCAAATGCCGGGGCGGCAAAGGTATTGGCCACATAGCCGAGCTTGTGAAGATCCAACCCGTCATTCATGGAACGGATACGATAGGAGAAGGTGAAAGCCTTGCCAGGCTCAAGTGGACTGTCGGGTACAAAGGCAACCACGACATTGTCGGCGGTTTCGTCTTTTGTGGCCAGTTCGACCAGTTCGACCACACCCGAACCCCAATCTTCCTTGGGCTCAATCCAATAAGAGGGGCGATCCTCGTAGGCCAGTTCGATATCCTGATAATGCTCGTAGCGGCGATCACGCTGCATCAGGCCGAAACCCCGGATATTGCGGGCGTCGAACCGTTGCACTTCTTGCACCAATGGGTTTTTCAATGGTCTCCACACCCATTCCTGATCGACAGTGCGCATCAGTAATCCGTCGGAATCATGCAATTCAGCGCGGAATTCGTCATACTTGTTGCGGTCGTTGAGATGGCGATCGTTTTCACCCAGAAAATACATCGAGGTCAACGGGGCCATACCAACACGTGTCATGCGGCGGCGCGGGTAGAGTGTTACTGTCACATCGACGCTTGTTTCAGCAGAGGGATATATATCGAAACGATAGGCTCCGGCCACCGACGGGCTATCCAGCAAAGCATGGATCGAGATCATATCGTTTTTGGGGTCAGGCCGTTCGATCCAGAATTCCTTGAAAAACGGAAACTCCTCCCGATTGTCGAGATTGCCGGTACCGATCGCTAATCCGCGCGCCGAAAGGCCATATTGTTGGTTGCTTCCCAAAAAGCGGAAATAGGTCGCACCAAGAAACGAGATAAGCTCGTCAGAGGACGTCGCACCGCCCAACGGATAGTGAACACGGAAACCAGCATAACCCAGATCGGCAGGCAACGGCTTTTGGAAACGGGTTTTACCATAATCAAAAGAATCCGCCGAATATGCATAGGGTTCGGAGTAGCGCTCACGCACCAAATTCAACTGCACTGCACGCTGGAACAAATGGCCGGCATGAAAGGTCTGCAAATGGAAGCGCTGGCGCGGATCACCCAGCGGGTCTTTGTCACCGCGAAAGCGGATCTCACGCCAGGCATCAAAATCCAGTGCAGCCAATTCGGCAGGCAATGGTGGCACAGTGGCGTCATA
The DNA here is from genome assembly GCA_947455995.1 of Hyphomicrobiales bacterium. Lineage (GTDB taxonomy): Bacteria > Pseudomonadota > Alphaproteobacteria > Rhizobiales > Beijerinckiaceae > CAIYZJ01. The sequence goes on along the minus strand of CANGQA010000019.1, from coordinate 3,501 downwards.
TTCGGTCTCGGATAATTCGCGCGCCCGCCTGACCACGTCATCATAGGCAAACACTGTACGCGGTGCTGCAGGCTTGCTGCGCGCCGCATTCTGCGACTGGGCCTGCGGCTGTGATTGGGCTGGAAGAGAGCTCATTCCCGCCGACAATGCTGTCGAAGCCAAAAGAGCCGATACAATATTGCGCCGTGTTAATGACTTCATCACGTTCAACGTTCTCGTCTTTGTCACCGAAAGGGCCAATCCTCACCCTTTGGACGGACTTTAGCACATCAGAAAAAACTTTGCTTATTTTATGGCAGAAATTACGGAATTCAGGCTTCACCAGCAGCCTTATTCGGCGTTATGATTAACGCGGATTGGCTTGAACCCCTACAATCGGGCTTCAGGGCTTTTCCCCTTTTTCGGCGCGGATGACAGGATACATGGGCATGATCATTAAAAGCACACTTCGTCTGGCCGTTTTGGGAGGCGCCCTGTTGCTTGGCGCTTGCCAGCAATATCAATGGGTCAACCCCAATCATCCAACAGCCGATATGGGCAGCGACAGCATCCAGTGCCAGCGCAGTGTCGAGCGGATCTATCCCTATCAACCCGTTGTCGTGCAAACCAGCGGCGCATATATGACATCCGGCTATCGCAGTTGCTACCGCACCTATTATGGCCGTTCCTGTGATTATGTGCCCGGCAGCTATGTCCCGGCCTCCTATGGAACACAGGATATCAATGCGGTCCCGCGCCAGAATTCCTACAATGCCTGTCTGAGCTCCAAAGGCTGGCGTCTGGTTCCTGCCAAAAATTCCTAGTCTATTGTTAAACCAGGTTACCATCCGGATCGATACCGAACAGACGTGGCCATAATTTGATGGCGATCGGCAAAAAAGTCCCGATGAACATGAACCTGACAATGTGATGCGAGGCGACAAACACCGGATCGAGGTTAAGGGCCAAAGCCAGAATGCTCATGGCCTCGACGCCGCCCGGTGCAAAAGCCACAATCGCTTCCGATCGAGGAATATGCGATAGCGCGACAATCAATTCCGAAAATGCAAAGGCGACAAAGGCTGTGGCAGCAAACGAAGCCACCATCGGACCGGTCAGGGCCATCACATCGCGAAGCCTGATCCCGCGGAAGCGCTCGCCGATAAACCAGCCAACCAGAGAAAAGCTCATATTGGCCAAGACTTGCGGCATCCGGCCATCGACCAGAGCCGAGCCCGTCAACGCACCAGCCGCGATCATGCCGCCCAACAGGAAATAGGTCGGCATTTTCATACGTGCCAACACCCAGCTCAAAGCCAGAGCACAGGCACAGACCAAAGCAAATTGGGCAGGGGAGAGCAGCGCCACCTCGCTGAGCTCAACAGAGGCCCCGCCAACCCCCGCCGCAATGACCGATGGTAGAACGGCCATCAGCATAAACAGCCGAAACAGCTGGACTATCACCACATGCGATACTTTGGCATTGTTTTCATAGGCAATCACCAGCGTGGTCGATAGTGCACCGGGGGCAGAAGCCAGCAGTGCATCCAGCTTGCGCCAACCATAAAGGCGCATCAGCACGAAGGCCGAACCCCATGTAATGGACACAACAGCCACACACATGATGCTCAAACTCAGCGGAATTGTCGCAAATCTCGCCACTGTCTCGGGTGTCACGCTCAGCCCGATCGACAGACCCGATAGCAGCAAGGCAAAATCACGCAAATCCGGCAGCATCGGATCAGCTCGCCCTGTCGAAGACAGAAACGCTGCCATGCCCAACGCCCCGCACAACCATCCCGCCGGAAGGCCCAGACCTCCAGCAACCGCCCCGCTGGCAAGACAAAGCGCCATAGGGACCAGCTGACCGGTTACAATACGGGTCAAAGAGCGCGCAGGAGGCGTTAGAGTCATTAGGGCAAAACCATGCGAGCCATCCACATCAGCGGCTTTGAAAGATCTCAACTCCGCTAGTCTTATGCGAAAGCAAGCCTGTTGAGAAGGCGCAGACTCTGGCGGCACTGCCATGCAAAATTGCATGCTATAGCTCGCATCGCGCTCAAAAAATCTAGCCGAGCATTTTTTCTGCCAGTATCAGATCCGCCTCGTGGGTCAGATAGATTTTAATGCTGAGACCGCGATGAGAGGTATATTCCCAACTGTGATTTTTGACCCTTGCCCCGACATCAGTAATCATTTTTACACAATCCCGGGCCATTTTCTGGGCAACAAGATCGGAAAAATCCATATCTATGGTCCGATATCCATTGCTTTCCAGGGTATCGACAAGGCGGGCAATTTCCATTTTGAAGGCATTAGGGGCAATCAGATGGGTAAAGCGTGCGATTTTTTGCACCGTTATTCTCCAATCAATGACTAAAAAATATCATCCGGAAATAGCGGTTAAGCCCCTATTTCTGGCCGTTCAAAACAATACGCAACAAATCAGCCGTATTACGAGCACCGCATTTAGCAAGAATATGGGCACGATGCACCTCGATTGTCCGCGGGCTGATGCCGAGGCGTCGCGCGGCCACTTTGCTGGTTTCTCCAGCAATAATGGCCTCCAATACGTCATGCTCTCGATCGGTCAATGCCTGCGACCCCGAAAACATCCGCCGCACCCGTGGCGTGGCACCACCCGAAACATGATCTGGTTGCTCATGCTCGCGATCGTCTTGCATATGTCCTCCTGCGGTCACCCCAATCAGACCACATACCAACATATCACTACTTACAGTTGCATTTAGCAATCATTTCTTGCCAATCGCATGGCTACCCTCTGCCTTTACCGTGACAGAACAGAAGCCAGACGACGGGTCGCCTCACGCATGTCTTCGGGTTTACGGGCGAAGCACATCCTCAAATAATGCTCGGCCCCCGACCCGAAGGCAGAACCGGGCGCCAGACCGACATTGGCTTCGTCTACCAGTTGCAGCGCCAATTTTCGAGTATCCTCGATGCCTTCAACCTTGAAAAACAGGTAGAACGCGCCGTCAATCGCGCCAAAGGTCACGCGACCCGTTTCAGCCAAGCCTTTCGATACAATCTCGCGGCCTTCTCTGGCGCGTGCAATCTGGTGTTCGACAAAGCTCTCGCCTTGCTGCAAAGCGGCAATACCGGCACGTTGCAGGAAAGCGGCCACGCCGGAGGACGAATATTGGATGAGATTTTCAACCGTCGGCCCCAAAGCCACAGGACATTCCAGCCAGCCAATCCGCCAGCCGGTCATCGCCCAGTTTTTGGAAAATGTCTGGGCGAACATGATGCGATCCTGATCATTCATGATGTCATGGAAAGAAGGCGCGCGTTTGGAGCCGTCATAGACAAACCGGCCATAAATCTCGTCTGAAATAATCCACAAACCATGTTTGCGCGACAGGTCCAATACCTGCTGCAATTCTTCCATCGTAGCCGTCCATCCCGTTGGATTGGACGGGGAATTGATGACGATTGCCCGCGTTTTAGGGGTAATGGCATCGGCGATACGGTCCATATCCAGCGCCCAGACATGATCATTGC
>CANGQA010000018.1 GCA_947455995.1 Hyphomicrobiales bacterium | reverse complement strand
GTGGCAGTGATCGCCTCCACAACGGCATCGACCGCATGACCGGCCTGAGCCTTGGTGATATCTGCATGCTCGGCAACAGCCGCAACCAAATCGCCCTTGTTCATTTCTTGTCTCCTTAAAAAAACATTCACGCCGAATCGACGACGCGTTCCTACCTTTGATCAGTCCAAGGGGGTCTAAGGCAAGTCAAAAAACATCTAAAAAGCCTTATTTTGCTTCAAAAAATGAAAAATCCCCTGAAATTTCTTTCAGGGGATTATATTCATAGCCTCGCAAACCGTCCGATCGCCTCAATGGGCAACAATTCCGGCGGCCTCGTCATCGGTCAGAGCATGGGGGATGGCTGGCAAAACCTCCTCCCAGGTGATGGCGACAGGCTGGCGAACCAGCGCATGTTTCAGCACTTCATCCATGCGGGACACAGGGATAATTTCGAGCGCATTTTTAACATTATCCGGAATGTCGGCCAGATCCTTGGCATTCTCTTCAGGGATCAGGACCGTTTTGACCCCACCCCGCAGAGCAGCCAGCAGCTTTTCCTTCAAACCGCCGATCGGCAAAACACGGCCACGCAAAGTGACCTCGCCTGTCATGGCAATGTCACGACGCACCGGAATCGAGGTCAACACGGAAACAATCGCCGTTGCCATCGCAATGCCTGCCGAGGGACCATCCTTAGGGGTTGCCCCTTCAGGCACATGCACGTGGATATCGCGACGGTCGAACAAAGGCGGTTCGATGCCGAAGGCGACGGCACGGGAGCGGACATAGGACGCCGCAGCAGAAATCGACTCCTTCATCACATCTTTCAGGTTACCTGTCACAGTCATCTTGCCGCGACCAGGCATCATCACCCCTTCGATGGTCAGCAACTCGCCGCCCACTTCCGTCCATGCAAGACCGGTGACCACACCCACCTGATCCTCGTCCTCGGTTTCACCGAAACGATATTTCGGTACACCAAGAAAATCGACCAGTTTGGGGATATCGATCTTGACGGATTTGACCTTGTTTAAAAGGATTTCCTTGACCGATTTACGGGCCAGATTGGCGATTTCACGCGACAGGTTGCGAACACCCGCTTCACGGGTATAACGACGGATCATTTCGAGCAATGCCTCGTCGGTGATTTCCCATTCCTTGTGCGCAAGACCATGCTTTCCCGTGGCCTCGGGTATCAGATGGCGACGCGCAATCTCCAGCTTCTCGTCTTCCGTATATCCTGCAATCCGGATCACTTCCATACGGTCAAGCAAGGCCGGAGGAATGTTGAGCGTATTGGCGGTGGTCACAAACATGACATTGGACAGGTCATAATCGACTTCAAGATAATGATCGTTGAAGGTAGAATTCTGTTCAGGATCAAGGACTTCCAACAAAGCGGAGGACGGATCGCCACGGAAATCCATACCGAGTTTGTCGATTTCATCGAGCAGGAACAGCGGATTTTGCACCTTGGCCTTCTTCATCGACTGGATGACCTTGCCGGGCATCGAACCGATATAGGTGCGCCGATGGCCTCTGATTTCGGCTTCATCCCGCACGCCACCCAATGACATGCGAACGAATTCACGGCCTGTGGCCTTGGCGATCGATTTGCCGAGAGAGGTTTTACCGACGCCAGGAGGGCCAACAAGGCAAAGAATTGGACCTGTCAGCTTGTTCGCGCGGCTTTGGACAGCCAGATATTCGATGATCCGGTCCTTAACCTTTTCAAGTCCGAAATGCTCTGCATCAAGCAAGCTCTGAGCTTGACCGAGATCCTTCTTGATCTTGGAACGGCGGCCCCAAGGCAGTGACAGCATCCAATCGAGATAATTGCGAACCACGGTGGCTTCAGCCGACATCTGCGACATCTGACGCAGCTTTTTGACTTCCGCCATGGCCTTGTCACGGGCCTCTTTGGTCAACTTGGTCTTGGCAATGCGTTCTTCCAGCTCGGAAATGTCATCCTTGCCGTCTTCGTCGCCAAGCTCTTTCTGGATCGCCTTCATCTGCTCGTTGAGGTAATATTCGCGCTGCGTCTTTTCCATTTGCCGTTTCACACGGCTGCGGATCCGCTTTTCAACATGCAGGACGGAGATTTCGCTTTCCATGAAGCCAAGGACTTTTTCAAGACGCTTGGAGACATCGAGAATTTCAAGAACATCCTGCTTTTCGTTGATTTTGACAGCAAGATGCGAAGCAACGGTATCAGCCAGCTTGGAATAATCCTCAATCTGGACCACAGCCGCGACAACTTCTGCAGAGACTTTTTTGTTGAGCTTTACGTAATTTTCAAATTCGGAAACAACCGAACGCGACAAAGCTTCAGCTTCGACAGGGCTCCCGACAACATCATCAAGAGACAAGGCGCTGGCCTCATAAAAATCCTCGGTGCGGCTATAGGATTGCACCTTGGCACGTGCCAGACCCTCGACAAGCACTTTCACAGTACCATCGGGAAGCTTCAGGAGTTGGAGAACCGTTGCCAGAGTCCCCGATTCAAATATTGCATCGGGTGCAGGGTCATCATCACCGGCGCTTTTCTGGGTTGCCAGCAAAATCAACTGCTCGCGCTTAACCACTTCCTCAAGGGCGCGAATAGACTTTTCACGGCCCACAAACAGCGGCACGATCATGTGCGGAAACACCACGATGTCGCGCAAAGGAAGAACTGGATAGTTTTCCACGCTGCCGCCGACAATGGTTGGACGCTTTTTTGTCTGGCTCATTCGTCATCATCCTAAATAGGGGTTCAAGGGCAGATCATCATCCGACCCCGCTTTGGAGAACACCGTTTCCAAAGCCTCCGTGTTGAACTCTATTTGGTCATCAACCCCGCCGGTTTCAAGTCACCGGCGAAGGATTATGACAGAGGATTATGCACTGGAGGCTTCGGATGCTTTTTCCGAATAGATGTAGAGCGGCTTGGTATTGCCCTCGATCACTTCCGGCGAGATCACAACCTGTTCGCAGCCTTCAAGACCAGGCAAATCATACATGGTTTCGAGCAGAATGCTTTCCATAATAGCGCGCAAACCACGGGCACCTGTCTTGCGCTCGATCGCCTTGCGGGCGATCAGGCCGACAGCCTCATCAGAGAATGTCAGTTCAACATCTTCCATCTCGAACAAACGCTGATACTGCTTCACCAGAGCATTTTTGGGCTCAGTCAGGATCTGTTTTAAAGCTGGCTCGTCGAGATCCTCAAGCGTCGCAAGAACGGGCAAACGACCAACAAATTCAGGAATCAAGCCGAATTTCAGCAAATCTTCCGGTTCGACGGCACGGAACACCTGCCCCGTGCGACGATCGTCGGGTGCCTCAACCTTGGCACTAAAACCGATAGACGTCCCCTTGCCGCGTGCAGAAATGATCTTTTCAAGACCCGAAAACGCCCCGCCGCAGATAAACAGGATATTTGTGGTATCAACCTGCAAAAACTCCTGCTGGGGATGCTTGCGCCCGCCTTGTGGCGGCACGGAGGCGACGGTGCCTTCCATGATCTTCAGCAAAGCCTGCTGCACACCTTCGCCTGACACGTCGCGCGTAATGGATGGATTGTCAGACTTGCGCGAAATCTTATCGATTTCATCGATATAGACAATGCCGCGTTGGGCACGCTCGACGTTGTAATCGGAGGCTTGTAGCAGCTTCAGAATGATGTTTTCGACATCCTCACCCACATAACCGGCTTCGGTCAAAGTGGTGGCATCGGCCATGGTGAAGGGGACATCAAGAATACGAGCGAGCGTTTGCGCCAGCAAGGTTTTGCCCGATCCGGTCGGACCGATCAGCAAAATATTGGACTTCGCCAATTCGACATCATTATGCTTTGTCGAATGGTTCAAGCGCTTGTAATGGTTGTGCACGGCCACTGAAAGAACCTTTTTGGCGTGCTCCTGCCCGATCACATAATCATCAAGAACCTTACGGATTTCCTTGGGTGTCGGCACGCCATCGCGCGATTTCACCAGGGCCGATTTGCTTTCCTCGCGAATGATATCCATGCACAATTCGACGCATTCATCGCAGATGAAAACGGTTGGTCCTGCAATCAGCTTGCGGACTTCGTGCTGGCTCTTTCCGCAGAACGAGCAGTACAGCGTAGACTTGGTTTCCCCACCGCCGACCTTGCTCATAACCTAACCTCCGTAATCGTCCCCTCACCATAATGGTGAAAGAACCTTAATGCCAGATAAGAGTAAACAAACTCCAACCCAACCAACACCACAATGCAAGCATGATACCGACAATGGGGCAAGAGAAGATAACAATTTCCGAAACATTCGGAACTTTATGATGAACAGGATCGAGAGCGGCCCTGTTCATCCTGTCAATCCGGCGAAGAGGCCTCTTTGAAGTCTCCCGACCGCAATCAATGCGGTTTAAACGCCGATCTTGCCGCTCACTCAGTCCTCTACAGCCGGACGTGTTTCCATCACCTTGTCGACGATCCCGAAATCTTTGGCCATTTCAGCAGTCATGAAATTATCGCGTTCAAGGGCCTGTTCAATCGCAGAAATCTCTTTGCCTGTATGTTTGACATAGATCTCGTTCAGACGTCCCTTCAAGCTTTCGACTTCACGGGCATGAATCAGAATATCAGTCACCTGCCCCTGATAGCCGGCAGAAGGCTGATGCACCATGATTCGGGCATTGGGCAAGGCATAACGCTGACCAGGCGCACCGGCAGCAAGCAGCAAAGAGCCCATCGAAGCCGCCTGACCGATGCACAAGGTTGAAACCGGAGGACGGATGAACTGCATCGTGTCATAAATTGCCAGACCTGCGGTCACAACACCGCCGGGTGAATTGATGTAGAGGGAGATTTCTTTTTTGGGGTTATCGGCTTCCAGAAACAACAATTGCGCAACAACCAGCGCCGACATGCCGTCTTCAACCGGACCTGTAAGAAAGACAATGCGTTCGCGCAGCAGGCGCGAGAAAATATCGAACGCGCGTTCGCCACGATTGGACTGTTCGACCACCATCGGGACAAGCATATTATAAGTTTCAATGGGATCGCGCATATGTGTTGTTCCAAACCATAAAAAGCAATGAAACCTTCAGGGAACGGAACCGGCAGACCAAAAGACCCACTGTTTCCATTTCCGCCGAAGATCGAGAATCATTCGAACGTCCACAAGGACAGGACTGAACATAATAGGAGAATGGACACGTTCAAGCGTCCATTCCCATCTATTTTTCAAATGCAACAGGCCAGAGCCTGACCGCATTCAGGATTTTTTGGCTTTAGTCTTTGGTTTTGCTGCAATTTCTGCCGCTTCACCAGCCGCATCATCTGCCTTGGCTTCTTTTGCTTTGGCTGCTTTTGCCTTGGCTGGCTTAGCCTTCTTAACCTGGGCATCGGCCTCGTCATCGGCCATAAGCACTTCCTTGGTGACATTGGATTCGGTCACTTTGGCCTGCGAGATGATGTGTGTGACCACTTTCTCTTCAAACAATGGCGCACGAATCTCGTTCAGGGCCTGCGGATTCTTCTGGTAATAATCCCAGACCATCCGTTCCTGACCAGGGAACTGTTGCGCGCGGGACATGACAGCCTGCGACACTTCTTCATTGGTGATAGATACCTTGGCCTGCTCGCCAATTTCGGCCAAGACCAGTCCCAGACGCACCCGACGTTCGGCAATCTTCATATAGTCGACACGGGCAGCTTCTTCGGTGGTGTCGTCATCGGCAAAGGTTTTGCCGCTCTGCTCATGCTCGGACAGCACCTGTTGCCAGACACCTGCGAATTCCTGCTCGAGCAATGTGGGAGGCAGATCGAAGGAATACTGGCTATCTAGCGCATCAAGAAGCTGCTTTTTAACCTTGGAATGGGAAGCCACCGCGTAATCATTCGCGATGTTTTCTTTCACACGCTCTTTCAGCTGATCAAGCGATTCCATGCCGAAGGCTTTGGCCAATTCGTCATCGATGGCCACATCCACAGGCGCTTCGATTGCCTTTACGGTGACATCAAACACCGCGTCCTTACCGGCCAGATGGGCGGCGCCATATTCAGCGGGGAAGGCAACTTTAACCTGCTTGTCCTGACCGACCTTGGTGCCAACCAGCTGGTCCTCAAAACCAGGAATGAAGGAGTTGGAGCCCAATTCAAGCGGCACATCTGTGCCAGAACCGCCTTCAAAAGCCACATCGTCGATCTTGCCAACAAAATCAATCACCAGACGATCACCGCTGGCTGCTTTGACGGTCTTGCCTTCTTTGGCAGCAAAACGCTTGTTCTGGCTGGCAAGCTGGGTCAGCATTTCGCTGATTTCGGCTTCGGTCGGCTCGACCACCTGCTTGTTAAGCTCGATACCGGCAAAATCATGCAAGGTGATGGTTGGGAGAATTTCGATTTGGATTTTGTATTCAAGATTCCCACGCGCTTCCATAGCGGCTTCGACGACATCCTTGTCTTCGGGGAATTCGATCTTGGGTTCCATGGCCAGACGGAAGCCGTTGTCTTCAACGATCTTGCGATTGGCTTCATTAACGAGATTCTGCATCACGTCAGCCATAACAGAACGGCCATAAACGCGGCGCAGATGCTGAACAGGAACCTTACCGGGACGGAAACCGTTGATTTTAACGCGGTCCTTTATCGTCGCCAATTCAGCAGTGAGGCGCTCTTCCAACTCCTGCGCAGCGAGGAAAACGGTAAATTCGCGCTTGAGCCCTTCAGAGAGCGTGTTGTTGACCTGCATGTTACTTGCCTTCGCTCAGAATAATGACAAAACTGCCGTCGTGCCACAGGCAGAAGCTGGTGCGGGCGGAGGGAGTCGAACCCCCACGACTTGCATCACCGGAACCTAAATCCGGCGCGTCTACCAGTTCCGCCACGCCCGCACTTCCAGCTCATTCGACGTGATCATAACGAAGCAGACGCTGAAGCGTCCGCAAAATCATGAATGGGCGTCTATAGCATCTTGCGCGCATCGCGCCACAAGAAAAGTGACATATTGATGATAATTCACCTGAAAGCCCCAAAAAACGTGATTTGGGGCCAATTTCTGCTAAAAAATAAGAGCCCGTCCCAGAATCAGCCGGGATGCCCCTCCAGCAATTCCCGCAAAACCTGAGAAACGGCATGCGGCAAATCGTCCGCAGTAAAATAAGAGCCGAGGTTTTGCCCTGCTTGCGCATGGCACCAGACGGCCATGCAGGCCGCCTCGAAACTGGGCATGCCCCCGGCACACAACGCAGCGACAAGCCCGCTCAGCACATCGCCGGATCCGGCTGTCGACAGCCATGATGTGCCATTGGCATTGATTGCGGCCCGGCCGTCAGGTGAAGCGATAACGGTGTCTGCTCCCTTATAGACCACAACACAACCCAGCAGGCGCGACAGCGAGCGTGCCCGCTCGCATTTGGATTCGTGAGGCTCAAAGCCTTTTAAACCCCGCGATAAATGTGCAAATTCGCCCTCGTGCGGGGTCACTATCGGCTCGTAGCCAATCCGGTAATGGCTTTGCGCGACCATATCCACCAGTTCTTGCCCCCTGCCCGCAAAGACTGTCAGCGCGCTGGCATCCAGCACCAGCGCACGTTTGGCCCCGATACCCAACAGAACTTGCGAACGCGTGGTGTCTGCATCCTCACCCTCAACCGCCAAACCAGGGCCGATCACCAGCGCATTGCGTCTGGTATCGGCTATCAAATGGGTAAAATCCTGCAATGTATCGCAACGGCGAAGCATAATGGCATCGGATGACGCGGCATGCGCTGTCATCGCATCAACGGGTGTGGCCATAGTGACAAGCCCCGCTCCTGCCCGCAAGGCCGCTTTGGCGGCCAAACGGGACGCCCCGCTATATTCAAGCCTGTTGGACAGAACCAGGACCGAACCGCGCTGGTATTTATGGCTGGTGGTGCCAGGCAGTGGGATAAATTGGTACCAAAGAGCGGGCAGATTGATCATGGTTTCCGGCGCAATCTCCGCCAGACAAGACGAATCGATGCCGATATCGGCGACCACGACCTCGCCGCAAAGGGTGCGGCCGGGTTGGAGAAAATGAGCAGGCTTTTGCCGGAAAAAGGTAACCGTCAGATCAGCTCGAGCTGCAAATCCGCGAACCCGACCACTTTCACCGTCGAGGCCAGATGGAACATCCACAGCTAAATTTTTCAAACCCGACTGCGAGAGACGTTGCAGGCAGGCTGCAGCCTCTCCGGAGACGTCCCGCGTCAATCCGGATCCAAAAACCGCGTCCACACAGAGATCATAATGATCGAATACAAGGGTTGAAAACGGAAGCACATTTCCTTTCCAGCAACGCGCCACGGCCCCGGCAGGTCCAGAGACGGGCAAAAGTCCATTGAGCGTTGCGACATCAACGGCATAACCGCGACCGGCCAAAATATAAGCAGCAACAAAGCCATCGCCGCCATTGTTACCCGGACCGCACAGCAAGATAATCCGCCCCGCACGTAGACAGAGCCGCATCGCCTGATCGGCCACAGCCCGTCCAGCCCGTTCCATAAGGGTCAAAACAGATGTCCCGGAATCACCCGTTAAACGATCGGCATGATCCATCTCTTTGGGGGTCAACAAACGATGCATTTGACCTCATTTCGGGGCAAAACAACCTAGAGTTGCTCCTTTCTTGACCGTTCTCTGGACAAAAAAGGAGCGATAAAAAGGCATTTGCCTAAATTTTATTCAATTACTGCCCAAGGCGTTCGCAATGGAATACACTACACCGTGGCAATTTGTTTCAATATAATGTTAAACGAAATTCGGTAAATCCGGTACCTGTATCGGGGTTACCCCCGAACACATGGAGAAGGTGAGAACGACGATGAAAAAGATTGAAGCGATCATCAAGCCGTTCAAGCTCGACGACGTGAAGGAAGCCCTTCAAGACGTGGGCCTACAAGGCATTACCGTCACCGAGGCAAAAGGATTTGGCCGCCAAAAAGGCCATACCGAATTGTATCGTGGCGCGGAATATGTTGTGGACTTTCTGCCAAAAGTGAAGATCGAGATCGTCCTTCCTGATGACCTTGTCGAACGGGCTGTGGATGCCATCCGCAAGGCCGCCCAGACTGGTCGTATCGGAGATGGCAAGATTTTTGTATCTACCGTGGAAGAGGCCATTCGGATTCGAACCGGTGAAACCGGTCTCGATGCCATCTGATCTGGCCCCGCTCTAAACCGTCACTCATCCCAACGGCGCTTGGTCGCGCCACTGCTCAAACGAGGAAGACACTGATGAAGACCGCCAAGGACGTCCTGAAGTATATCAGCGACAATGATATTAAATACGTCGATTTCCGCTTCACTGATCCACGCGGCAAATGGCAGCACGTGACATTCGACATCTCGATGATCGATGAAGAAATTTTTGCTGAAGGCACCATGTTCGACGGCTCATCCATTGCTGGCTGGAAGGCCATCAATGAATCCGACATGTGCCTGATGCCAGATCCAACAACTGCCACACTCGATCCTTTCTTTGCGGCACCAACCCTGTCGATCGTCTGCGACGTTCTGGAGCCGACAACCGGCCAGCCTTACGAGCGCGATCCGCGCGGCATGGCCAAAAAGGCTGAAGCCTATCTAAAATCGACCGGCATCGGCGATGCGATCTATGTGGGTCCTGAAGCCGAATTCTTTGTATTCGATGACGTGCGCTTCTCTTCCGATCCTTACAACAGCGGTTTCAAGCTCGATGCTGCCGAACTTCCGATCAATGGCGACACCGAATATGAAGGCGGCAATCTCGGTCACCGCGTCGCCACCAAGGGCGGTTACTTCCCCGTTCCTCCCCAGGATACGGCTCAGGATATGCGCGGCGAAATGCTGGCAGCCATGGCAGCAATGGGCGTGAAGGTTGAAAAGCACCATCACGAAGTGGCTTCGGCTCAGCATGAACTCGGCATGAAATTCGGCACATTGACCGAAATCGCCGATCACATGCAGATCTACAAATATGCCATCCATAATGTTGCTGCCAGCTACGGCAAGACAGCCACCTTCATGCCGAAGCCGGTATTTGGTGACAATGGTTCTGGCATGCACGTCCATCAGTCGATCTGGAAGGCTGGCAAGCCAATCATGGCTGGCAACAAATATGCCGATCTCAGCCAGGAATGCCTGTATTACATCGGCGGCATTATCAAGCACGCCAAAGCCTTGAACGCCTTCACCAACCCATCGACCAACAGCTACAAGCGTCTGGTTCCCGGTTATGAAGCCCCTGTGTTGTTGGCTTATTCATCGCGCAATCGTTCGGCATCCTGCCGTATTCCATACACCAACAATCCAAAGGCAAAGCGCGTTGAAGTGCGTTTCCCTGATCCGATGGCCAACCCCTATCTGGCTTTCGCGGCAATGTTGATGGCTGGTCTTGACGGGATCCAGAACAAGATCGATCCAGGTGCAGCAATGGACAAGGATCTGTACGATTTGCCACCACGCGAATTGAAGAAAATCCCGACCGTGTGCGGCTCTCTGCGTGAAGCACTGTCAAGCCTCGACAAGGATCGTGGATTCCTGAAGGCTGGCGGCGTGTTCAACGACGACTTCATCGACAGCTATATCGAGCTGAAGATGCAGGACGTGATGCGGTTCGAAATGGCTCCGCATCCTGTTGAATTCACCATGTACTATTCCTATTGATCGGACAGGTCTTCTGGCCGAACACTGATGAAGAAAAGTCGGGCTCAATGCCCGACTTTTTTTGTGACTGATTTTTATTGCAATAAATTGAACGGGTTAAAGCTGGACATTGATCTAACGCAGGAAAGATTTTTGAGAAAGCCGTGTAAAACTGGGCGCCCTATGTTTATGATCCGTTCCCTTTCACCATGCGGATGTGCATAATGCCGCCAGTGCGAATCAGTTTGATAACCAAGGGCTCTCATGTCAGGCAATGATGATCTTTTTGGCACAGGTGCGGCTCCCCGCTCTGGTGCTACTTCTCAGGCCACCCCTGCCGACAGCAAGCAAACCAGTAAACCTGCAACCAAGTCGAACGCGGCACCCGTTGGCGGTACCCCCGGAGAAATGGGCTATACCGCTTCTGCCATTGAAGTTCTGGAAGGTTTGGAGCCGGTCCGGCGCCGCCCGGGCATGTATATCGGCGGCACCGACGAAAAAGCTCTGCATCATCTCTTTGCAGAAGTCATCGACAATTCGATGGATGAGGCCGTGGCTGGGCATGCCAATGTGATCACCGTTGAATTCGATGCAGACGGTTTCCTGTCGGTGTCCGATAACGGACGCGGGATTCCGATTGATCCGCATCCCAAATTCCCTGACAAATCAGCGCTTGAAGTCATCATGACCACGCTGCATGCAGGCGGAAAATTCGATTCCAAGGTGTATGAGACATCCGGCGGCTTACATGGTGTCGGCATTTCGGTCGTCAATGCCCTATCGGAATTGTGCGAAGTCGAAGTGGCGCGCGGACAGCAACTTTATCGGCAGGTGTTTTCGCGGGGCCATGCCCAAGGTCCGGTGGAAGCAGTAGGCCGCGTCGCCAATCGCCGCGGCACCAAAGTGCGTTTCAAGCCAGACAATCAGATTTTTGGAGAACACAGCACATTCAATCCCGGGCGTTTGTTTCGTATGGCCCGCTCCAAAGCCTATCTGTTCGGCGGGGTCGAAATCCGCTGGTCGTGTGATCCGGCCCGCGTGGCGGGCACCGATGTGCCTGCCCAGGCGGTATTCCGCTTCCCCGGCGGTCTACGCGACTATCTGGCGACCGAGATCGAGGGCAAAAATCTGGTTGTCGAACAGATTTTCTCCGGCAAAATCGAAAAGACCGGTGGTCACGGCTCGCTCGAATGGGCTCTCGCATGGCTTGGCGATGGCGAGGACGGCTTCAGCCATTCCTATTGCAACACCATTCCGACGCCGGAAGGCGGTACCCATGAGCAGGGTCTCAGGATCGCTTTGCTGCGCGGCCTGCGTGACCACGCCGAACGGATTGGGCAGCAAAAGCGGGCAGCCAGCATCACCTCCGATGATGTGATGCTGTCGGCAGCCAGCATGTTGTCTGTCTTTATCCGTGAGCCGGAATTTCAAGGCCAAACCAAAGATAAACTGGCGACCACCGAGGCAAGCCGCATTGTTGAAGCCGCTATTCGGGATGCCTTCGATCATTGGTTGGCGGCCTCGCCATCGCAAGCCATCAAGCTGCTTGATTGGGCGATCGAACGGGCAGATGACCGCTTGCGCCGTCGTGCCGAAAAAGAAGTCTTGCGCAAAACTGCCGTACGCAAGCTGCGCCTGCCCGGCAAATTAGCCGATTGCACCAATGCCGGCATGAAAGGTTCTGAAATTTTTATCGTCGAAGGTGATTCGGCAGGTGGCTCGGCCAAACAAGCGCGTAACCGCTCCAATCAAGCAATTTTGCCGCTTCGTGGTAAAATTCTCAACGTCGCATCGGCCACGCGCGACAAGCTGGTCGCCAATCAGCAATTACAAGATCTGATGCAGGCTCTGGGTTGCGGCATGGGTTCAAACTATCGGGAAGAGGATTTGCGCTATGATCGCGTCATTATCATGACCGATGCGGATGTCGACGGCGCCCATATTGCCTCATTGCTGATTACCTATTTCTATCGGCAAATGCCCAAGTTGATCGACCAGGGGCATCTCTATCTTGCCGTACCGCCGCTCTACCGTCTGACCCATGGCGGAAAGACCATCTATGCGCAAACCGATGATCATAAAGATAAATTGCTGGCCACCACCTTCAAGGGCAAGAGCAATGTCGAGGTCGGACGCTTCAAGGGTCTTGGCGAAATGATGCCCGCACAACTGAAAGAAACCACGATGGACCCGACCAAGCGGGTCTTGCTGAGGGTTGATATTCTGCCCGATGAGAAGCTCGACACCAGCAATTCGGTTGAACGGCTGATGGGCACCAAGCCTGAAGCCCGATTCAGCTTTATTCAGGAACGTGCGGCCTTCGCGGGTGAACTGGTCGATCTGTGATGGGCAACAAGGCCTTGATTAAGCCTTGATTGCACTGCACAAACTGTTCCTGAAATTGACACTTCTTCGGGGATCATGATGCCGCAGACCACGTTGAAAAGCTATCATGCTGCCATGATCGTCTTGCACTGGCTTATGGTAGCCGTGATTGGGTTGGCGGCAATCTCGGCCTTGGTAATCGACGTGATGCCGGATGCAACCGCCAAAACCTCGATGGCAAATCTTCACTTCGTGCTTGGATCACTGGTGCTGGCATTGGTGGGTGTGCGTATCTTGTTCCGCCTGACCACAGCAGTGCCCGCATTACCTGCCGATACCCATCCGCATGTGGCAAAAGCTGCACTGATCGGCCATTTGGGACTCTATGCCCTGATGATCGGCGTGCCCCTGATTGGATTGATCACGGCATTCTACCGCGGTCGTGGCATCGATTTTGGTCTTTTCGCGATCCAATCGCCCTTTGAAGCCAATCGCCCGATCTCGAAATTTTTCAAAGAAATCCACGAATTGATTGCATACGGTTTTTTTGCAGCCATCGGGGGCCATGCACTGTTTGCGCTATGGCACCACTACATCCTGAATGATGGTTTGCTGGATCGCATTCGCTTCACCAAGAGCGGGACCAAGCAGGGTCAATAGCTCCTTTTCGAAAAACATTGACTTATCAGGGTTAATGCCTAAGGTGCGCTCACTTGCAGGAGGCTCGGGCGTTCAATACCGTACGCCCCAACGATGACTGCGCTGGTCAATATGGACCCCGCACTCATTCGCCGCGATCGAGAGGCGGCATTATTGATGACATTTGCAGAACTCGGACTAAGTCCAAAAGTACTCGAAGCTGTGACATCTTCGGGGTACACCACACCCACACCCATTCAGGCACAAGCGATTCCACAGGTTTTGGCCCGCAAGGATGTGTTAGGGATTGCCCAAACAGGCACAGGCAAAACAGCGGCGTTCACGCTACCGATGCTGACCCTGCTGGAACAGGGACGCGCCCGCGCCCGCATGCCGCGCACCCTGATTCTGGAACCAACACGCGAATTGGCGGCTCAGGTCGAAGAAAACTTCATCAAATATGGAGCGGGTCAAAAACTGTCGGTGGCTTTGCTGATCGGCGGCGTGTCGTTCGGAGACCAAGATCTCAAAATCACCCGTGGCGTCGATGTACTGATTGCCACGCCGGGCCGTTTGCTCGATCATTTCGAGCGTGGCAAATTGTTGCTGACAGGCATTGAAATTCTGGTGATCGACGAAGCCGACCGGATGTTGGATATGGGGTTCATTCCCGATATTGAGCGCATCTGCAAGCTGGTCCCGTTTACGCGGCAAACCCTGTTTTTCTCGGCCACCATGCCACCTGAAATCCAACGTCTGACCGAAGCTTTTTTGCACAATCCGACGCGTATCGAAGTCGAGAGACAATCGACAACCGCCTCGACCATTACCCAACGGCTGGTCGCTTCGCAGCCGCAGGATTGGGCCAAGCGGGATGTTCTACGCACCCTGATCCGTCAGGAAGAAATCAAGAACGCCATCATTTTCTGCAACCGCAAAATCGATGTCGCCAATCTGCACAAATCCCTCTCCCGGCATGGGTTCAACGTCGCAGCATTGCATGGCGATATGGACCAACGGGCCAGAACGATGGCATTGGATGCCTTCCGCGCGGGGACAACACAATTGCTTGTTGCCTCCGATGTCGCTGCACGTGGGCTGGATATCCCCGAGGTGAGCCATGTCTTCAATTTTGACGTGCCCCACCATGCAGAAGACTATGTGCACCGCATTGGCCGCACCGGTCGCGCTGGCCGTCTGGGCAAGGCGTATACGCTCGTCACGCTGGATGACAAGAAATCACTCTCGGCTGTCGAGGCGATGATTAAAACCAAGATCGAATATCTCGGTCCAAATCTGGATGAATTGCCGCCAGGGGAGCCTTCGGAAAAGCGCACACGCACACCGCGTGAAAAGTCTGCCCGTAGCCGCTCGGATCGTCCCGGCCGCAAGCCTGTGCCACATGGTGAGGTCGCCAGCATGACCCCGCTGGTTTTCGTAGAAACCGAGCATAGCACTGCCGATGCGTCTCATTCCGCCCAACCGGTTGAACACACCGTACGACCAGAGCGCGACACCAATCCAAATCAGCGCAAGCCAAGGGAACGCACCGCCAGGGAACGCACCGCCAGGGAACGTGCTCCTCGCGAGAATATTTCACAGGAAGTCACCCCACCCCCGTCAACAGATCGGCCAACGCGGGACGAGCAACGCCCTGCCCGCCCTGTGCCTGAGCGTCGCTATCGCGATCAGGACGACCGTGAACCGACGCCGAAAGGTCTGGGTGACCATGTGCCCGGTTTTATGATGCGCTCGGTCGCCAAGGTCAAACCTGCCAGCGAATAAGCCGATATCAAACGTAAAAAGTCTCCCTAGAGAGACTTTTTTATGGGCGGACATATTCAGTGATCGCAGATCATTTGAGAAGGCCTGTGATTAGAAGGCGCTCCGATCAGAAGGCGCTGATATTAGAAGGCCTGCACACCTTTGGGCAAATCCTGTTCAGTCATGGATTGATCAAGAGAAGCCGGCGTCAAAGCGACCGATTCACCGCAACCGCAAGCCGATGTCTGGTTCGGATTTTTAAAGGTGAACTGTGCAGACACTTTGGTGCGTTCGAAATCCATTACGGTGCCCAGCAAAAACAAAACGGCTTTGGGATCGACAATGACCTTCGCGCCTTTCTCTTCCACCACATCTTCACCAGGCAACACCTTGTCTGCCAGCTCAACCGTGTAGGACATGCCGGCACAGCCACCATTCTTGATGCCAACGCGCAAACCGATGGCCTTGCCATCGCTGCCAGCCACGACATCACACACACGCTCGGCAGCAGCCTCGGTTAAAGACATTACTTTTAACGAACCGAAAAGTCCCATCTGATCCTCTCCTTCTGACCAAATTCAAGGTTTGGCACAAGGCATATTGGCGGGTCGATTAAGCGGCACGCCGTATCGGCAAACATGTCATGCTATCGTGGCAATGGTAGGGCCAAACTTACCACATGTCGAGCGCGACACGCGCTTCGTCCGACATGCGGCTTTGGTCCCAAGGTGGATCAAACACCATGCTGACCTTCACCGATTGAATACCGGCGACCAGTGATACTGCATTTTCGACCCAGCCGGGCATCTCACCCGCGACCGGACATCCCGGGGCTGTCAGGGTCATGTCAATGGCCACATTGCGATCATCATCGATATCGACCCGGTAAATCAGTCCCAACTCGTAGATATCGGACGGAATTTCAGGATCATAAACCGTTTTGAGCGCAGCAATGATATCATCAGTCAGCCGATCGATTTCCTCGGGCGGCAGATTGATCGATGGCTCGATAGCCGGACGGTTCGGCGAAAAGGCATCATCGGAATGAGAAGCGGTCATGGGTGTTTCCCTTAACTGAACATGCTTTGAGCGCGCTTGAGTGCCTCGACCAAATGATCCACCTCCTCAACCGTGTTATAAAAGGCAAACGAGGCTCGGCACGTCGATGTCACCCCATATTTCGCAAGCAGGGGCTGGGCGCAATGTGTCCCCGCCCGCACTGCGACCCCCATGCGGTCAATCACGGTGGCGACATCATGGGCGTGTGCGCCTTTCATTTCAAAGGAGACAATCGCACCCTTGTCGGGCGCATGGCCGAATATGGTCAGAGAATTCATGTCACCTAACCGCTTCATGGCATAATCGCGCAAAAGATTTTCCTGCGCCATAATCGCGTCAGAGCCTAACGCCATCATATATTCGACAGCGGCCCCAAGCCCGATTGCCTGCACGATCGGCGGTGTACCGGCTTCAAAACGGTGGGGCGGATCATTATAGGTCACCGAATGCTCGGTCACGACCGAAATCATCTCACCGCCGCCATTGAAGGGAGGCAGAGCCTTCAAGCGGTCCATTTTGCCATAGAGAACACCGATTCCGGTCGGACCATAGACCTTGTGCCCTGTCAGCACATAGAAATCGGCATCGAGTGCCTGCACATCGATCGGCAGATGCACGGCACCTTGCGAACCATCCACCAGAACAGGAATACCTCTATCATGGGCAAGTCTGATAATCTCCCGGATCGGAGTCACAGTCCCCAACACATTGGACATATGGGTAATGGCAACAATTTTGGTGCGCGGGGTCAACAGCTTTTCAAATTCGTCCAGCAGAAACTCGCCTCGCTCATTGACCGGCGCCCATTTGATGACGGCTCCCTTACGCTCACGGTGGAAATGCCATGGCACAATATTGGAGTGATGTTCCATAATGGACAGAACAATTTCATCGCCCTCACCAATGCCGTTCAAGCCAAAACTGGACGCAACGAGATTGATCGCCTCGGTCGCCGAACGGGTAAAGATCACCTCATCGACCGATTTGGCATTGATAAAGCGACGCACGCTTTCACGCGCCCCTTCAAACCCTTCGGTGGCTGCATTAGCAAGATAGTGTAAGCCTCTATGAACATTTGCATATTCATGCTCATAGGCATATTTCATCCGCTCGATCACAGCCCGAGGCTTTTGGGCCGAGGCGGCATTGTCGAGATAGACAAGTTTATGGCCATAGACCTCCATCGCAAGCGCGGGGAAGTCCTGACGGACCTTTTCGACATCAAATACGGGAGCTTGGCCCGATGGTTGCGTCATGTCAGGCCTGCTTTGTCATGGTGGAACGGGATTTCAGCCATGTGGCAGCTATCTCCGTGAACACGTCGCGCATCCCGTCATGTCGGATTTTCTCGAAAGCTTCTCCAACAAAAGCCGCCAGCATCAGGGCTTCGGCCTCAAGCCGAGGCAATCCACGCGCCATCAGATAGAACAGCAAATCGTCATCCAATGCACCACAGGTCGCACCATGGCCACACACCACATCATCAGCGAAGATTTCCAGCTCCGGTTTGTTGTTCATTCGTGCATCATCGGAGAGCAAAACCGCTTGCGACATCATTTTGCCATCGGTTTGCTGGGCGATCTGCTTGACCATGATACGGCCCTGAAAGACGCCGGTTGATTGGGCATCGAGGACGGTTTTGAACAATTCGCGGCTGGTGCACCCCGGCGCGGCATGGTCAATCGCCAGCGTCGTATCGACATGCTGGGTACCACTGAGCAAGGCAACGCCATCGACATCAAAGGCAATGCCTTCACCTTGCAATGAGGCAAAGACCTGATGGCGTGCCAGCCCCGGCGTCGTGATGCAATGGAGCGAGTGGAAAACCGCCTCTTGTTGCAGATTGACTGCGAGAGTGGACAGATCAACCGCATAATTGCCGCCCGCACTCAAGCGCAGGTGTTCGATATGGCTATGTGAAGCCCCGAAAATTTCAACAACTGCATTGGTCTGGTAGGATACACCATCCGGCCCCTGATGACTTTCAAGCAAGGTAACTTCTGCCCCCTCGCCCACAATCACCAAGACGCGGGGTGTCATGGCAATGGCATCCAATGTCTCGGTGATGAAGCGCAGTTCAAGCGGCAGCTCGAGCTTCGTATGCGGGGCAACGGAAACAATCACCCCACCATTCATGAAAGCTGTATTGAGCGCGATCAGCGGATCAGGCGTGGTGGTGGCGGCACCCAGATGACTTGATACCAAAGGCTCCGACTGGCCAAGAGCACTGTGCATGTCCTTCACAGTCACGCCCGCCGGCAAGCCGAATGAGGAGATATTGGCATTATAAAAGCCATTGACCATCACCAACCGCGTCGCCTGCACCTGATCGAGTGCTGACCCATGTTCGGCAGCACGCTGGATCACATGCGAGGGGGGCACAACTGCCAGTTCAGGCGCATCCCGCAACAGGCTGCGCAAGTCGGTATAATGCCAGGCTTCGATGCGCCGATGCGGCAGACCCGACTGCTGGAAAGTGGTAAAAGCATCATCACGCAAATCGCGGATCGAAGCATCACCGGGTAAAGACGCCTTGATCTGCGGAAATCGCGACAACAGTGCGTTTTCAACCTTGGTGCGAATAGGAGTAACGTCGTTCATCACGCTCTCCTTATGCCGCCAGCGTTTTATAATCGGCATAGCCTGTGGCTTCGAGTTCAAGTGCCAATTCCTTACCACCGGATTTGACTACCTGGCCATGGGCCATCACATGCACGGTATCGGGCACGATATAGTTGAGCAAACGCTGGTAATGGGTGATCACGAGAAAGGCCCGCTTGGGGTCGCGAAGCGCATTGACGCCTTCGGAGACCACCTTCAAGGCATCAATATCAAGGCCGGAGTCTGTTTCATCGAGGATGCAGAAATTGGGGGCAAGCAGAGCCATTTGCAGAATTTCCATGCGCTTCTTTTCGCCACCCGAAAACCCGACATTCAGGCCACGGCGCAGCATGTCCTGCGGAATACCCAAACTGTCAGCAGCGCCACGGACAGCCTTCATGAAATCGGCGGTGGCCATTTCATCCTCACCACGGATTTTGCGTTGGGAATTCATGGCGGCCTTCAGAAAAGACATCGTGGCAACACCGGGAATTTCCAGCGGATACTGGAACGCCAGAAACAGGCCTGCGGCAGCACGTTCATGCGCTTCCAGTTCCAGCACATTCTGGCCATCAAGCAGAATTTCGCCATCCAGAACCTCGTAATCTGGTTTGCCCGCGATCACATAGGACAGTGTGGATTTACCAGAACCATTGGGTCCCATGATTGCCGCGACTTCACCGTCATGCACGGTCAGGGTCAGACCATTGAGAATTTTTTTGTCTTCGATCGAGACGTGAAGATTACGAATTTCCAACATTTTTCAGTTCCTTACAGAAAATATATAAAGTGAAGGGCGAGCATTCTCAGCCCACACTGCCTTCCAGTGAAATCGAGATCAGCTTTTGTGCCTCAACAGCAAATTCCATCGGCAATTGTTGCAACACGTCCTTAACGAAACCGTTGACGATCAAGGCCGTCGCCTCCTCGGGATTGAGACCGCGTTGCTGGCAATAGAACAATTGATCCTCGGAAATTTTGGATGTTGTCGCCTCATGCTCGAACACCGCCGTGGCGTTGTTGCATTCCATATAGGGCACGGTATGCGCACCGCACTGGTCGCCGATCAGCAGGGAATCGCAATTGGTGAAGTTGCGCATGTTGGTGGCTTTGCGGTGGGCCGACACCTGCCCGCGATAGGTGTTTTGTGAACGACCGGCCGAAATCCCCTTTGAGATAATGCGGCTGGTGGTATTCTTGCCCAGATGGATCATCTTGGTGCCGCTATCAACCTGCTGCATCCCGTTGGAAACCGCGATCGAATAAAATTCGCCGCGCGATCCATCTCCACGCAAGATGCAGGATGGATATTTCCATGTGATCGCTGATCCGGTTTCCACCTGGGTCCACGAAATTTTGGAGTTTTTGCCACGGCAATCACCGCGCTTGGTCACAAAGTTATAGATGCCGCCTTTGCCGTCCTTGTCGCCTGGATACCAGTTCTGGACCGTTGAATATTTGATTTCGGCATCATCCATGGTGATCAGTTCCACCACAGCGGCATGCAACTGGTTCTCATCGCGTTGCGGAGCGGTGCAACCTTCGAGATAGCTGACATAAGAGCCTTCTTCGGCGATGATCAAGGTACGCTCGAATTGTCCGGTATTGCGCTCATTGATGCGGAAATAGGTCGACAACTCCATCGGGCAGCGGACACCCTTGGGGATGTACACAAACGAACCGTCGGTAAAGACCGCCGCATTCAGGGTGGCATAGAAATTATCGGTCACCGGCACAACCGTGCCCAAATATTTGCGTACGAGTTCGGGGTGTTCTTTAAGGGCTTCTGAGATCGAGCAAAAAATGACACCCGCTTTGGCCAGTTCCGCCTTGAAGGTGGTGACGACCGATACGGAGTCGAACACCGCATCAACGGCAACTTTGGAGGTCTGCACGCCAGCCAGAATTTCCTGCTCACGCAAGGGAATGCCAAGCTTCTTGTAGGTTTCCAGAATGGCAGGATCAACCTCGTCCAATGTCTGTGGCGCGGCATTCATTTTGGGCGCGGCATAATAATAGATGTCGTTAAAGTCGATCATAGGATAGGTCACCCGCGCCCAGGTCGGCTCGCGCATGGTGAGCCAGCGCCGATAGGCATCCAGCCGCCATTCCAGCATCCATTCAGGCTCGCCTTTTTTGGCAGAAATGAGCCGGACGATGTCCTCGTTCAGTCCCAATGGGGCTTTGTCGACCTCAAGCTCGGTCGAAAACCCGTATTTATATTGATCAACGTCGATCGCCTTAACCTGATCAACCGTTTCCTGGACAGCAGCCATACTCGTGTTTCCTTCACTATCGGCTTCAAGGGCCGAGGTCTTCATTCATCGATCAGGCCGCGCGGGTGGCGCCTGTTTGTTTCATTGGATGTTTCGGGCCTAAGGTCTGTTCGTAGCGCGTCATGAATTGGATCACATCTTCGGAACTTGTCGACCAGCCCAGACTGATGCGCAGGGCACGTCTGGCCAGTGTGCCATCAACGCCCATTGCCGCCAGAACATGCGAGGATTTAACCTTGCCAGACGAGCATGCCGAACCCGACGACAAGGCGACACCCGCCAGATCAAGCCGCATCAGGGACATTTCAGCGGTATGATCGCTACCTGCAAAAGCCAAAGTATTGGGAAGGCGCGGTGCATCACCCCCGAACACCACCAGGCCAGGATCAAGTTTGGACAAGCCAGCCTCGATCTGGTCGCGAAGAGCCGAAAGCCGGTGGGCCTCATTCATCATATCACGGCTCATCGCAGCCGCAGCCGCACCAAATCCTGCTATTCCGGCTACATTTTCCGTGCCTGCGCGCGCACCACGCTCCTGCCCTCCACCCTTGAGAACCGGACCTTCAACCGTCAACCCACCCGCGCGCAAGACCAAAGCACCCACACCCTGCGGGCCACCCAATTTATGGGCGGACAGCGCGAGACAATCCGCGCCTGCCGTGCCACTGTCCAGCGGGAGGCGACCTGCCATCTGCACCGCATCACAATGCAGCAAGCCAGATTTGGCATGCACCATCATCGCAATATCGCTGATGGGCTGGATCACCCCGGTCTCGCTATTGGCGGCCTGCACGCTGACCATCACACGATGGCCAAGGGCTGAAAGCTCTTCAAGCTGGTTCTCCAGCGCATCGAGATCGATCACCCCCTCCGGCGTGACAGGCAGCAATCGGACACGGTCTGCAGGAAAACGGTGGCCCTGCAAGACACACGGATGTTCGGTAGCCAGCATCAAGAGCGTGTCAAAACCGTGAGCCTGACCAGCGCCAATGCCTTGGGAGGTCAAAGAGGGGGATAGCGCCAGAACATTCGCCTCAGTCGCCCCGCTGGTGAAAATCACATCGCGGGCATTGGCACCGCACAAAGCCGCAATCCTGTCGCGGGCCTGATCAATCATGCCGCGTGCCTGCCTGCCCTCCTGGTGGGGAGAGGACGCATTGCCGACCAGCGCGAAAGCAGCAATCATAGCCTCGCGCGCCTCATCCCGAAGCGGCGACGTGGCATTATGATCGAGATAAATGCGTTTGTGTGTCATCTACACCGGTCTCTCGCTGATCCAAAGTCAGGTTTTTGACAAAGCAAACACATCCTGAACGCCCCAAAAAGGTTTCTCATCACAAGACTTGAGGCATTCATGCTGGAAAGTCTTGCAGTTGCCCCCAACCTTCGTGTTAAAAGACGCGGCGGGCGGTGAAACGGTTTTTGCTGTGAAGCATGTCGGCTGTTGTTGCCTGCCTTACCTGTTACCTGACTTGACTCGATGCTGGATACGAAGTTTGCAAGATTATCTGATCGATCTGACTGGAAAAGTCTTAACAAACAACGGTTCAGCACCTGTTAGAATTATTCTAAGAGGAAAATGGGCCTAGGTTTGATCTATGTCAAGCCGGATTTGCCCCATTCTCCCAAAGAACCCTCTCAGGGCATGGAAAAACCCATGCCACCCACGGAGATCGTATGCCTGAGGTTATTTTTACTGGTCCTGCGGGGCGGATTGAAGGTCGTTACACCCCCTCGAAAACCAAAGGGGCGCCGATTGGTGTGGTCTTGCATCCACATCCCCAATTCGGTGGAACGATGAACAACCAGATCGTCTATGCGATCTATTACGCATTTCTGGCCCGGGGAATGTCGGCTTTGCGGTTCAATTTCCGTGGTGTAGGCCGTTCGCAAGGCAATTTTGACCATGGTCAGGGTGAATTGTCCGATGCCGCCGCTGCCCTTGATTGGGCGCAGGCCATCAATCCCGAAGCACGGGCTTGCTGGATTGCCGGAATTTCGTTCGGGGCCTGGATCGGTATGCAGCTGTTGATGCGCCGCCCCGAAATAGAGGGCTTTATCTCCGTTGCCGCCCCTGCGAATCGGTTCGATTTCTCCTTCCTCGCGCCTTGCCCATCCTCAGGCCTCTTTATTCATGGTGCGCAGGATCGTGTGGCTCCTGTCAAAGATGTGATGAGTGTGATCGAAAAGGTAAAAACCCAGCGCGGTATTCAGCTTGAACATGCTGTGATCGATGGGGCAAACCACTTTTTTGAAAACAAGACCGAAGAATTGATGGAGATCGTCAACGCTTACCTCGACAAGCGTTTGGGGATCCAGGAGGCCGAATAAGCCCCCCCCCTACCATCGGCACATTCATCGGATTGCTTGCATTGGACTTGAGATGACCAGCACATTTATTCCTCGCTCTGAGTTCCTGCGCGTTCTGACCGAGCGCGGCTATATCCACCAATGCTCCGATCTTGCAGGATTGGACGAACAGGCCTCCAAAGGCGATGTGACCGCCTATATCGGCTTCGATTGCACAGCCCCTTCCTTGCACGTGGGTTCTCTGTTGC
Organism: Hyphomicrobiales bacterium; assembly: GCA_947455995.1. Classification (GTDB taxonomy): domain Bacteria; phylum Pseudomonadota; class Alphaproteobacteria; order Rhizobiales; family Beijerinckiaceae; genus CAIYZJ01. The sequence continues at coordinate 14,674 of CANGQA010000018.1, read as the reverse complement.
AAATCATGATGCTGCGTTGGCTGCAAAAGACCGGTGGCAAGCCCGTGCCCTTGATGGGTGGCGGCACGACCCGCGTGGGTGATCCCTCAGGCAAGGATGAATCGCGCAAAATTTTGACCCTCGACGATATCGAGAACAACAAGACCGGCATCAAGGCGGTATTTTCAAAGTTTCTGACCTTTGGTGACGGCGCCAAAGACGCCATCATGCCCGACAATGCCGAATGGCTGACCAAACTCAACTACATCGACTTTTTGCGTGATGTCGGACGGCATTTCTCGGTCAACCGCATGATGTCGATGGACTCGGTCAAAATGCGGTTGGAGCGCGATCAGGAATTATCCTTCCTCGAATTCAACTATATGTGCTTGCAAAGCTATGACTTTGTTGAATTGAACCGGCGTTATGGCTGCAACCTGCAAATGGGCGGATCTGACCAATGGGGCAATATTGTCACCGGTGTCGATCTGGGTCGTCGGATGGGGACGCCACAGCTCTATGCCCTGACTTCGCCACTGCTGACCACAGCCTCGGGCGCTAAAATGGGCAAGACCGCGGCAGGCGCGATCTGGCTCAATGCCGATATGTTGAGCCCTTGGGATTACTGGCAGTTCTGGCGCAACACCGAGGACCGCGATGTTGGCCGCTTTCTGCGCCTGTTCACCGAAATGCCGATGGACGAGATCGCCCGTCTTGAAGCCTTGCAGGGGGCTGAAATCAACGAGGCCAAAAAGATTCTGGCGACTGAAGCCTGCGCCATGCTGCATGGCCGCGAACTGGCCGAGCGCGCGACCGAGACCGCCCGCCAGACCTTCGAGGAAGGGCTGACATCGGCCGATCTGCCCCATATTGCTATCGAGGCCTCTGTGCTTGCAGGTGGTCTTGGTGTTTTGTCGGCCTTTGTCGAAGCAGGCTTGGTGCAATCGACTGGCGAAGCGCGTCGCCAAATTAAAGGCGGCGGATTGCGCGTCAATGATGTTCTTGTCAGTGATGACCGCATGAACCTGACAGCAGCCGATCTGAACAACAGCGGCAGCATCAAATTGTCACTGGGTAAAAAACGCCACATCCTGCTCACGCCCAAGGCCTGATCAGCCCTCCCCGTTTACGGAGTTTTGGGCTGTGGCCCTCTGGAAGGGGGGGCGGTTGCAGGAGCATCCGTCTTTCCCACGCCGAACAGGAACAATTTACGAAAAATTCCCGGTGCCACGGCCGACAATGGATTAATCGATACGGTCGGGCTGGTCACCGTGCCTGAAATCCGGAAATTGATGGCAAAAATTCCCGCATTAGAACCACCCATGAGCAAAGGACCGAACAGCGGGATTTGCGTCAGGATATTGTTAAGCCCGTAAAGCGGTACAAAGGTCCCGGTCATGTCCGAGCGATCGGCTGCATAATCGAGCGTACCTTCAAGAGTACCGCCCATGCTCGTGCCCCACATCACCGCATCCTGCACAATGAATTTACCGCCTCCAAGAGTGTATTGGGCACGCAATTTGCTGAAATTGACGATGTTGGATTCCCCGCTTTGCTGCGCACCAGGCTGTCCGGCAGGTGGCGGCTGAACCTTCATGGCCCCCGATAAGGCCGGATCATCTTTGAGGGCAAAATCGTTGACGATAATCAGGCCGTTACGGGGCTCTCCAGCCGTGGCAATCTGCAAGACAATACGGCCTCCCTGCATACGACGATAAAGATCGAGAAAGCGAAGAAAATCGCCCGCATCGGCACTTTCGATCAGCAGAGCCGATGCTCCTGCCTCGCTGCGTCCCATCTGACCAATAACAGATTGTGCCCCGAAACGGCCCGACAGACGGAAATCACGGATTTCTCCTCCTCGATGTCCCATCCGCAAATCGACATTCTGCATGGTCTGTCCGGCATAGCCGGTCAACGATCCTGCCTTCAGATCAATATCGAGATCACTTGAAGAGGATGTTGTCGTGCTTGAGGCAGAAAATTCCTGCTTGAGAAAAGGACGGGCATCTAGTGTGGCGGCCCTGATTTGGACTTTGAGTACAGGTCCGGCCCGATCCATCTCGACCCGCATCTCGTCATTGGCGCTCAATTTAACTGCCGGCAATTGCGCCTGTGTGATCGATCCATCATGGGCCAGATCAACATCACCGCGCACAGAAACGTTGGGACCACCATCCAGCACAAGATCACGCAGCAAGGTGCTGTCATCCGCTCCCGAAAGCATACGGAAGGACAACTTGGCATTGCGACCGGCAGGCTTTGTCCAGCCTGGCAAAAGGCCGTTGACGGTCGCCTTGGTCAGATCAAGTTCGACCTGCGCTCCAGGCTTGGCTGGCGCGGGGGCAATCAGGACCTTGGCAGCAATCGGACCCACCAATTGCTGCCCCCATTTGATCCCCTGTTTCTGTCTGGTGGCGTCATCAATGCTCAGATTGAGTTGGATGGTCGGTTCTTTGTCCTTCCGACCTTGTTGATACACAAGATGGACAAGCGCACCCGCCAACCTCGCATCACCTTTGATCGTCAAGCCGTCCGAACCGAAAGAAAAACCCAGCGCTCCATTATCAAGCCGTTCCTTGCCGAACACGCGATCGACACTAAATTGGCTAAAGCGACCCTGCGCCTCGGTTTTAACGTCCTGCGCAGACGGAGACGGCATCAACGGCAAGAGAACGGAGGCCGTCATATCGACCTGCCCCCTGACCTGATCAGGCTGCAATTTGGGCGGCGTCAACCCGCGCAATGCAGGCATTTGGAGTGCCTCTATCAATCCGCTGGCAGGCCCTTTCAGCTTGAATGTGATATTGGCGACCGAAGGACGTACCGAGGTATCATTGATGATGAATTGACCATCATGGATCCCGAGGCTCTTGTCCCCGATTGCAACCTTACCCTGATCAGCCACGACAATCGCTTTGGTGCCTGTCACCCGCACAGTGCCGTAGAGATCGCGCAAAAGCGGCAACCCATCCTCTGGACGCATCACCGCCGCACTGATTTTGGCGTTGAGCAAAATAGCGTCTTCCGGAACAGGTTTTTCCGCAAAGGCCGCGATCAACTGCTCGGGATCCAAGCGCATCATGAAATCAATCTGCTCGAGATGACCCGCCTCCAGCCTCTGGACAAGATAAGCCCGCGTTTCGGGAACGGAAAATTTTGGCCAGAATGTCAGCGCATCCCGCACCTCCATCCGTTCTCCATGCACGGTGTAATCAACCCCGACAAAATCGGGAAAGCTGCCAAAGCGACCAGCCAGTCCGATCATCACTTGAGGCCCGTCAAGTTGCAGTTTCTGGACTGTCACCCCCCGAAAACCTTGGGTTATCTGCCCCTCAAGCACCCAGCGGTTCACCGATACCGGCCGCTTGTCGAGACTTTCAAGCGCGATCAGAGAATCTTTTCCCTCGAATAAAAAAGCCCACGGCGTGGACCGGTCCTTAGGGAAGACCAATTGTCCCTGCCCCTGCCAATGCATCGCCTGCCCTAACAATGACAGATCCGTGAAGCCGATCGCCCGCCCCTCGTCCATCAGCCCGAAACGACCGGAAAGCGAGGTAATAGCGATAGGCTCTGCGCCTTCCATTTCGAATGACACAATAGCCTTGCCGCCCGTTATCTGGCCTTCGAGTGACGATAACGTGCCATCGGCCTGAATGGTCAAACCGGTTTCAAACGAGACAGGCATATCGGTGGTGACAGGCAAAACGCCTTTGGACGCAAAGCCCAGCAATTCGGAAACGGCGAGATCCTTGACACGCAACCGCATTTTTCGCGGCTTGTCGGGCTCACCCACCAAGGCCCCATCCACCGTCCATCGGCCAGAAGGACCGACAGCTGTCACCGACAGATCAAGCGCTTTGCCCGGCGAGCGCAACAGGCTGAAAGCAGCATTGGAATAAGAGAGTTTACGTTCGTTACGCTGGTCATCGATCATCAAAGTGCCATCGCGCATCCGCGCGCGCTGCAGAATGGACAAGGCACTGTTTTCGGCAAACAGCGCATCAATGAAGCTTGCGATGCGAAGCGGTGCGGGTTCGGATACCACATCCGCTTTTGGCATCGGCCCGGTTGTCACTTCGGTGGCTGATTGGGAGGGATTGAACGAGAAGGATACATTGCCTTGTTTGAAAATCGTCAGGGAGATCGTCAACCCGACAAATTCGATATTGCTCGGTTTGGGATCCAACCGCAGGAGCGAGGTTCCGTCAAAGGTCAGAACCGCCTGTGGAATGGCAATGACTTCGGCCCCTGAGTGATCGCGCACATGGATGTGCTCGACCAGCAAATTGATGCCTTGGGTATTTTTAACAATTTGGGAATGCGAGGCCTCAACATTGTAATCACTGTCAAATTGGCGCGACAGCATCTCGACAACAAACGTGTTCAGACCATCAAATGTGACAGGACCAGAATTCAGCCGCCATGACAGCAGGGCAAAAGCCAGAACACCAAGCACCGCAACAAAGGCGAAAGCTTCTGCCAGCCAGATCAACGGACGCAGATAACCACGCCGTTTGCGCGGTGGTATCAGCTCTTTGATCTCGTTTTCTGGCTCAGTCATGGTCACAATACTAAAAAGGCCTCATCCAACGCGAGACATCATGCGTAATGAAACATCTAAAGATCACACTGATTCGACGAAAGGAAGGCAGCGACATGAACCCACTCTCAGCCGGTCAAAAAGCACCCGATTTCAATCTGCCGCGTGACACAACCAAGCCAGAAGCTGGCGATCATCTCTGTTTGGCAAATTTCGAGGGCCATAAATTGGTGCTGTATTTCTATCCCAAGGATGACACCTCGGGCTGCACCAAAGAAGCCATCGAATTTAACGGCCTGAAAAAGGATTTTGCTGAAGCCGACACCCATATTGTCGGTATTTCCGCCGACAGCGTCGCCAGCCACAACAAATTCAAAACCAAATACGACCTCGACTTCGCCCTGATATCGGACGAGCAACACGAGATGCTGAATGCCTATGGTGTCTGGGTTGAAAAGAGCATGTATGGCCGCAAATATATGGGAATCGAGCGGACCACGGTGCTGGTCAACCGCGATGGCACAATCGCGCAGGTCTGGTCGAAGGTGAAAGTGCCGGGCCATGCCGCCGAGGTGTTGGGCGCAGCCCAGAAGCTCTAAAACATCAATTAATTCAAAATTAACCCTGTTTTTTTAAGTTGATCATATTGGAATCACTAGAAAGACAGGGCTGACTTCATGCAGCACCAAGATCATTATTTGAAAAAAAATTTACGCACTCATCTGCCCTCCAAATCCCGCGATTGGATCAAAACACTGACCTTGATGGTTATTTTTGCTTTATTCGGGATTTTGTCTTTCATGAGTTTTGACAGCGTTTTACCTTTTCTTGCCGGTCGGCAGATGCAAGAAATATCGGAATTACGCGAACAAAACCTGGCATTGCAAACAGAAGTCACACGACTGAAGAATATTCCCAAAGAGTCCGAAAATCCTTCATCTCTGAAAATGAACGAACTCTTTCAACGTGTTAACATAATCGAGCAAAATCAGAATGTGCTGATTGATGCTCTCAAAGGACAGCAGTCGATCAAATACAAACGAACATCAATTGATGGACTCAAGCATAATAAGCAGCCTGATTCTACCAAATTGGCTTTGATGAATGATCGTCTTCATGGGATCGAAAACGCCCATATCTCAATAGCCAAAATGATGACCGAGCGTTCGGAGAGCAATGCCCAGATGCTTACCATGATGCTTGCCAGCGTATCCACCCAACTTGTTCCAAAACAATTATTGGGCAAGCCCCAACCGGGGGGCAAGAATAATGTCGGCGGTCCATTTATTCCACTGATCAACGACAAATCTCACCAGACATCGTTAAAGCAAGAATTTCCTGAGGTTCTATCAACCGCGCTGGATACGATGCAAGAGCACGCGCGGCTCTATAAAACCCTGATCAACCTTCCGATGGCACGCCCTTTGATGGGTGATGCGCAATATGTTTCTGGCTTTGGGACGCGCGTCGATCCTTTCAACCGTATTCCTGCTTTTCATGCCGGTATCGACCTGAAGCAAAATCCGGGTGCGGCCATTCTATCGACGGGCAATGGCATCGTCGTCCATGCCGGTCCGGCCGATGGCTATGGTAATATGGTCGAGATTGCCCATAGTGGCGGGGTCAGCACACGTTACGGCCACATGAGCCGGATCAGCGTCTGGGTCGGGCAGCGGATCAGTACCGGCCAGATCCTCGGCACCCTGGGCAATACGGGGCGCTCGACAGGCGCGCATCTTCATTATGAAACCCGTATCCATGACCAGCCGGTCAATCCGATCCCGTTCCTGCAAATGGGGGAGCGCTTGCGGGTTCTGGAATTGCCCCCCGGATATAACCAGCTCTAACCAGGCAAACAGAGCCTAGGATCATCAGTCGATATCTTCCACGTCAGCCGTTGTGCCATAGACGCGTTGTTCAAGGGCTGCTTCGATAAACTGGTTGATATCGCCATCCAGAACATCGCCGGGGGCCGAGGATTGAACACCAGTGCGCAGATCTTTGACCAACTGATAGGGCTGCATCACATAAGACCGGATTTGATGGCCCCAACCGATTTCGCTTTTGGTTGCGTTGTGGGCATTGGCTTTTTCTTCACGCTTTTTCAATTCGGCTTCGTACATGCGGGCGCGCAACATATCCCAAGCCTTGGCGCGGTTTTTGTGCTGCGAGCGTTCCTGCTGGCAAGCAACCACGATGCCGGTCGGAATATGGGTAATGCGCACGGCGGAATCGGTGGTGTTGACGTGCTGGCCACCAGCCCCTGACGCACGGAATGTATCAATCCGGCAATCACTTTCGTTGATGTCGATCTGGATACGGTCATCAATGACGGGAAAGACTGAGACCGAAGCAAAACTGGTATGGCGGCGGGCATTGGAGTCGAAAGGGGAAATACGCACCAGTCGATGCACTCCAGCCTCCGTTTTCAACCAGCCATAGGCATTATGGCCGCGAATCTGGAGCGTCGCACCCTTGATGCCCGCTTCTTCGCCATCGGCAATATCCATAATTTCCACCTTGTAGCGGCGGCGTTCTCCCCAGCGCGAATACATGCGCATCAGCATGCTGGCCCAATCCTGCGACTCGGTCCCGCCTGCACCGGAATGGACTTCGACAAAGCAATCATTCTGATCGGCTTCACCCGACAACAGGGTTTCGACCTGCTGGCGAACCAGATCGGTCTGAATATCGCGAATGGCCTGTTCGCCCTCGGCAATCACATCCTGATCGCTTTCGGCTTCGCCAAGCTCGATCAAAGTAATAGCGTCATCAAGATCCACACCGATACGACGCATAGAACCAAGCTTTTCGTCAAGCTCGGTACGCTCACGCATGATCTTTTGGGCCGCTTCCGGATCATCCCAGAGGTTAGGGTCTTCTGCCTTCTCGTTCAATTCGGCAAGACGACGCGTGGCCGCGTCAACATCAAGATGCCGTCTCAAAACACCAAGCGATTGCTTGGCGGCATCAACGAGCGCTTCAATTTCAGCGCGCATGGCACTTACCCCTAAGGTCTGAGAAATCATATACGATGAGTGGCATAATTCAGCGGCGAGAAGTAGCCGCTGAAATGCCCGCTGTAAACAACCCGCGTCAGTAAATTCGTCCTGCTCCCGTGCCTAATGGACGATCAGGCTCGTTTGGCACGCCGAACAAGCCATTTGATGCAGGCGTATCCATGGGAACCAAACCGGTATCTCCGGGAGCTGTGCCGGGCTTGAACGCTTCGACAATCCCGTCACCATCGGTGCGATTACCGGTGGCAGGATCAATCTTGACCAGTTTGATCCCGGCCGGAACGCGGAACGGGGTCGCAGGTTTGTCGGCCAATGCCTGCTTCATGAATTCCTTGAAAATCGGCACAGCATAAGTGGCCGCCTGCGCCGAAGCTCCGAGCGATTGTGGACGGTCATACCCAAGATAGACACCGACCGCGAGATCGGCAGAGAACCCGACAAACCACAAATCCTTGGCGTCATTGGTTGTTCCGGTCTTGCCTGCCAAGGGCTTGCCGACCTCTCGAATGCTCGCGCCAGTCCCTCGGATCACCACGCCTTCAAGAATTGAAGTCATCTGGTAGGCGGTCAGCGGATCAATAATCTGCTCGCGAGTATCAACAAGCGATGGTTCGTTCTGGTTGTCCCATTTGGGCGCATCGCAATTGCCGCAAGCGCGGTTATCATGACGGAAAATTGTTTTGCCGTAGCGATCCTGAATACGGTCGATCAATGTCGGGCGTATTCTCTTGCCCCCATTTACAAACATGCCATAGGCCGCCGTGATGCGCATGACGGTGGTTTCCCCTGCCCCCAAGGACATTGCGAGATAGGGGGGCAAATCATCGTTAATACCGAAACGACGGGCGTAATCGGACACCAGTGGCATTCCGACATCTTGAGCCAGGCGAACAGTCATCTGGTTTTTGGAATGTTCGATGCCGTAACGTAAAGTGCGTGGACCATGGGATTTACGGTCGAAATTGGCCGGCTTCCACGTCTCCTGCCCCTCTTGTGCCAGTTCGATCGGCGCATCCAAGACAATCGAAGCCGGGGTGTAGCCGTTATCGATCGCCGAAGCATAGACAAAGGGCTTGAAGGAGGAACCAGGCTGGCGAAGGGCCTGTGTCGCCCGGTTGAATTTGGATTTATCGAAGGAAAATCCGCCCGCCATGGCCAGCACACGCCCGGTATGCGGATCGAGTGCGACAAGAGCGCCCGAAATTTCAGGGACTTGCTGCAGGCGGTAACGATCAGACTGCCCCTCTTGCGAGACATAGACAACATCGCCCTTCTGGACAATCTGCTTCGGCAGCTTTTTGGTCCAGCGCGCGCCATCAGCGGTCACTACACCCAAAACCCGCTCGTTCGACAGCGAGCCATTGGCTTCCCGTTTGGGCTGCAAGCCGATTCGCAGATTGTCCCCGATCACATCGACAACAACCGCCAGACGCCAAGGCTGGACATCATTGAGGCTCACAACCTCGGAAAGGGCCAGCCCCCATTCTTTGGCATTCAAATCCACCTGTTGCACGACCCCGTGCCAGCCTCGCGCTTCATCAAACCGCACAAGCCCTTCTGCCAGAACGCGACGGGCTTTGACCTGCAAGGATGGATCAAGTGTGGTGCGGACGGACAAGCCACCCTCATACAGGCCCTTTTCGCCAAATCGGCTGGCGAGCTCACGCCTTACATCTTCCGCGAAATAGCCCGCAGCCATATTATTGGGGGAAACAGTCCGCAAATTGACACCCAAAGGGGTCTTTTTGGCACGATCGCCTTCATCGTGTCCGACATAGCCATTCTCGACCATGCGGTCGATCACATAATTGCGGCGGGCGATTGCAGCGTCTTGTGCGCGATAGGGATGATAATTGTTCGGCCCCTTGGGCAAAGCCGCCAGATAGGCCATTTCAGGCAAGGTCAACTCGTTGACGGCCTTGTTGAAATAGTTGAGGGAAGCCGCAGCCACTCCGTAATTGCTCAGACCAAGATAGATTTCATTGAGATAGAGTTCCAGAATCCGTTCTTTGGTATAGGCCTGCTCAAGCCGCAAGGCGACAAGCATTTCCTTGATTTTACGGGAGAAGCTGTCCTCGTTGCTCAACAAAAAGTTTTTGGCAACCTGTTGGGTGATGGTTGAAGCCCCTTGGGCGCGTTGACCCGGCGTCTTCTTGAACAAGAACACAACCGCGCGCGCAATACCTTCAACATCAACACCGGGATGTTTATAGAAATTTTTATCCTCTGCTGAAATGAAGGCTTCCTTCATTCGGTCGGGAATAGCGTTGAAAGGGAGAAACAGCCGGCGTTCGCGTGAATATTCGGCCAGAAGCGATCCATCCCCGGCATGAATACGGGTGGTGACAGCAGGCTGATAGGTCGCCAATTGCGAATAATCGGGCAAACTTTGCGAAAAATGCCAGATCACAACAGCGGCAACGGCAGCACCAATCGCCCCCAAGATCGCCGAGAGGGTAAAAAGCCATCCAAAAAAGCGCAGCAGGTGCCGCATCATATCCGTCTGTCTCACTAATCGGCGGCTGTCACAATCCGCGCTTCACCGTCTGGCACATCTCGATGCCGAGCCAATAAAAACGCATCTTATAGATCCGCACTATCTGCGCCGATAGAGGCAAAGCCCCGATCTGCACTATTTTTACCCAAAACATTACCGATTCACCGAAGGCTTAAACCGCAATCACGGCAAAAATTGGCCCGGGTTCAATGTGGCAACACGCCTTGAGATTCTTGGGCCTGTATTGAGGCAAAAAAGCGTTGCACCGCATCGGCTATATCGAGGGTCATTCTCTCTCTGAACGCGGCATCCGATAATTTGCTGATGTCGGTCTTGCTGGATAAATATCCCAACTCCAACAGAACCGAAGGCACGTCGGGAGCCCGCAACACTCTGAAACCGGCCGACCGGTGCGGATTCTTGTTCATCACCTGCCCCGTGGCCTCCATCCGTCCCAGCAAGGTGCGGGCAAACAAAGAAGAATGGCTGCGGGTTTCGCGCCTTACCAGATCGTCCAGAATATCACTGATATCCTCGCGCGCAGCCACGGGATCAGCACCAGCCATCGCATCGGCGCGGTTTTCGCTATCGGCCAGGATGGCTGATTCTGCATCAGTCGCCTTTTCGGAGCCGGTATAGACCGTAAAGCCATGGACCTCTGTGGCAGTTGCCAGACGATCGGCATGGATGGAGATAAACAGGCTGGCATTGTTGAGCCGAGACATGCGCACCCGCTCGTCAAGCGGAACGAAAACATCGGTTTCCCGTGTCATCATCACTCGGAATTGGCCGCGACTTTCCAATAAGGATCTGAGATCTCTGGCAAAAGCCATCACCACATCTTTTTCGGAAATATTGTTGAGCCCCACCGCGCCCGTATCAGGCCCACCATGACCCGGATCAAGCATGATCAAAGGACGCCGGTCTGATATTTTGCCTTTTACGCTGGTTTGTGGTGCAACTGCCCCTTCGACGGCATTGTCGTTGGTCAACATCGTGCTGCGCCTGGTAAATTCGGCCTCTTGTGATTTCTTCGCAAACATCGAGGGCTCGACGGACTTGATTTCGATGCTCAGCTCGCGCGCAAAGCCACTGGCAACCATTTGGGTCGTGATCCGTCCGGCCAAAGCCGGAGCAGCCAGGTCAATGATGATTCGGGCTTTATCAGCGCCTAAAAGCCCATAACGCACCATTTTGACCAAGGGCGTTCTGGCCAGTTTGAATGCCGGTGGAATCTGGAAATTAACCGCAGGCAAATCAATGATCAGTCGGTCGGGTGATTGCATCGGATAAATTTCGACATCAACTTTATGAGTCAGTGTCACGGTCAGGACTGATAGCGACCGGTCCCCTTCCAGTCGCGCCTCAAGTGCTACGGGCTGTTTGGCAAGCGGTTGGGCGACTGTAGCAGGCAAAATTGTCACCACCGCAGAAACAAGAAAAAGACACAGCTGCGCAAAACGGCAACACTGCAAGAGGCAACACTGCCAGCCGTTTGAAAGAATGACGAACAATGTCGAAAACAGTCTCAATCGGTCAATCCCTGTTGGAAAAGCACCTCTTTCTAACTTGATCGGCCTTGTTCGCATAGGCCTGACGGGATGTTTATTGGCGCGTGACGGACAACAAACGCGATGCAGTGAATGGGAATCGCTTGCCAAGCCTGCTGCTTAAGCGTTAGAGTTCACATGTTGCAACTGACAATATGATAAATCGGTTGAAGAAGTGATCAGACTGACTGATCCGTCTCATCCGGCTAGGTTTCCGAAACCGGACCCATAACAATCGGATGCAGCATTTTTGGCAGGGTTTCCGCTCTTCTGGCGGCTCCTGCAGGTCTTTTCCGACGTCGAACGGTATCTTAACCGATCCTGTTTCAAAGCGTTGGGTGTCGCACTTATCGAGGTCTATGAACGTGGGCGAATGGCTCCGTACGGTCGCAGGAAGCAAGGCGCAAAACCAAACGGTTTTTGCGGGGCCTCTTGTTCACCGCAGCCATAAGAGCCCCCTCGCAGATCTTTCCCATTCCACCTTGGCCGCATTTTCGCGGCCGCATCGCGCCCCTTTTCACCCGCGATCGCTGTGTTTCCGCCGTCATTCGTCTGGGCCTGTCAGGCCCATCATCTCGGCTCTTTTGGGACATCGCGCGTCTGAACGCGAAGAGTTGGCGCTATTGAGAGTAGCTCATGGCGAACAAAATGTTGATCGATGCCGCCCACCCGGAAGAAACACGGGTTGTGGTGGTTCGCGGAAATCGGATCGAGGAATTCGACTTCGAAGCCGCTAACAAAAAACAACTGCGTGGCAATATCTATCTGGCTAAAGTCACCCGTGTCGAGCCGTCTCTTCAAGCTGCCTTCATCGAATATGGCGGCAATCGGCACGGCTTTTTAGCCTTCAGCGAAATCCACCCCGATTATTACCAGATTCCGGTTGCAGACCGTGAAGCCCTGTTGGCCGAAGACGCCCGGGCCGATCGTGAAGCGGATGAGGAAGAAGGCCGCAACAAACGTCGCCGCAGCCGTACAAAGCCGCGTTCGTCCAAATCGGATCCCGTGGTTAGCGAATCCCTATCCCCGGATGAAGATCATAGCGAAGATGATCATGTCTCCGGACAGGCGTCTGATTCTGAACATGACAACGGCGAGCAGCACGAGCATCCCACCTCGGACAACCAAGAACATCACGAGCAAGAACAACACGAGCATGAACATCACGATGATCATGACCATCAGGGCCATGATTCCGATGACCATGAAGGAAGTGATGGCAGCGAATCTTCAGAGGACAGCGTCGAACAGGTCGGTGCCGAAGATGCGATGGAAGAAGTGCCGGAGCGTCCGCGCCACTATCGTCGGCAATACAAAATCCAGGAAGTGATCAAACGCCGGCAGATTTTGCTGGTTCAAGTGGTCAAGGAAGAACGCGGCAACAAAGGCGCGGCTTTAACCACCTATTTGTCGCTGGCAGGCCGTTATTCGGTTTTGATGCCTAATACCGGACGTGGAGGCGGCATTTCCCGCAAAATCACCAATGTCGTGGATCGCAAGCGTCTGAAATCCATCGCGCAAGAGTTGGAAGTGCCGGATGGCATGGGCGTTATCCTGCGTACAGCGGGAGCAGCCAGAACCAAGCCTGAAATCAAGCGTGATTTTGAATATCTGATGCGCTTGTGGGAAAATGTCCGCGAATTGACCATGCAATCAACCGCTGCTGCGTTGGTTTATGAAGAAGGGTCGTTGGTCAAACGTTCTATCCGTGATCTCTACAACAAAGACATCGACGAGGTGATTGTCGCAGGCGAGGCCTCCTACAAAGATGCCAAGGACTTTATGCGCATGCTCATGCCGAGCCATGCCCGCAACGTCAAACCCTATCGCGATCCGCAACCCCTGTTTGCCCGTTACGGCATCGAGGCGCAGTTGGATGCGATGTTCTCCAATCAGGTCACACTGAAATCGGGTGGCTACTTGGTCATCAACCAGACCGAAGCGCTGGTGGCCATTGACGTCAATTCGGGCCGCGCCACGCGTGAGCACAATATCGAAGACACGGCATTGAAAACCAATCTGGAAGCAGCCGACGAGGTTGCACGCCAGTTGAGGTTGCGCGATCTGGCCGGGCTTGTCGTGATCGATTTCATCGACATGGAGGAAAACCGTAATAATCGTGCGGTCGAGCGCCGGATGAAGGACGCGTTGAAAAACGACCGCGCCCGCATTCAAGTCGGCCGTATTTCTCCGTTTGGCCTGCTCGAAATGTCCCGCCAGCGTATTCGCACCGGTGTGCTTGAGGGCTCCACCATCATCTGCCCGCATTGCTCGGGTATCGGCTTTGTGCGTGCCGTGCCCTCTGTAGCCTTGCACGTCCTGCGCGCGGTGGAAGAACATTTGCTGCGCTCCGCCACGCATAATCTGACTGTGCGGACACGTTCGGAAATCGCGCTCTACATTCTCAACCAGAAGCGCAGTCATTTGCGGGCTCTGGAAGAGCGTTTCGGCGTTGTCATCACAGTCATGGCCGATGAGAGCCACTCCGGCACCCATGCCTTTGCAATAGAACGTGGTGAATTGGCGACCCCCGTCGAGCGGATCATGATCGGCATTCAGGTCGATAGCGTTCTGATGGAAGAAGAAGAAGACGAGCCAGAAATCGACGAGATCGAAGATGAGGAAGAAGACGAAACACTGATCGATTCGGCTTCCTCGATGCATGAAGGGTCTTCGCGTGAAGGAAACGCGCGGTCTGACCGCAATGGCGAGCGCAACCAGCATCGCGCCGATGATGGCGAAGGCAGCACGGATGAACAAGCGCGCCGCCGTCGCCGTCGCCGTCGCCGCCGGGGTCGCGGTGATCGGGAAGGTTTGCCACAGGGCGAACGTCCTATGTCTCTCGATGCTCCCCAGCCCGATATTACGATTGCACCTTTCAATGGCGAAACCGTTGAAGATGCAGATTCAGAAGGTCCTCTGAGTGCTGACCAGCCTGTTCGTGAGTCAGGCGATGGAGAAGGCCTTCGCGGCCGTCGTCGTGGTCGTCGCGGTGGCCGTCGCAACCGTCGGGATCGTGATGAGGCTGGCAATCTGACAGAGGGTCAGAATGACAATGACGTTCCGAACATGCCGATTTCCGATG
>CANGQA010000017.1 GCA_947455995.1 Hyphomicrobiales bacterium | reverse complement strand
TGCCGTTCCGTCCTCTGCCTGCTTCAAAACAAACGCAATGTGCGCCTCGCTAAACTTGGAAGCCTTCATCTGAAATCTCCTCTTTCCCCGCAGGGATCATAAGTGGAAAATTCCAGTTCTAAATGGCCTAATTTAACGGGGGCACGTCAGCATAGAATGAAATGATAGCGAATTGATAACACACTCTTCCAATTTGCGGCACGTATTTATCAGATCAGATATAATCATTGAGTTTTATCAATTTATGTTTTCAAACGTCCTTGCTGTCAATGTATGTTTCCATGGGCTGTCGCGAGCACATGATATGTCCAGTTTAGGTAGCACGGGGTTTGTCCTATTTTTGGATCGGAGGTCCGCATGTTGCCGGAGGTTCGGATGGTGCGTGTTTTGGATGCGATCAGTTCGCATAGTCCAATCAGAGTTTATGTTTTCATCTCAATCACAGACGTAATTTTGTTAAAATCAGATAGTTTGCGTTTTGACTATGGAAGGGGAGGGATTTGGTGCAGTCCAAGCTCAGTCCGTGTTCAATGGACTGGTAAAATATCAATTAAATCAGTGATTTAAGGACATTTTTATCTGAGCAGTCCAAGACGGTAATAATTTCCAAAAATCGGGGTGATTGGACTGCAGAGGGGATAAATCCGCTAAATATTCTATTTTTATTTCTAGTTTTTATTTCTTGGACTGTTGGACTGAGATATAAGTATTTAATTAAGCATATGATTTATCTGGATATTTCAGTCAGAACTCACTCACACTGCCTTGGACTGCCTTGGACTGCCTTGGACTGCCTATCACATCATGAAAGCTAGGGTCTTTCACGGTAACACCATAACAATTATCCACTCACCCAAACAGTGAAGTACCAGCCCCCCCTGCTTCCCTCTTCGTGCTTAATTCGATCACCGGTGGACCGTTGCCCTCATCCTCTTCGTCTTCTTGTTGAAGCAAAGCAGGGTCGATCTTTGCAATGATGCTACGGCTGTTAGGCATGCTGTAAACACGTTCCCTTTTACCCTCCTTATTCCAAGGTCGCACCAACTTGATGCCTAGCTTTAATTCAATAGCTGCTGCAAGTTTTGATTGGTTGAAGCCCTGTGTCCTCTCTTTGTTATGATTTACGAATGCCTTGTACAGGTCATATGGTGTTATGTTGCAGGGTATGGATTGATTATTAGAGTATTGGTCCATTTTGATCCCTCCTGCACTTGCAATAGCCAATAAGAAATCCTCTACAGGTCCCTGACTCATACGTGATTGGCTAATGATTTCCGCATTTTCTGGAAACCTAGACGGAGCAAATGAACTAATATCCCGAACTGCTAATTCATCCCAGAAAGCCTCCCGTCCCCCTGACTCAATATCACCCATTGCAACCAAAGCCAGACCACCTAAATTTGTTTTGTCTGAGCTGATCCGAAGTGGGAAGATGCGCCGCCGCATCCCTTCATCTGAATGAAAAGCGTGGTCATGGTTTGTTGCCATGATAAAACTGTTGCAGTTGCTCACCCGTTGAGCTTCGAGACCTTTACGCTCAATCTCCATCACCGAGGTCGTAACAAGTGTCTTGAATTTATCAGTGAGACCACGATCTCCATGGAAAATAATTTCTTCCACAAAAGTGAGGACTTTACCACTAAAGCGCGAGTTGAATTTGTTGTCGAGCTGATCCCTTGAATTGAGAACGATCCCGTGTTCTCCAAAATATTTTGCTACAAGGTGTTCACCAAAAACACTCTTACCCATGCCACCTGTCCCGATCAGATGAAGGCATACACCTAATGGCTTTCCTGTCTTCTGCCGCAGCCATGCAAGACAGTTCAAAACATATTCGTAATGCTCCATATTGCCGTTGCAAATCACCCTCGAAATCAAATCATGGATGCTCTTCGTCTTTGTTGGATCTGGGGCTTTGATACAGGCGAAACCTTGCCACGCATTAAATGGATCGTTGGTAATGCCACCAACCCCAGGCGGCTGTTGTGGATCAAAAATAACCTCACGGGTAGGCCTGTTTTGAGCGGCCTTCCAAACATCAATTGCTGAACGCGTGCCATTGTTAGTGCCACTGTCGACGCGCACATTTAGATATAGCGTTGCAATGTTTTTATCAGGTGTTGGGATCGCGTCCCCCTGTTTTTCAATATGATAAATGCTACCCCTTGGCCCTACAAATAGCTTCTCAGAAAGCAATACGATTGCTTGTTCCTTGGTGTATGTTCCCGGCCTTATCGGCTCTGTAAGTCCCTCCGGCAATTTGCCGCTGGCCTTCAACCCAGCGACTGCTGCGGCTGTTTTAAATTCGCCGAAGTCAGCCCCAGCTTTTTGAGCCCAACCCAACAACGTGCCTACAGAGATGCTCCCTGTGCCCTGGAAGTCTGTCCGATTGAAATGCTCCCGTAATTTTTCCTCGCTATCGGGATTTTTTGCCTTCAGTCCGAACTCAACAAAGATATTTTCTGCATCTGGAGCACCAGATCGGGCAATAGCACATGACAACCTATACCAGTCTGCATTTAAGCCGCCATCTTCTTCACACTCGAAGACTTTGGTAGCATCCCAAAGGGTTTTACATGCAGTGCGTACAACACGATTTTTGTCGGATGCGGATAAATTATTATACCACCCCATATCCGTGCCCGCACTCAATGCAGCATTGGCTCCCGCACCGCCCCCTGCAGCCTTTGATTCTTCCAGTGTTGTTTTCCAGCTCACATTATTTGTCCCTAATTGAAGCTCCAGTGCTTCGGTCAGTTCTTTGACCGTCCAATTTTTAATATTTGGATAGACGGCCTTGCACAGTGTTGGCTCCAGATATTTTGGTTTTACGTTGTAAGTGCCCGCCAACCGCATAATGCGTGACAGATCGCAAACAACACCATCAGATCCAAATTTCTTGATAAGCCCCTGCTGCAAGGGTTTGAACTGCTCCCGCGAGCAGTCGGAAACAAGCCAGTATGCATGGTATTTTCCTGAGCTTGATCCGAGCATGATAGACGGATGCGAACTTGCAAGTGCGCTCCTGCCCCAATTCTTAAAGCTCTGTACTGATTCGGACTGATCACAATCTATGAAAACAGCGCGTACCCTTATTACATCAGATACCTTGCGTTCAATTCCTTTGGTCTCGTTAATGGTCACAAACCAATTCGACCCTCCTGCGATATTGGCGCGCTCGATCGCTGGCCACACGCCATCAAGATTTGTGTAATACGGGCGCGTGCCACCATCTACCCCGATCTCGACAAACAGGAACTTCTCCGCTGTCGGGTCGAGAGTGTTCAGAAACTGTGCCGCCTGCCCCTTGTCATGTAAATAATCCACCTGCGCCCCCAATCAGCAAGGCATCAATGGGGGTGGATTGTGCTGGAGGGACATTTCGCCCCGATTATCGTCCCACATATCAATGACCAAGCACCCATCTTCAATACACGCGTTGCCGCATTTGTTGTCTAGAATGCGATGCAGGAGGTTATTATCAACAGTCCCGTTCAAAGACATTGCAGCAGCTGCAAGCGCAACTAATTCTCCGTTCATCTGTACAGCCCCCCTGCAGCAATCACGAATATTGTGCCATTCTCCACAGCCTGGATTGCCGACGGTGCAATGGTCGTCGACCGCGCGGGCGAGAAGCGTATCAAATTGCTCGCAAATCACCTCCTGCAAGTGTTGAAGCAGTTGTGGGTCTTTGACCGGAATACGATAAACAGACATGTTAAATCTCCATCAAATAGTTGATTTTACCCTTACTCAATATCGAGTGCAGGCATTTTTTTATGCTGCAATGGAATTGGTGAGGTGCAATTCAGGAGATTGGCTGTGGACTGCCTTCATTGCGGTTGTGCTGGCTGCCGTTGGAGACATAAGGCTTGCCACCCATGCATCGAGATCGGATTTGGCATACAAAATCGCACGGTTGCATTTGCGGTAAACTGGTCCGCCACCGAGCACACGGATTTTAGCCAGTGTGCTTGTCGTACGCCGCACTCCCTGTGCTGCGAGATATAAACTTGCTTCGTTTGGATTAAGAAGTTCAGATTTGATAAGCATTTTTTGATTCCATTATACCTGCCGCCAGTCATGGCGAGTAATCAAGAATCTATGCCGGATTGTTGACAATGCTAAGGGGCAAACAGGCAAATAGTTTGGGGCAAAATTTGTCCCTGTACAGGAACATCATTTGGTTGCGACATATCTTGTTGCTTTTGTCCCGCTCTCGTCTGTGAAGTAATCAACCTCGTAGGCCTCAACTACAGCGAGTGTTGTAGCCACTTTATCCTGCGGCATAAGCCCTATCGGAAGAGCCAGTGGCCCTGCATGTCCATTGGGAAGCACTACATTTGTGTGACGTGCAATAGCGTGCGCCACGCGGTAGTATAATGGTGATCCCGAGCCCTTTCTTTTGGGGCTGTATTTATTTTTCGTGTTCGTGATAGTTATTCCTGCCGCATTCAACGCATGGCGTACTTGGTTCAGATAAAACGGGATGAGATGCTTTCGCTGGCCTCGTCGCGCCCCTTTGCCCTTGCCCATAACCCTGCCGTGCGCGCTTCCACTTGCAGCAACTGCAGCTGACTTCAGTTCAGAAGCAAGTGTTATTAATTCGGCATGAGGTAGTTCTGCTAAATATTCGAATTTAGAGAGCGTGTTAAGAACCTCAGCAATCGTAGGTTCCAGATCTAAGTTTATCATATTTCCGATAATAAGCTCTTCAGCACATTTCATATTAATAACCCATCATATCTGCGATTTTAGATGCAACGGCATCTGCTGCTGAAATCAGTGTAGTGTCGATGTGGTGGATGTATCGTGATGTTATGCCGGTCGACGCGTGTCCCAGAAGCGCGCCAATCACAAGTTCGCTATACCCTAGATCTCCAGCCACGCTTGCAAATCCGTGCCGCAATCCATGCAAGGTGAGACCATCGATCGGTACAGAACGCGCCCAGACTTTCGGCAAGCCTCCGTAATGCCTACCCTCCCGACCTGGCAGCACCCATGTCCCATTATTATTAAGTGAACTAAGCAGCTTGATAACCGGCTTGCCGATAGGCCGGATGCTGCGGCCTGTCTTGGAATCATTCAGCCTTAAGGCTTGTCCTTCCAGATCCACTTCTGACCATTGCAGGGCCTCGATCTCCCCCCTGCGGCACCCAGTTAGTGCGAGCAGCTGTATCGCCAAAATGGCATGCCGTGCCGTCCCCTTCTGCAACATGACAGGCAAACTTTCCCCGAGCGTGCGATAGTGAGACGGCTCAAGGCGCACAATGCGCTTTTGATCCGCAGGTCGCTTAACCCCCCTCGCCGGATTGTGTTCTATGATTCCTTCTGTAACGGCATAAGTCAGAATACCGCCAAGCAGCCCGGCGGTTCGTGCCGCAGCACCCCTGCCACCTTCAACAATCGCCCTGCCTCTTAGCCCAGTCTTTATGTCAGTCGCAGTCTTGCCTTGGGTGACATCTTTTATAAAACGCACTATGTCAGGTGAAGTTATGTCGCGGACCTTTTTCGTGCCAAGTAGCGGCAGGATGTGCCTTTCGATCCGCCCCTTATCTGTGACGAGGGTTGAAGGTTTCTTCGGTAAACCTTTTTTTCCAAGTATCGCTCCTGCCTCGATAGCCTTCATATAATCGTTGCACAGGTCTTTCATAGACATGCTCCGACGCTCTTCTGCTCTTTCATTTGCAGGATCGTTGCCTCTAGCAACTTCTGAAAGCCGCTGCTTGGCTAGCCGCCGTGCCTCATCGGGGGTAAGCACGCTGACCTTGCCTAATGTCAGGCGGCGACTGATACCACCACTAGTCCGGTATTGCAGAAGGTAGGATGCCGTACCTGTAGGCTTAATACGTATACCAAAGCCTTTGACATCATCGCACCAATGAAAAATTTCACGGGAATGGTCCGGCTTCAGCGCGGCAATGCTACGAACTGTAAATTTCATTGATTTTACCTTGCAAGGCATGAACGGGTAAGCAATAAGTAAGCAGAATAACGGAATAACTGGACATTGCCGGTATTGACCATTGCCCTAAATATAGCCTAATTATCAGTAATTACAATGGCTCAGCTCATAAAAATAATTTGAAGTAAGCAGCAGAAAAGAGTAGAGCGTTGCCCTCCGAAGGCAAAGGTCACACGTTCGAATCGTGTCGGGTGCGCCAAATTTCTCAATAAAATCAATGACTTAAAAATCGACAAATTCCTCGTACCTTCATTTGTTCCTTATTTGTTCTATTTACAAATGTTGTACAAATATTGGTGTCCTTTCCGATCACGACGGATTAATTTGGAATCACTGATTGAGGGAGGTCCAGAGCAGATGGTGGCCAAAAGCCCGCCCGACATTCTGGACCGGGGCTTCTTGTTTGAAACCGACACTGAATTAGACTTTCCCGTATCGGCCTTGTAGCCTCGGATTCAGAAGTGATACAAACACCTCCCGACACAAGGACCTCCCACGATGACATTGAACGGCTCATTGAAAAATCTCGGCGGAATTCACGCCGCTTTGCTCACCCCTTTTGACAAAGAGGAGGCCATCGATCGGACATCAAGCGAGGCCCTTGTCCAATTTATCATCCGCCAAGGCGTGCATGGTCTCTATGTCGGCGGCAGTTCCGGTGAAGCGATGCTCCAAAGCATCGACGAACGGGCAGAGTGTCTTCGCCATGTTGCCGATTGTGCCAAAGGCAAGCTGAGGCTGATTGCCCATGTCGGAGCGGTTGCGACGCGGGATGTTTTGAAACTGGCAGAAGTGGCCCACTCATCCGGATATGATGCCATCTCAGCCGTGACGCCGTACTATTACCAGTTTTCCCGTGCGGAAGTGATGTCGCATTATCGGACGATTGCTGACAATGCGGCCTTGCCTCTGATCATCTATAATTTTCCGGCCATTACACAGGCCTTCAGCGTTGCAGAATTGTCAAATCTGCTTGGGCATAAAAACATCATTGGCGTCAAACATACTTCGACAGATCTTTTTGCCTTGGAGCGCTTGCGGAGGCACTGCCCGGACGCCCTCATTTATAATGGCTATGACGAAATGTGGCTGGCAGGACTGAGTATGGGCGCCAGCGGTGCGATTGGAACGACATATAATCTCATGGGTGACGTGTTTGTCGCAATAGCAAGCCTGTATGCACAAGACCACGCAGCACAGGCATTGGAACTCCAGAAGATGGCGAATGTCATCATCGAAGCTTTGATCGAAGTCGGTGTCATTCCCGGCTGTAAAATGGCTTTGGACATGATGGGTGTTCCAGTCGGGATGGCACGGCAACCCTTCAGACGACTGACAGGTGAGGACAAAGCACGTTTGGAAACGGCTCTCATGCCACTTCTGAAATGGCGCGAAGGTCGCGCTTAACCAGGCCTTTGCCGGAATTAAGCCGGGACGGCAAGCGGCCGCACTTTGGGTGCGGCCGATTCTGGTTGCATAACATCTAAAAAATCATGTCGGCAAATTGTGCATTTTGGCGACAGCCGTCATCACGCCGCGGATTTCGGCCAAACCGCGCAGGCGGCCAATGGCTGGATAGCCGGGATGGGTTGGCTTGTTCACATCATCAAGCAATTCATGGCCATGATCAGGCCGGAATGGTATCCGCCAATCCTTGCGCCCTGCCTCCTGCCGACGTTTCTGCTCGCGCAGCAAGACCTCGACAACGGCCACCATATCCACATCGCCATCGAGATGGGCGGCTTCCATGAAGGAGCCGTCGGGATAATTGCTGACATTGCGCAAATGGGCAAAGTGGATTTTATCGGCAAAGCGTTCGGCAATATGGGGCACATCATTGGCCACATTGGCGCCGAGCGAACCTGTGCAGAAGGTCAGCCCATTCGACGGCGAGGGCACACAACCGAGAATGAAGGCGATATCCTCCTCGTTACAGGTAATGCGCGGCAGGCCGAGCAGCGGACGGGGCGGATCATCGGGATGGATACACATCCGGACACCGCATTCTTCCGCCGTCGGAATGATGTTTTCCAAAAAGGTTTTGAGATTGTTGCGCAGCATGTCCTTGGTGATATGGGCATGGCGGGCCAGAATATCGCGTAAAGTTTGCAGATCATACCGCTCGAAGGCACCGGGCAAACCGGCCATGATATTGGCAAACAGCTTATCCCGATCGGCCTGCGAGGATTTGACGATCCATTGTTTTGCAGCTTCCAGAACTTCCGGCGTCTGGTCCGCTTCAGCATCTTTCCGCTTGAGAATGAAGCAATCGAACGCCGCATATTCATAGGCATTGAAGCGCAATGCGCGCCCACCGCCGGGCAAGGGATAACTATGCTCTGTCCGCATCCAATCCTGCACGGTCATAAAATTGTAGCAGATCGTGTCGATCCCGCATTGGGCGAGATTACGAATGGATTGGCGGTATTTTTCAAACATCGGCTCCAGATTGGCTTCACCAAGCTTCACCGCCTCGGGAATTTGCAGACTTTCCACCACGCTCCAGCGCAAACCGAGCTCTGGATCGGCCTCGATCATATTTTTACGGGTCATGATCTCGTCGACAGACCAGACCTCGCCATATTTGATTTGATGCAGGGCTGTCACAATGCCGGTTGCGCCGGTTTGCGTGACATCACGTAAAGTTGTCGGCTCTTCAGGGCCAAACCACCGCCATGCTTGTTCCATCACTGTCCTCGTTTCTCTAAATCTTCATAGACACTCGGGTTCAGGCCCAGCCCAGATGGCCAAGGAATTCCTTGGTCCGTTCGACCGTGGGCGCTTCGAAAATCTGTTCGGGTGGCCCTTCTTCGAGCACCTTGCCGCGCTCGAACACGATCACCCAATCGGCCACGCGGCGGGCAAAGCTCATTTCATGGGTGACAATCACCATGGTGCGGCCTTCGTCGGCCAGCGCCTTCATTACCGACAGCACCTCACCGATGGTTTCAGGATCAAGCGCGGATGTCGGCTCGTCAAACAGCAGAACCTCGGGCTGCATGGCCAGCGCCCGCGCAATCGCAACTCTTTGCTGTTGTCCACCCGAAAGATTGACCGGATAATTATCCGCCTTGTCATCCAGCCCGACTTTGGCCAAGAGCGCCATGGCCTGCTTTTCGGCTGTCGCACGATCGGTGTTCAGCACTGTGATCGGGCCGATCGCCACATTCTGCAAGGCGGTCTTATGGGGAAACAATTCAAAATTCTGGAACACCATCCCCATGCGCTGGCGTACTTTGCGGACGTCGCTTGGTTTGCGTGGCAAAACCAGTCCGTCAAAAATCACCTCGCCACCATCAAAAGGGTCCAAACCATTGGTACCGCGCAACAAGGTGGATTTTCCCGAACCTGACGGACCGATAAAGCACACCACCTCGCCGGGATAGATATTGATGGAAATATCATCAATGGCCTGAAAGGCGCCAAAAGCTTTGCGGACATGTTTATATTCCAGCAAGGGCGGTTGCGTGGCCGCACGCCGGATGGGAGTTGTATCAGTCATTCCTTGACCTCGAATTTCTTGCGAACCCAGTCGGAGAGTTTGGCCTGCGGATAGCCCATCATCCAATAAATCACCGCCATCGCCGTGAGCATTTCCAGAACCCGGAAACTTTGTGAACGGATCTGCAAGGCGACATGTGACAATTCGCCGACCGCGATCACCGACACCAAGGACGTATCCTTGAACAAGGAGACCCAAGTTGTCGCCAGAATCGGCAGAACCCGCCGCGCCGCTTGTGGCAGAATGATCTCCTTCATCACCTGAAACTGGCTCATGCCCAAGGCCAGGCCTGCATTGGTCTGCCCTGCCCGCACCGAATTGATTCCGGCGCGGAAGGTTTCGGCATTATAGGCCGAAACACACAGGACAAGGGCAATCAGGCCGGTGGTGAAAGCCGAGAACTGCACCGGAACCAGAATCGGGATCACGTAAAACGACCAGTAGACGATCAAGATCAACGGAATATTGCGGAATAATTCGACAAAGCATTGGCTGAACAAGGCCAAGCTGCGCCACTTGGAAATCCGCATGAAGGCCAGCACAATCCCCAGTGGCACGGCGAAGCCCATGGTCAAGACCGTCAGCACGATGGTCATCAAGGCACCTTCGGCAAGCAGCCATTTATTCTGCCAAACAACCGACCAATCCAGCGTCATGACCGCCCCAGATGTGAAAGCCGCCGATAGATGAAATCAACCGTACGCGTGGTTGGGAACAACAGCAGGAAATAGACAATGATGGCGAAGGTGAACACTTCCATCGGCTGGTAACTTTGCGAAGCCACCGTTTCGGCGCGTTTCATGAATTCCGGCACCGCAATCACCGAGGCAATCGCTGTATCCTTGATCGTCACGGACAAGACCGAGCCGATCGCCGGCAACATGCGGATGGCTGCCTGTGGCAGAACAATGTGCATGATCACTTGCGGCCAGGACATGCCCAGCGCCAGGCCTGCGCGGCACTGCCCCTCGCGGATCGATTCCACACCGGCACGGACAATTTCCACAACAGAGGCCGTGATGTGAATGGTGATGGCTATCAGGGCTGACCAGAAGGGCGGGAAATTGATCCCGCTCAGAATGGGAACCGCAAAATAGATCCAGACAATCACCACCAGAACGGGGATCGAACGCATCGTATCGACATAAAAGGTGATGGCCAGTTGCAAGCCACGCGGGCCATAGACCCGCCCCAAACCCAAAAGCGTGCCCAGCATCAGTGAAGCTGCCATGCTGAGGATCGATAATAAAATAGTCACACCAACGCCGGTGGCCAGAAACTGCCAGCTGTCCAGAATCGGCGTTAGATCAAAATCAGGCACTCAAGCCTCCGGAGCATTGCATCAACAGGATGGGCAAACGGGACACGCCGCAGACAGACGGCATGCCCCGTTTCTCACTATTCCATTTTGCTGACGACAACGCCTTCAGCGGCATCCAGTTTGGCCTGCATCCCCTTGGCGACATCACGCAGCCATTCCAGCAAAACGGTCTGGTTCTTGTCGATGGCTAAACCAACGGGAGAGGCTTTCTCCATGCTGCCCTGACAATTGTTTTCAGCCGGAAGTGCGGCAAGACCTTTGACCTTGCGGCTTAACGGCACATAGGGGATCCGGTTGATTGGCGCGGCATCGGCGCGTTTGGCAACGATTTCCTCGACAGGTGCCACACCCGTGCCGCCAACAGCGCGATATTTAGCCAACGGGAAACGGGACTTCACCCAGTTCTCTTCGGCACTGCCGGTCAGATAGGCAATGGTAATGTCGGGATTGTTGAGATCGTCGACTTTTTTGGCCCCGCTGAATTTGGGGTTGTCGGCCCGGCCGAACATGCAGACCGATGTTTGCGAATAGATCACAAAATCGACAACCTTGAGCCGTTCAGGTGTTTCTGCCAAAGCCGTGATCGACAAATCCGCTTGATTGGATGCCAGCACCGGCACCTTTGTTTCATGTGAAACTGGCACGGTCTGCAATTTCACACCGAGCAAACGGGCATATTCCTTGGCCAGAATCCACGCCGGACCATCCCATGCCTCGCCTGTGCCACTGGTGTTTTCAATCAGCCAAGGTGCGTTTGACAAGACAGCCACCCGCAACACACCAGCTGATTTGATCGCATCAATGCGCGGGCTTTTGCCTGCTGCCGGCGGTTCTTGCGCGAATGAAGTGCTTGAGCCTGCAGCCAAAGCTGCAATCACTGTCAAAGGCATGAACAAACGACGCATCGTCTTTTTTATAAATATTGACATAATCTCCTCCTGCCCGAGATTTTGATTAAAAAGCCGGCGCCTCGGTTCGCTGGTCTTTTTTGAGAAAATGCGGATGCGCCAGCGCGATCTTGTCGATGGCGGCAAAAACAGTATGCAAATGGGCCTGCATTGCTGCAACAGCCTGCACAGCATCATGATGGGCAATAGATTCGGTGATAGCCCGATGCTCTGCATAGATCCGCCGCAACCATTCCGGGTCTTCAAGGGACAAATGGCGCACACGGTCGATTTGCGCCTTGGCATCCTCAATGGTTTTCCACACAGCCGGTTGTCCGGCAATGCCAATCAGCGTTTCATGAAAATAATCATCGGCGGCAAAAAACTGGCGATGATTGCCATCCTCAACCAGTTGTTTTTGTGCCTCCATCTGCGTGCGCAGGAGGGCAATATCTTGCGGACTGGCAAGCGTGGCCGCGAGCACGATGGTCCGCAATTCAAGCGTTTCCCGGATGAACTGGTTCGAGCGCACCAGTGCAATGTCGATCGGGGAGACAACAGTGCCCTTCTGGGGGAAAATATCGAGCAATTTCTCATCTTGCAGCCGCTTGAACACTTCACGGATCGGAGTACGGCTCACACCGAAGGTAATGGCCATTTTAGGTTCCGAAATCGATTGCCCGGGTCGCAGCTCGCCGGAAATGATCCATTCCCGCAGCTGGGCATAGGCCTGGGCGGCGGTGTTTTGTCGGCGATCGAGTGGTTTCGAAATGGCTTGCATACTTGTATACAAGCCAACCTGCTGCTTCTTGTCAAGCACCCTGTCAGGATGGATCAAGAGCCGCTGGCATTGCGCAAAGCGGCGAGGATTCTGAGTGGAGTTGCCGGCATGTCGATATGGGTAATGCCAGTGGGTTTGAGGGCGTCAACGATGGCATTGATGATCGTTTGGGGTGCGCCAATGGCTCCGGCTTGGCCCGCGCCTTTGCAGCCCAATGGGTTGGAACTGGTCGGGCATTCCACAAGATGGATATCAAAAGCCGGCAAATCGGCTGCACGCGGCAAGGCATAATCCATCAGGCTTGATGTGATCAATTGACCGGTGTCGTGATCGTATTGAATGGCCTCAAGCATGGCCTGTCCTATGCCCTGGGCAAGCCCCCCATGAACCTGACTTTCGGTCAACATCGGGTTGATCAGGGTGCCATAATCATCAACGGCCACATAATGCAGAATTGTGACTGCACCAGTATCGGGATCAATTTCAACCTCGGCAGCATGGCACCCGTTGGGGAAAGTGATCGGGGCCTGTCTGAACGCACCATAGCCTGAGATCAATTCCAGATTTTCAACCTCGGCAAAAGCGACAATCAAATCGCGCATATCGATGTGCTGGGGCTTAGGCTGAGGGTCGGGTGCGGTCTGATTGCGGGTCAAAGAATAAAACACCCCATCCACATACTCGACTGTTTCGGGATCAACTTGCAGATAACGGGCGGCTATCCTTGTTGTTTTCTCCAGAAGATCGCGGGCAGCATAAACCAATGCCGTACCACCCATGTGCAGGGATCTGGCACCGCCATGCCCGCCGCCCGTCGGCACGGAATGGGTATCGGCTTGCACATAGCGCAACATCAAAAGCGGCAACGACAATTGCTTGGCTATCAACTGCACAAAACTGGTTTCATGCCCTTGGCCGTTGGATTGGGTGCCGACGACAATTTCAATCGACCCATCAGCCGTTGGCCGCAGCCATGCCTCCTCCTCGGCGGGCCCTCTGGATGTCTCCAGAAAGCATCCGATCCCCAGTCCGCGCAGCTGCCCTGCTTTTTTGGAAAGTGCGCGCCGTTTGGCAAAATTGGTGTGATCAATCGCAGCCAGGGCCTTATCAAGATTATGCTCAAAGACACCGCAATCAATCGTAAAACCCGTCCCATTGGTAAAGGGAAACTGCGTGATAAAATTGCGTCGGCGCAGTTCGGCGGGACAAATCCGCAGTTGATGTGCCGCCAGATCAATCAGCCGTTCCAGCATGTAATTGGCCTCCGGCTTGCCTGCACCACGATAGGCATCAATGGGAGCCATATTGGTAAAGACACCGCGCACATTCATTGACAGCACTGGAAAGGCATAGACCCCGCCCATCGCCGGTGTGGGTGCAACCGTTGCGCTGCCCGGACCAAGCGAGGTGACATAAGCGCCGATATTGGCAATCGTTTCGACAGCCAAAGCCAAAAACCGTCCTTTACGATCAAGTGCCAGCCGGGCCCGCGTGATATTGTCACGCCCATGCACTCCCGATGTGAAATCCTCCAACCGGTCAGCCGTCCAGCGGATCGGACGTTGGAGCCGTTTGGCTGCCCAGAGGACCAGCGCATATTCCGGATAGGTGACATTTTTCATGCCGAACCCACCCCCGACATCGGGTGACATGACCTCGATCTGATCCTTGGGAATACCGAACACGCCAGAGGCAAGCTCGTCACGAATGAAGTGGACGGATGCGGCACTGACAATCAACCGGTAACGATGGCCCTTCGCATCCCACAGCCCGACGGCGCAGCGAGGCTCCAGAGCAACCGCAGCAATCCGGTTGTTCACAACCGTCAACTCGACCTGATGGCGGGCCTTGGCAAAAGCCGCCTGTGTGCGTGAATCATCACCGCGCTGGTAGACAAAGGCTTGATTATGGGGAGCTTCGGCCCAGATGCGGGCCTTGGAGGCTTCATGCGCCGCTGCTGGATCGACCACAGCCTCAAGCACATGATAGTCAACAGTGATCAATTCCAGTGCATCTTGAGCCTTGCGGGGACAATCGGCAACAACCATGGCCACGAGGTCGCCAACATGGCGGACGCGATCCCGACATAAAGGATCACGACGGGGAACAACCAACTGTGTTTCCGTGCCTAACGGAATTGACGTTGGCAATGGGCCTAGCCCCTCTGGATTGGCCGGACTTTTGAGGACATCGGACGCTGAATAGACGCCATAAACACCTTTGAGTGAGCGTGCAGCAGCCATGTTGATGCCGATAATGTCCGCATGGGCATGAGGTGAACGTAAAAAGGCCGCAAAAAGACCATTCGGGCTGGCAAGATCATCAACAAATTGCCCCTGTCCCGTGACAAAGCGTAGATCCTCGAACCGCCGGACAGAACGGGAATCCGCCATGGCACTGGTCACACACGGGTAAAGCAAGGGTTCGGACAAAGCATGATCCTGACATGGCTGGAACAACAAAGCAGGCTATAATGCATGATTGCCGACAGGGATTAAAGGCTTACCGGATCAAGCCCCATCCGATGCGCCCATCCGATATAACCGAGTGTCACTGAGGCTTTGGTGCGATCGATGGAAATTGATAATGCGCGAACATGTCGCGCAAGGTTGTTTTTTGAATTTTCCCAGTGGCAGTATGCGGGATCTCGTCAACAAAAACGACATCGTCCGGCAGCCACCATTTTGCTATTTTACCTTCAAAAAACGCCAGCATTTCATCGCGCTCCAGCCTGGCTTCTGGCTTTTTGACGACAATCAGCAACGGACGCTCATCCCATTTGGGATGATGAACACCGATCACTGCCGCTTCGGCTACCGCAGGATGGGCAATGGCCAGATTTTCGAGCTCGATTGAAGAGATCCACTCACCACCCGATTTAATCACATCCTTAGACCGATCGGTAATATGCATATACCCATATGGATCAATGGTTGCGACATCACCCGTATCAAAAAATCCTTCACGATCCAGAACGGTGTCATCACTGCCATAATATTGTCGTGTTACGGCAGGACCCCGAACCTTCAAACGTCCAAATGTTGAGCCATCATGGGGAAGTGGAATGCCGTCATCATCGGTGATTTTCATTTCAACCGTAAATGTCGGGAAGCCTTGCTTCATCTTCAACGCGTAAAGGGCATCATCATCCAAGTCGCTGAGTTCAGGCTTGATCGAGCAGAACGATCCCAGCGGACTCATTTCCGTCATGCCCCAGGCATGGGCGACCGTCACCCCATATCGTTTTTCAAACGCTTCCGTCATAGCACGCGGGCAGGCCGAGCCACCGATGGCAACCCGCTTTAATGTTGTTAATCGACCATTTGAACGGTTGAGGTGATCAAGCAATGCCAGCCAGACTGTCGGCACAGCCGCTGTCATCGTGACGCGCTCGGTTTCAAGCAGTTCATGCAAGGAAGGGCCATCCAGTTTTGCCCCCGGCATCACCAGACGAGCTCCCGCCATCGGCGCAGAAAAACCGAGAGACCAGCTATTGGCATGGAAAAGCGGAACAACCGGCATCACGGAATCATGGGATGAAATATTAAAGAAATCGGGTGCCAGATGAGCCATAGCATGCAACACGTTGGACCGATGCGAATAGAGGACACCTTTGGGATGGCCTGTTGTTCCTGATGTGTAGCAAAGACCGGCAGCGGTATTTTCGTCAAAAACAGACCACACAAAATCACTATCGGATTGTGCCAGATAATCCTCGTAAGCCATCACATTTTTCAAAGAACTATCAGGCATATGTTCAGCATCTGTCAGGATAATGAACTGTTCAATGGTCGTCAGACGCGGGGCCAGCCGCTCGACCAGCGGCAAAAAGGTCAAATCCAAAAACAGCAGCCGATCCGCGGCGTGGTTGATAATATAAACGATCTGATCATCAAAAAGACGCGGATTGACCGTGTGGTAAATACCACCGAGCCCTGTGATGCCGTACCACAACTCAAGATGCCGGTGCGTGTTCCAGGCCAGGGTAGCGATGCGATCCCCTTTCTGAATACCAGATTGGGTCAACGACTTTGCCAATTGCAATGAACGCAGCCGTAAATCCCGATAGGTCTCACGATGAATGGGGCCCTCGACCAATCGGCTGACAATGTCCTGATTGCCGAACTGGCTAGCGGCATGATCGATCACCTTGCTGATGAGCAAAGGCCAGTCTTGCATGAGACCCAGCATGATGTTTTCTCCCTGTAGAACGAGCCACTTTTCGTGATCTGGACATCATCTTAGTCCATGACAACATGCTGATCCATATCTGATATCATTTGACAATCGACGCCTTGGCTGTGGCGATGAGTCCTGTTTTTGTTAAAAATGGCCTGTATTTTTAGTGCGGCGGCAATGCTATGTTTTGTGGATGAGTAAAACCAATAAACCCGATCGCATCTCTGCTCTGGCACCGTTCAGCGTCCGCAGCTACCAGTTTCAATGGCCTGCAGATTTGTTGATATCATGTGCCATTGAAATGGAATTGCCTATTCTGGGTTGGTACATTCTGGTGCAAACCAATTCCGTATTTATGCTCGTTGTTTTTGGAAGTGCCCAATATGTCGGAACACTGATATCGCCTTTGATGGGTGTTGTGGGCGACAGAATAGGGTGTCGCAATCTTCTGTTCGCAATGCGGGCTTCTTACACCGTTTTATCAATTTCGATTTTACTGCTGTCGATTTTCGGCCAGCTGGATGCTTATGTCGTTTTGGCTATTTCAGCAGTGGGAGGATTATTACGCCCCTCAGATGGAATGGTCCGAAATACCCTGATTGCACAAACAGTCCCCCACCATCATTTGATGGTCGCGATTGGGGTATCCCGGATCACCCAGGACATCTCGCGCGTCTTGGGTGCCCTGATCGGCACCGGCATTGTCACATGGGCCGGCATGGATCACACCTATGCCCTGATTTCGGCTCTTTATATTTCCGGAATGATCATCACTTTGGGTGCGCGCCAAATCAAAACCGTCCCGAAAATAATCGCCTCTCCCTACAGGGATACCGTCAATGGCTTAATCTATGTCTGGAATAGCCCGACATTGCTGGCCGCATTCTGGATTGCCTTCATCATTAATCTGACGGCTTATCCCTTCACACTCGGCCTCTTGCCGCATGTCACCAAAGATGTCTATGGCATTGATCAGGCTGGCTTGGGATTTTTGGTTGCCAGCTTTTCATTCGGCGGGTTTTTAGGATCGGTGGCTTTGAGCTTTTCCGGGCACTTGATAAAACCCGGACGGGCCATGATTTATGGCGGTGTTTGCTGGTATGTCCTGCTTGTTTTATTCGGGCAGACGGATCATCTTAGCGCAGGCATGTTGTGTCTGGTGCTGGCCGGCTTCGCCCAGAACATCTGTACAATACCCATGTTTGTGATGATGCTGAAAGTCGCTCCGGAAGAATTTCGTGGCCGTGTCATGGGCGTGCGCATGCTGGCTATTTATGGCCTACCCCTCGGCTTGATGCTTGCTGGACCCTTGATTAAACATCTGGGTTTTGGCTTGACCAATCTGATCATGACGACAACCGGCCTTGCTATGCTCGGGATGGTTTCATTGATCTGGCGCAGACACGTTTGGGATCAATCCGCAGAATCCAACCGCTTATAGAAGCGTCTATGCCCGAATGCTTACCATTCAGGGTCATGGATAAACACAAAGGGGCATCAATCGATTGGGCCCGAAAACACTCTGTATTTCGCGCCTTACCTCATTCAGATTGGTTGGCCTGCCAAGCTCCAGTCGGCAAGGGGTATCACACCCGGATCGACGAGGCAGCGATAGACGGCTTCCTCACGGAACGGAAATGCCCGTTCGATCTCCGGCGTAAGCCTTGCGCCAAGGCCTGGCAGATCCGCAAGCGCGAGGTTGCCCTGGTCAATGAGGGGCGCTGTTTTGAACAGCGCATCTCTTAGCTCATAAGCGGGCATTGGCCACTCGACCATTTCTCCTTGTCCCGCGATGGCCGCATGATAGTTAGCCAGCATGCCTACGCCCGCTCCCCAGCAATGTACGAACACTTTAGTGCCTGTTTCTCTGGCCGTTGCGAACACCTCCATCACCGGCCCGACACCTCCGATGACGGTGGCATCCGGTTGCACAATGCCGTAGCAGCCGGAACGAAGACGCGCCGAGAGTTCATCCGGTGTCGTGACAATCTCGCCACCAGCAATGGGCGCATCTGCGCTTCGACATAGCTGGGGCAGTTCGGAGATCGAATTTGGTCCCTGAACTTCCTCAAGAAATGTCGGAGAAATTCCGGTCGCCTTCTTGATTTCCGCAAGAAAGGAAAGCACATCCGCGGCGCTCTGGGAGGGAATGGCAAGGTTCTGTGTCATGTCGATTGCCACAGCGATGCCGTATTGAGCAGCCGCCCGCATGCACCAAACAGCCTTATCCACCTGATGCTTGCGCGCTCTGATTTTGAAGGTTCGGATACCGAGGCGGGCAACTCTTTCTATCTCAAGCGCCATAAAGGCCGGATCGGTTGAATCGCCGCCGCTCGCATAGACCGGAATAGGACGGGCAACATCGCCGCCCAACGCCTTCCACAGCGGTACACCAAGTGTTTGGGCGCGGGCATCCTGCAACGCAATCTCGCAAGCAGAAACAACATGACGTGCCGCGCCCTGGAAACTCCAATAGCCGGTGGTGATCTCCATATCGCGCACAATTGCCGGCAATTCTGAAAGAGAGCGGCCGATAAGAACGGGTGTTACCAATTGGACGATGGCGGCGAACACCGTCGGCGCGAATACGGCAAGATAGCCCTCACCAAGCCCGACAGTGCCATCGCTGAGCGTAATCTCCACCAGGCCCGTTGTCCGTAAACCACTGGGGAGATGCAGCAAGACCTCGAGATTACCCTCAGGCTCGGCATAAGGCGCACTGAGGAGAACCGAACGAACAGAGCGAACAACCGGCATCATTGCCAACTCCCCATGTGGCGCACTGACATGCGTAAATAACCCTGCTTTTCCAAACTATCTGGTTTGCAGGGGTAAAAGATAACAATTCGATCTCAATATCAGCCGCTATATGAGCATTCACGCCAATTTGGCTTCGATCCGGTCCCAGATAGCCTTGGACAGATCTGGCCCACCCAACCGTTTGATTGCTCGCAAGCCGGTTGGCGATGTCACGTTGATTTCGGTCAGGTGGCCGTCAATCACGTCAATGCCGACAAACAACAGGCCACGTTCCCTGAGGGTCGGGCCGATCCGGTCGCAGATTTCCTTTTCGCGGGGCGTCAACTGGGTGGTTTCTGCCGCACCGCCACGCACCATATTCGAGCGAATGTCGTTTTCAGCCGGAACACGATTGACACCGCCCAGCGGCTCGCCATCGACCAGAATGATCCGCTTGTCGCCTTTCACTACCGCTGGCAGAAAGCGTTGCACCACCCAAGGCTCGCGAAATAATGTCGAGAACAGATCGAACAAAGAGCCAAAATTTGGGTCTTTTGCACCGGTCTTGAACACCGCCGCACCGCCGTTTCCGTATAGAGGCTTCATAACGATTTCGCCATGCTCGTCGCGGAATTGTTCAATCGCCTCGCGGTCACGGGTGATCAAAGTCGGCGGCATTAGATCGGGGAACAGCGTCACCATGATTTTTTCTGGCGCGTTACGCACATGAGCGGGGTCATTGACCACCAGAGTTTGGGGATGCACGCGTTCGAGCAGGTGGGTCGAGGTCACATAGGCCATGTCGAAGGGTGGATCCTGACGCAGCAGCACGACATCGACATCCGCAAGATCGGTGCGGACCGGTTCACCCAGACTGCAATGATCACCGACCACATCCCGCACCACAAGATCCTGCATCGGGGCAAAGACGCGGGAATCGCGCATCGACAGCCGGTCAGGGGTGTAGAATTTGAGCTTATGGCCGCGTGCTTGCGCTTCAAGCAGTAAGGCGAAGGTCGAATCACCTGCAATTTTAATGGCTTGGATTGGGTCCATCTGCACGGCAACAGTGAGTGATTTCACGGGATGATCCTTGTCTTGCGCTGTCTTGATCTGAAGATTTGGTCTTTCCGGCAGTCTAGCCGCTTATTCGGCGAGCGTGAAGGCATCTTCGATATGACGCGGCCATCGCCATGGCACCACCAGCACCGCATCACCGCGCAGCACATGGTTTTGCGCCCAGCCATTGCGCATCAACCACAGCTGCACCGCCTTGCTGAAACGGTTTTGTTTTCCCGCATCAATGGCCATTAGAGCCAGATCATGGTCTGCGCGATATTTGACCTCGATAAATGCAATCACATTTTTGCGCCGCATGACCAGATCAATCTCGCCACCATGACCGGCATAACGATAGGCCAAAAGCTGATAGCCCTTGCACAGCATGCTGAAAGCCGCCAGCCATTCGGCCCACACCCCGAGATGCAAAGCCCGTCTGCGCTGCTGGTGCGAGCGGCGCGCCTTGGGTTTTTGCGGGGTGGGTAATAGGGTCATCCGTCCTCATTGCCGCCTTCGCGTGCCAGAGCCACCGCGCGGGCGTAGATCTGGCGACGCGGCTGCCCTGTCTCCTGTACGGTGACATCCACCGCGTCTTTCACCGATAAATGCCTCAAATGCTGGCGCAAACGGGCATCAATATCGCTCGCATCGATGACGAAAGCATCCTCCTGCGGCGGGCCGATCAGCACGACAATCTCACCCTTGGGCTTGTTCTCGCTGCCATATAATGCGGCGAGTTCGAGGAGGGTTCCGCGTCGGACGGTTTCAAAATATTTGGTCAGTTCACGTGCCACAGCCGCCGGTCGCGGGCCCAGCATCGCATGCGCGTCGTTGAGCATGTCGACCAGACGATGCGGCGATTCAAAAAACACCAGAGTTCCCGGTATCACCGATAGAATCTGCAGTCGCTCCTTGCGGGCCGTGGTTTTAGGCGGCAAAAATCCCTCGAAAAAGAAACGGTCGGTCGGCAATCCCGCGACCACCAGCGCAGTTAGAACTGCCGATGCCCCCGGAATGGGAGTGACCGAAAGCCCCTCGGCCACCACGCTTTCCACCAGCTTGTAACCAGGGTCCGACACCAAAGGGGTACCCGCATCGGATACCAGAGCCAAAGCCTGGCCTCGCGCAAGGCGATCCATGATTTTTGGCCGCATCTCGGCTGCATTATGCTCATGATAGGCCATCAAAGGCGTTGTGATACCGTAATGGGCCAACAGAACTTTGGTCACGCGGGTGTCTTCAGCCAGAATGAGATCGGCCGCCGACAGGGTCGACAATGCGCGCAAGGAAATATCGCGCAAATTACCGATCGGGGTGGCGACCACATGCAAACCCGGCGCGATGGGCTCTGCCTCGGCCTCAAGGCCAAGCAGCGTGTAGGAGGAACGCGAGGCACTGCTTCCTGAACCTGATGATTGTATTGTCATGCCACACCATGCCACAGCCGAACCCCGCCGAAAAGCACCGAGCGCTTCCGGATCGGCTAATTCCGGTATTTTGAAATCATACTTCTTATTTTCTCCTTGTTTCGCCACTATTTTTTTCCCATCTTGAGCGCTACCAATAGCCAGAATGCCAACAGGAAGGCCAAAGACCGATGCAAAGGAAACATGCCGGGAATCATGGCGCAAAAGCGGGAGTGATCATTCAGCTTCTGGCATCTGTGGCAATAATGTCCGCACTGGCTGGCTGTATGGGATCAAGCCGGTTTGATTCCTCGCGTGAAGCCCCCCCCAGCATGACCGCCCCTATTGGCGCGGTCAGTGAACAACCGCTCGACCTGCCCCAGGTCACCGATGCCCCCGCGGTTGGTCTGGCCTCTTCGGACGCCGTCACGGTAGCCCTGCTGCTTCCCCTGAGCACCGGAGGCAGTACGGGTGCTGTCGCCATCGCGTTACGCAATGCCGGGGAACTGGCGCAATCGGAATATAAGGGTGCCAAAATCAAACTCGTGATCAAGGATGATCTTGGCCATGCAGAAGGCGCCCGTGTTGCGGCGCGTAGCGCTTTGGCTGAAGGAGCGCAGGTGGTGCTTGGTCCTTTGCTTGCCCCCTCGGTTAAAGCGGCTGGAGAGGTAACCCGTGCCGCCAGAAAGCCGATGATCGCCTTTTCAACCGACCAGTCGGTCGGAGGACGCGGCATCTATCTATTGAGTTTCCTCCCCGATAATGATGTTGACCAGATCATCGGCTATGCCGCAGCCAAGGGTAAAAACTCCTTTGCGGCCATGATCCCCGAAGGCGCCTATGGCAATGTGGTCGCCGCAGCCTTTCAGGAGGCCTGCGCGCGTCGTGGTTTGCGGGTGTCTACTGTCGAGAGATACAATGCCTCAAGCGCCGACAGTGCCGCCAAGGCGATTGCGGCTTTGACTGTGCCGGTGGATGCGCTGTTCCTGCCTGAAAACGGCGATGGTGCAGCCACCACTGGCGCGGCCTTGCAAGCGGCAGGAATTGAAAGCAAAAAGTGGCAATTGCTCGGCACAAGTGCATGGGATGATCCACGCCTGATCAAGACTCCGGCCTTTCAGGGCGGTTGGTTTGCCTCGCCCGACCGCAACGGATTCAATGCCTTTGCCAAACGTTATCAGGCCAAATATGGCGACGAACCGCCCCGACTGGCCAGTTTGAGCTATGATGCGGTGTTTCTGGTCAATGCTTTGCTCAACCAATATGGTCCACAGGCCTTTGCTGAATCGACCCTGCTCAACACCGACGGCATGATCGGCACCGATGGCCTGTTCCGTTTCAAACCCGGTGGCGGCACAGAGCGGCCTCTGGCCATTTCACAAATCTCATCCAATGCGACAACAGTGATCCAGCCAATCAAACAGAATTTTTAGATCCCCATTGATACCATCTCCGATTGATTTTTATTATTTTTCACCTATCATGGATCAAATTCGCAATATTTTATTAAACCTTATTTATTCTTGAGAAGTTTAAACATGCTTTTGCACGAAAATGCGATCCAAGCGATTGGCCGGTGCAAAAGCATCGAACATATCAGCCGCTTGTGTCAGGCGCATTTAATGGATTTCGGTTTTCGTCATGTCGCCTATCTCACCCTGCGGTCACCCATCCTGGCCCCACAGAATTGGATAGTATCCACGACCTATCCGCGTGAATGGCAAAGCCGTTATATCGACCGCTCCTATGCGAGTCTTGATCCCGTTCTCAATGCCTGTTCGCATGCTTTATTGCCCGTCAACTGGGATACTGTGCCCATTACCAGCCTGGAAGCACGCAATCTGGTTGGAGAGGCCGTTGATTTCGGGATTGGTAAAACCGGCATCAGCGTGCCGCTCCGCAGTCCCGATGGCAGTTTCGGTCTCGTATCATTTACCGCCGACCAGCAAACCGATGATTGGGGCCCTTCCTCCGCCACCATGGCATCGCTGACCCTTCTGGCGATGCATTGCCATGCCCGCGCCAACCACTTACTGGGCGCCAAGGATATGGAAATCGGACTGAGTGCCCGCGAAGTCGAGTGTATCAGCTGGTCATCATCGGGAAAATCCCTTGCCGAGACCGCCAGACTGATGGGAATCAGCGAACGGACAGTGCGGTTTCACCGCGAGAATATCCGCGTCAAACTCGGCACCGAGACCACGATGGAAAGCGTCAGCAAGGCTGTGTCACTCGGATTGATCGTACGGAAATAATTTCGGTACCCTGTCAGAACGGACAGGTCCATAAATCATCAGGGTGTCTTATGGTGAGGTCAATGAGTAACGACCGCTTGCGAGACCCCAGAAAATCCGTTGCTTCATGAAGCCCTGACTGGTCCTTCTGACAACCACCAAGCCGTCGCACTCATCTCTATCGGTCGCTTCCGACCCCAGACGGAAGAACCGTTGCGGTGTTCGATCTCTGTCCGCGCACAGATCGAACACCGCTTTTTTTTGCCTGAAATTAGCCTCTCAGACAGGCCGCGTGAACTCTCCGTTCAACACATATCAGCTTAAAGCGGCGATTACGGCATCCAGCACCGGCACACCGGCAATCGTCGCCCGCAGCCGTTCATCGGGCAAACGTTCAAGAACGCCGTCGGAAATCAGATCCTCGATTTTGGCAGGATCAAGCCCGCGTCCTGACAGCGCAGCATAGCGATGCGGTGAAATACCCTCGCGCAGGCGCAGTCCCATCAGCAACATTTCGTCGCCTTCCTGCTCGCGCGTCAGCCGTTCCTCCTCAACAAGGACCTCGCCTGATTGTTCGGTCTGCTCCAGCCATTGTTCGGGATTTTTTGGAGAGACCAGTACGCGGCGGGTCCCATCCACGACCAGACGGCCATGCGCCCCCGGCCCGATACCCGCATATTCGCCATACCGCCAATAGATCAGATTATGACGGCTCTCGGCGCCCGGGCGGGCATGGTTGGAAATCTCGTAGGCCGGCAAACCAGCATCTGCGCATACCTGCTGGGTCACATCGAACAGTCCACGGGCACGTTCAGCATCCAGGGGAATCAACTGACCGGCTCTGACACGCTGCTCGAACATCGTGCCCGGCTCGATCGTCAACTGATAGAGCGAAAGATGTTCCGCCGCATGGGCAATCGCTTGTTTCAATTCAGCACGCCAAGCCAATTCAGTCTGGGAGGGTCGGGCATAAATCAGATCGAACGAATAGCGGTCGAACACTGCCGCCGCTTTGCCAACCGCTTCAAGGGCTTCAGCCACAGAATGTTTGCGGCCCAGCGCTTGCAGATCCGCATCATTGAGGGCTTGCACGCCAATTGACAGACGATTGACACCGGCGGCACGGTAATCGGCAAGCCGACTGGCCTCCACACTGGTCGGATTGGCCTCCATTGACACTTCAACATTGCTGGCCACTGGCCAATGGCCGGCAACCGCATCCAGCAAAGCCCCGACGGTTTCAGGAGCCATCAGGGATGGCGTTCCCCCGCCCAGAAAAATGCTAGTAACAATCCGGTCCGGCACCAGATGCGCCTGTTGCGCTATGGCCCGCGTAAAGCCTGCAATAAACCGTTTCTCGTCAATCCGGTGATGACGGACATGGCTGTTAAAGTCGCAATAGGGGCATTTTGACAGGCAAAACGGCCAATGGAGATAAACGCCAAAACCGGGATCATCGGGGCCGGAGCGGACCGCTGGCGCGGTTGTTTTCATTTGAGAACCTGATCAACCAGCGCCACAAATGCCCGGGCCCGATGCGACAGGCCGCGGCCCAAGGGTGGCAGGCCATGCTTTTCCTCACGGCTCATCTCGCCAAAAGTACGGGTGTCTCCTTCGGGCAGAAACATAGGATCATAACCAAATCCGGCTGGACCACGCGGAGGCCAGACCAGCGTGCCATTGACCCGACCTTCAACCTCGGCCAGATGCCCATCAGGCCAAGCTACGGTCAGTGCTGAGACAAACCATGCTTTGCGCTGATCCGGCGTGACTGCACCTTTGGCTTGTAATAATTCCTCGATATGGCGCATCGCGCGGTTAAAATCTTTTTCCGGACCCGCCCAACGGGCCGAATAGATGCCTGGTTCGCCGCCCAATGCCTCGATGCAAATACCGGAATCATCGGCAAAAGCCGGTAATCCTGTGGCCTCGCTGGCCGCACGGGCCTTGATGGCTGCATTTTCGGCAAAGGTCAGTCCGGTTTCCTCCGGCTCGGGCAATGATAACTCCGCAGCCGATACCGCCACCAGTCCGAAAGGCGCAAGCAGATCGCGCATTTCAACCAATTTGCCCTGGTTATGGGTGGCAATCACAATTTTGCCGTCAAGCCGACGCTGGGCCATTGTTGCCAATCCTCAGGAAATCGCCGCTTTTTGCAAAGCAACCAGATCGACAATCCCCTTACGGGCCAAAGCCATCATCTCCAGCAATTGCGCTTCGGAGA
This sequence comes from Hyphomicrobiales bacterium, assembly GCA_947455995.1. Classification (GTDB taxonomy): domain Bacteria; phylum Pseudomonadota; class Alphaproteobacteria; order Rhizobiales; family Beijerinckiaceae; genus CAIYZJ01. Next base: position 12,516 of record CANGQA010000017.1, on the reverse strand, counting down.
ACGGCGCACCTTCAGCAGTGCCCTGCACTTCGACAATGCCGCCTGATCCGGTCATCACAAAATTGGCGTCGGTTTCAGCACCTGAATCTTCGGCATAATCGAGGTCGAGCACTGCCGTACCATTGGTGATACCGCAAGAAATTGCTGCCACATGATCACGCAATGGCATTTTCGCAATCATCGAACGGCCATGCATCCATGTCAGACAATCACGCAAAGCCACCCATGCGCCTGTAATGGCCGCAGTACGCGTCCCGCCATCAGCCTGCAACACATCGCAATCTACGACAATCTGGCGTTCGCCCAGCGCGCCAAGATCAACCACCGCGCGCAAACTGCGACCAATCAAACGCTGGATTTCCTGAGTGCGGCCGGTCGGACGGCCAGCCGTTGATTCACGGCGTGTCCGCTCCAGCGTCGCGCGCGGCAACATGGCATATTCGGCAGTGACCCATCCTTTGCCAGTGCCGCGCAGCCATGATGGCCCGCGCTCCTCCAGCGTCGCACAGCACAACACATGCGTGTTGCCGAATTTCACAAGGCAAGACCCTTCAGCATAACGCGCAACATTGCGCTCAAGCGTGACATCTCGCAGCTGATCAGCATTGCGTTTAGAAGGGCGCATTGAAAAAACCTCTCTTACTTGAATTTCTCTTTCTAGGCTGTGTGGGGCAAGACGGCAAGCGGCGCCGATCCCATCATTCCCAGCCCTTAGAAAATCCAAGGACGTGCGCAAGCCGTTACCGATCTGGATCATTCAACCGGTCACAGGATTTTTTATGATGTATTCACCCCGCCCTCGCGAGCAAACGCCTCAAACGATCTGTAAACCGCGTCGCGATAGCATCGTGGGCGAGGTGGCGGCCGTTTTGGACGCGGAGGGTGCCGGAGGTGGTTACCGAGTGAATAACACTACGGTCTGCCACAAACACCAAAGCATCCAGCCAATGGCTTGGCGGTAAAGGAGCGAGGGTGGGATGGGTCAGGTCGAGCGTGACCCAATCGGCCTGTGCGCCGACACGCAAAGCGCCCACGGGTTGTTGCAAGGCCTGCGCACCACCTTGCAGAGCGTTGCTATAAAGGGCAAAACCGGTGGAATGCCCCTCGGCATCAGCCAGAAGGTTGCGGCCGCGATGCAACAGGCGCTGGCCATATTCCAGACAACGCAATTCGGCAAAGGCTGAAATCTCGACATTGGAGTCAGAGCCTACACCCCATTTGCCCTTCATGGACTGATAGGAGAGGGCATTGAAAATGCCGTCGCCCAAATTGGCTTCCGTGACAGGGCACAGACCCGCCACCGCGTTTGAACGGGCCAGCGCTTGTGTTTCGGCCTCGCTCATATGGGTGGCATGGATCAGACACCACTGCGGGTCCACGGCGAAATGGTTGAACAGCCATTCGACAGGTCGCTGGCCGGACCAAGCAAGGCAGTCATCAACCTCCTTGACCTGTTCGGCAATGTGGATGTGGATCGGACCCGGCAAGCCTGCCGCCAGCAAGGCCCTGAGCATGTCGGGTGTCACCGCCCTCAGGCTATGGGGGGCGATGCCTATTTTTGCGTGCGGCAGAACCTTCAACGCCTCGGCACTGGCTGCATGCAATAAAAAATAGGATTCGAGATCGTTGTAAAACCTTCTTTGTTGGTCAGCGACGGGCTGGCCGCCAAAACCGCCTTGCGCATATAGAACCGGCAGCAAGGTCAGATTGATACCGGTTTGCTGCGCGGCAGCGATGATACGCACTGCCAGTTCAGCGCGATCGGCATAGGCAATACCCTTGGGATCGTGATGCAGATAGTGGAATTCTGCCAGACTGGTAAAGCCCCCCTCCAGCATTTCCATCATCGCCATCGCCGCAATGGCTTCGATATCATCGGGGTCGAGATGCTCAAGGAAGCGGTACATCACCTGTCGCCAAGTCCAAAAGCTGTCACCGCTTGGCCCGCGCGTTTCTGCCAGGCCCGCCATGCCGCGCTGGAACGTGTGGCTATGCAGATTGGGCAGACCCGGAACGGTGGCCCCCGCAACCAGCTTTGCTCCAGCCATCTGTTGCGGGGTCGGCTTTACATCCAGAGATGCAATCAGGCCATCTTTGATGTCGACCAATACATCGCGCTGCCAGCCATCGGGCAGCAAGGCCTGTTCAAGCAACACTGTCTGGCTCATGATCACTTTATCCCTCAAACATCGCGGTGCGTTGATTGTGTAAAACAATATCAAGTTTTGCAAAGGCTGTTCCACACCCATTCGGCGCTAAAAACAACGATGATCTGCTGATAGGCACTTTACCCGCTGCGGTGATCGGATACTGTCTGGAGTCCAGAGAACAGAGATCACCCATGACCCAGCACACAGACTGGCTGAAGGTGCGGCGCGGCCAAGTCCCGCTCGTCATCAGCCTACCCCATACCGGCACGGATATTCCGGCCGACATGCAGCACGCACTGCGCTCGCTATGGCTGGCGCGCAAGGATGCGGATTGGTGGATTGAAACCCTTTATGATTTTGCTGCCGAGATGGATGCGACCGTAATCCGCACCACGGTGTCGCGCACGGTAATCGATGTCAACCGGGACCCAAGCGGCGTATCGCTCTATCCAGGCCAAGCCACAACAGAATTATGCCCCACCACCAGTTTTGACGGCGAACCGCTTTATCTCGACGGGCAGCAGCCTGATGCACTCGAAATCGAAAAGCGCAAAACCCGCTATTTCAAACCATATCATGACCTGCTGCAGGAAGAGGTGACACGCTTGCGGGCACAGCATCCGAAAGTGGTGCTCTATGATTGCCATTCGATCCGCTCGGTGATCCCGCGCTTGTTCGAGGGCACACTGCCCCAATTCAATATCGGCACCAACAGCGGGCTGGCTTGCGCAGAAGCGCTGACCAAATCCGTAGAGGCCCACTGCGTCGCATCGGGTTTGGAGGTGGTGGTCAATGGCCGCTTCAAGGGCGGATCCATCACCAGATTGAATGGCAAGCCGGAGGCGGGTGTGCATGCGATCCAGATGGAGCTGGCCTGTCGCGCCTATCTCGATGAGCCACTTGGCCCTGTCAGCGAACAGAATTGGCCCACACCCTATGATCCGGCCTATGCGGGACCTGTTCGTGCCACATTGCGGGCTATTCTGGACAGCTGTCTGGACTTTGCACATTCATGAGCCTGACACTGATCCCCCAAACCGGATTTCAGGCCATGCCATGGAAAAACGGCGGTGGCACAACCATTGAAATCGCGACTTCGCCGCACGGGGCTGGGCTTGACCGGTTTGATTGGCGTGTCAGCATGGCCAGAGTTGAAGGGTCAGGACCCTTTTCGATTTTTGCCGAGATTGACCGTTGCCTGAGCGTTTTGAGCGGAAAAGGGATCGTGTTGAAAGCGCAAGGGCGCGGCAACGTGACCCTGACACAAGACAGTCCGCCTTATGCCTTTCCCGCCGATCTTTCGCTTGACGCTGATGTTCTGGACGGCCCGATCACCGACCTCAATGTGATGACGCGGCGCGGGCGTGCCCGCTCCTTCGTGTCACGCATGAACAGTGCGCCCATTATGGCCCTGACCAGTATGGCGGATGTGACGCTGATATTGGTTCAGGTGGATACACGCGCCGTTTGTGGCAACCACACAGTTGAGGCCCGAAACGGGGATGTGTTGCGGCTGGATGGACGGGACCTGCACTTCACCCTGACTGCGCGTGAGGCATCAACGTCTTTAAGCCTGTATATGATCGAATTGTGGCAGGCTGCGCGGCTCTAACCGCGGCTCTCCCCCGGTCAAGCAGTCGGATCGGCATCCATCACCAGATGGCCGCCGCCCAGATCCCGCCACTGGCGCACAGGCGGCACAAAGCCGACAGGACGCAAAGGGCTTGGGATTTCCGTCAAACTCAACCCGCGGCGCATTGCCCGGCGCTCGGGATCGGGGACCGGCACTGCCTTCATCAATTTGCGGGTATAGGGATGTGCAGGAGTGTTGATGACCGATTGGCGTGGGCCGATTTCGACAATCTCGCCCAGATACATCACCGCAACCCGATGACTGACCCGCTCCACCACCGCCATATCATGCGAGATAAACAAATAGGCCAGTCCCATTTCGGCCTGCAATTCCATCATCAAATTAACAACCTGAGCCTTGATCGACACGTCGAGCGCGGAGACAGCCTCATCCGCTACGATCAGTTTAGGCTTGAGAGCCAGCGCGCGCGCAATGCACAGACGTTGCCGCTGACCACCCGAAAATTCGTGCGGATAGCGATCGGCCATATCGGGGGACAGGCCGACCCGCCGCAACAATTCGGCGACCCGCTCGCGCGCTTCCTCGGCCACTGCCAGACCATGCACGATAATCGGTTCTGCTATCGCGGCACCTACTGATTTGCGCGGGTTCAGACTGGCAAAGGGATCTTGAAAAATCATCTGCATATTCTGGCGGGCACGGCGCAGGCCCTCTTTATCCAGCGCACCGACATCGTCGCCGTCGAAAAGAACCTGACCGGCACGCGGTTCAACCAGCCGCAACACGGATCGGCCCGTTGTGGATTTACCGCACCCAGATTCCCCCACCAGAGCCAACGTCTCTCCCGCGCGCAGATCGAATGAGACGTTTTCAACAGCATGGACACGCGCCGTCACCGAGGCAAACAATCCCGAGCGCACGTCGAAGGAGGTGACCAGATTTTTCACCTCTAGCAAGGGCTTTGATGTTGCATCCACACTCAGGTCGCATTGGGGCGGCGGAACCGGCAGACCGGTCTGGGGATCAATGATCGCAAAGGGTTTGGGCTCCACCTCGTCACGCATCGCGCCCAGACGCGGCACTGCTGCGAGCAGAGCGCGGCTATAGGGGTGTTGCGGGGCGCGGAACAGGGGGGCGGTGTGCCCTTCCTCAACCTTCTTGCCCTTCAGCATGACCACGACCCGATCCGCCGTTTCAGCCACAATGCCCATATCATGGGTGATGAAGATAACGGCCATGCCCTCTTCTTCCTGAAGAAGTTTGATCAACTCCAGAATTTCGGCCTGAATGGTCACATCCAGGGCAGTGGTAGGCTCATCCGCAATCAGCAAATGCGGTCGACAGGCCAGACTCATGGCAATCATCACCCGCTGGCGCATGCCGCCAGACAACTGATGCGGATAATCATCAAGCCGCCTTGCTGCACCAGGAATTCTGACGCGTTCTAGAATGCGCAGCGATTCTGCACGTGCGGCATCAGGGTCAAGTCCGCGATGGTATTTCAGGGTTTCGGCAATCTGGAATCCGATGGTCAAAACCGGATTGAGTGAAGTCATAGGCTCCTGAAAAATCATAGCCAGCTCATTGCCGCGCAACTGACGCATCCGATCTTCTGGCAGGGTCAGAAGATTGTGCCCGCCAAACAGGATTTCGCCTTCAGTGCGGCTATTGGCCTGCGGCAACAGGCGCATGGTCGACAAAGCGGTGACGCTCTTGCCCGAACCCGACTCACCCACCACAGCGACAGTCTCACCGGCGCCGACATCGAAGGATAGATTCTCGACCACGGAGCGCCATTCACCATCCACCCGAAACGAGGTCGTGAGATTGCGGATCGATAGCAAAGGCATCGGGGAGAGAGGCGCGCTCATGCTTCGCCTTTCAATTTCGGATCAATGGCATCACGCAGTCCATCACCCAACAGGTTGAGCGCAAAGACCACAATCAATATCGCCGTACCGGGAGCCAACACCAGCCAGTAGCTATCGAGGATGTTTTCAAACCCTTCGCGGATCATGCCTCCCCATGTTGGAATCGGCGGTTTGACTCCAAGCCCGATAAAAGCCAGCGAGGCTTCAGTGCGGATCGCATTGGCGAGCCAGAGTGATCCCATGACCAGAATTTCTGGCAGAATATTGGGCAGGATATGGCCCAGCAGAATCCTCATATCCGAAAATCCAAGTGCGCGGCAGGCATCGACAAATTCGCGTTCTTTCATCGCAATAGTCGGTGCCCGTGCAATTCGGGCAAAAGGCGGGATCGAAGTCAGGGCAATAGCGACAATGATATTGGTCATGGACGGGCCAAGCATCGCAACAATGATCAGACCCAAAATCAGCGAGGGAAAGGCCAGCAAGATATCCATCAATTGCATAATGAGAGTATCAAGCCGCCCGCCGCGCCATCCGGCGATCATCCCGATGGCCGAACCGATAACCATCGACAGCGCTGTCGATGCCAACCCGATGATCAATGAAATCCGCGCCCCATAAACGAGCCGCGCATAGATATCACGGCCGTAATAATCGGTTCCCAGCCAGTTTTCCTCTGATGGAGATTTCAGCCGCAGCATTACATTCTGGTCCAGCGGATCAAGCGGGGCAATCCAAGGCGCAAAAATTGCGGCCAGAACCACAATGACAAAAATTACCAATCCAACCCACGAGGTTTTGTTGGTGTTAAAAGCCCGCAAAGTCGATTTCAGGATTGCGCGGGCAGGGGACAGCGCTTCACTCATTGGAATTTTACCCGTGGATCAGCAATGCCATATGCAATATCGGTCGCCAGATTCACCAACACCACCACCAGTGTATAAATCACCATCATGCCTTGCAGCATCGTATAATCGCGCTGGTTTAGCGCGCCGACAATCAGCTTCCCAAGCCCCGGACGGCTGAACACGATTTCTGTCAAAACCGAATTACCAATCAGAATGCCCAAATAAAGACCGATGATGGTAATCACCGGTATCAGCGCATTGCGGAGGGCATGACGCCATACCACCACCGACCATGGCACGCCTTTGGCGCGCGCAGTGCGCACATAATCTTCCTGCAACACTTCCAGCATCGCCGATCGGGTAACACGCGTAATATAGGCCGCGGTAATCAATCCCAGATTGATGGCGGGCAGTGTAATGGATTCAACCCATGCCGTCAGGCTGCCCGATTTGGCGCTGATAACAGGAAACCAGTGCAGGCCGATTGAAAAGGCCAGCAGCAACAGCAGGGCCGACACAAAGGGCGGGAAAGACAGGCCTAGCAACGAGCCGATGCGGGCGGCATAATCGGTAAAACGGTTGCGCCGTACCGCTGCCGCAACGCCCAAAGGCACCCCGATGATCACGCCGATGATCAGCGACAAAAAGGTCAATTCCAGGGTCCATGGCAGCACATTGAGAACCTCCTGGATCACAGGACGCCCCGTCATCATCGACGTGCCCCAATCACCCCCCAATGCACCCCAAACAAACACCACATATTGCTGATAAAGGGGCAGGTTGAGACCAAGCCTTTCCCGCAGCGCTTCTATGGCTTCCCGACTGGCCTGATCGCCCAAGATAACCTGGGCAGGATCACCCGGCACAATCCGCACCAGCACAAAAACAAGCGTCAGAACAGCGAACAGCGTGATCACCGCAAAACCCAAACGTCTGATCAGAAAAGCTGTCATAGGGTCCCACTCAAAAAAAGATCGGGCGCAGCAACAGCCGCGCCCGATCCGGAAAGAGGCTTATTTCGTGAATTTGGTTTTTTCTGTCACAGGCGGCGACAAGTTGAGAGAGCCATTCAGCTCATAACCAAGATCCAGATTATCCTTCCAGGCCCACAGCTGCAGCTGTTCGTAAACCGGAATACCACAGACATTGGTCACCAGCTTTTCTTGGGCTGTCTTCCACAAAGCCTTTTGCTTGGCGGCATCCATTTCCACCCGTGCCGCACGAATTTCTGTGTCGGCAACATTGCAGTAGGTAAAATTGGTGATCGCCGTCGGCGTACCGATGATGGAGGCCGAGTCATAGAACTGTGTCAGATAGACATCAGCCACCGGGAAGCGGGCAGCCTGGTAGTGGACAATCGGCGACAGACCCTTACGGATTTGCGCATGGAAGGTGGCATGCTCGACCAATTCGATTTCGAGATTGATATTGGCCTTCTTCAACTGGGCCTGCACGGCTTCGATGAAGGTCTGCATCCCTGTCAGAGTGGTGTGGATGGTCTTGACTGTCACACCGTTCGGATAGCCTGCTTCAGCCAGCAGGGCCTTGGCTTTATTGACATCATAGGGGAACAGCGGTGACTTTTCGTCTGTGCCCAGATAGCCTGACGGCACAACCGAAACGGCCTCGCGCGAAGAACCGGCACCCTTGAACTGCACAATCGCCTTGCGGTCGATGGCATGGGCAATAGCTTGGCGAACGCGGATATCATCCAAAGGTTTGCTGGTGACGTTGAGATAGAGGGCGGACAATTCGCCGGGCTCCATCGCCTTCACCTTCACACCAGGCAATTTCGCGGTGCGGTCCACCCATGTCTGGTCCTGCTTGCCATAGATCATGTCCAGCTCACCGGACTGGAATGCCAGATCACGGCTGGAGTCAGCTGGAATATAGCGGTAGGTGATATCTTCAAGCACAGGCGCGCCACGGAAATACTGCTTGTTAGCCGTTAGCTTGACGAATTGCTGTGGCTGATACTCGGCAAACTGGAAAGGACCGGTGCCAATCGGCTTTTTGCCAAAATTCTCGCCCATTTCCTCGGCAGCCTTTTTGCAGACCATGTTGCCGCCATTGATATTGGCGACATAGCCGAGAAAGCCCGCAACCGGATTCTTCAACGTGATCTTCAAAGTGCTGCCATCCACAGCCTCGACTTTTTCCAGAGCGGCAAAATCGCCGGAATAGGATGATGTCGCCTTATTGGAAGCGCGCTTGATCGAATAGGCTGCATCTTCGGCGCTGAATGGGCCATAGCCGTGATGACACTGCACGCCGGAACGGATCTTGAAAGTCCATTCGGTGCCATTGGCATTCGTGGTCCAGCTTTCGGCCAGATCAGGCTCGATGAAATCAGGGCTGGCCTGTCCGGGCTTCACCCGCACCAGACCGTTAAAAATATAATTCAGCAAACCTTTGTCGGGTGTCGTCGACGCCAGATGCGGATCAAGCTTGCCTGCATCGGCAGATCCCATCCCGATGACCAGCGACTTTTTTTGTGCATGGGCCTGATCGGCCCCGAAACCCGTCGCAAAGCCAGCTGCAACCACCAAACCCAAAATCATATGTTTTTTCATTCACTCATCCCCCTAGCAAGCATAAAGCCCGAAAAACGATAGTGACCGGAATCAGGGCCATGATGCAAGCCCCTTTGCACAAAGAATATGCAACAAGGGGACATGCACAGGTGATTACCACCCCCTTCTAACCGCTGTCATGACAGGCTAGGCTCGCATGAGTCGTTATTTGCTATCTCTTGATCCGATCGGAGAACCCACTCATGACCAATCCCTTTTGGTGGGATGCCGCCCCGCGCGAGGCCGAACAGACAGTAACCCTTCCCGCCAAGGCCGATTGCGTGGTAGTCGGGGCAGGCTATGCGGGTCTGTCAGCCGCATTAACGCTGGCGCGAGCCGGACGCTCGGTGGTTGTGTGCGAAGCCGGCCCTCCCGGATTCGGCGCTTCGAGCCGATCGGGCGGCATGATCGGGCACGGGCATCGGCTGTCTTATTCCAATTTAATTCAGCTCTATGGTGCGCGCAAAGCCAAGGCACTGATCTTGGAAGGCATGGCCTCACTCGATGATGTTAAACATCTGATCGGCAGCGAGGGGATCGATGCCCGTTTAAGCGCGGTAGGCCGTTTGCGCGGCGCTTGGACACTGGCCGATTACGAGACCATGGGGCGCGAAGCCGATTTGTTGAGCCGCGACCTTGGTCTGCCGGTCGATGTGGTGCAAAAGTCCGATATGCGCAAAGAAATTGCCACTGACAGCTATCAGGGCGGGCTGGTATTCCACAGCCATGGCGGCGTGCATCCCGCTTTATTCCAGCAAGGACTATTGGCGGTCGCCCGCGCGGCAGGTGTTCAGATTGCAGGCTTTACCCCTGTCAACCGCATCGACACGAAAACGGACCATTCCGTTGTCCATACCACGCGCGGCAGCATCATCGCACGCGATGTGATCGTCGCGACCAATGGGTATTCAACCAGACCTGTCCTCGAATTCGCCCGCCGGCTGGTGCCCATACCAAGCTTTTTAATCGCGACCGAGGAGATTGGCGAAAACCGCGTGCGTGATCTGATTCCGAATTTGCGGATGATTGTCGAGACGCGCGCAAAGCATCTTTATTATCGCCCTTCACCCGATGGCAAACGCATTGTCCTGGGTGGGCGCGCTGCCTTGCATCCGATTGAACCGGAAGAGGCTAAATTGCGCCTGCGCAAGGAACTGGTCGCGCTGTTCCCCTCATTGGACCAGACCGCGATCAGCCATGTCTGGACCGGCAATGTCGCTATGACGCGGTCGGATCTGCCCGGAATCGGCAAGCTCGGCGGGCTCTGGTATGCACTGGGATGTAACGGATCGGGAGTTGCGCTTATGCCCTATCTGGGGCGCAAGCTGGCGTTGAAAATTCTGGGTGATCCTGACGGCGCCACCGCCTTTGACGATATCCCCTTCAAAGCCATTCCGTTTTATGATGGCCGCCCATGGTTTTTGCCGCTAATGACAGCTTGGTATCGCGGCCGCGATTGGCTCAGGGGCAATTAGCGGGCAACCAAAATACCATATTGGCCTGCCGCTGTTTCAATCCAGTGCCACAAATCAGCCGCCATCGAGCGCATGCAAGATAGTTCGAACGTCCTGTCCGCATCGACGGAAATCTGAATTGATAAAGGACCAAGCAAGGTCACCCGGCCCGAACCGGCAGGAAAAGAGCGCGGATCGCAATCGATCATCACGCCCTTGGCCAAAACGTCCAATACATTCGGGCCAGAAAGCTGCAATGAGGCACGCGAGCCGGTCTGGTCAATCACGGTGGCCTGTGCCCCGAACAACCGATCCAGACATTCACGCGTTGGCACCGTTGCGCTCTCGATAAAAAAATGATCCGGCGCAATCGGCAGAATCTGCACACCCTCCAGCAAATAACGCTGACCGAGTTCAAAAGTAGCGCTCCCAAACTGTCCTGCCGGACAGATTATGCTGGCGGCAAAGCCGTGATCAAGCAAGCGCACCCTCAGGCCTGCATCATCATTCGCCTTACCATGAGAGCCTACGTCAACAAGGCCATGCCAGACCGAGCGGCTCACCAATACGGGCTCAACCATGAAGCCGCTCTCCCTTCGGATCGACAAAGACCGGCGAGACAATTTCAACCACCGTATCCAAACCGCGTAACGCATCATAGGCCCGAACCCGCTCGCCGATACGCTGCGGGCCGTTTTGCAACAGACCCAGTCCGATCAGACAGCAGCAATGGGGCGAATAGGCCACCGAGGTCATGTAGCCCTGATCATGGTCGATTGTGGCTGGCTTTCCGAGTGGAAGAAAATGCGCACCCGATGTTATCTGCGCGGCAGGATCAAGCGGCTTGAACCCGACCAGTTGCGGCCTATCGTGTGCCACCAAAGCAGGTCGTTGAGCCATCACACGCCCGACGAAATCTTTTTTCCGTGACATCATTTTTTCAAGCCCGAGATCGCGTGCGGTTGTCGTGCCGTTCAGCTCGTTTCCAGCGACATGGCCCTTCTCGATCCGCATCACGCCCATGGCTTCAGTGCCGTAAGGGGTGAGGCCAAAATCCCGTCCGACATGTGCCAAATGCCGCACCACTGCGTCTGCATAATCGACAGGCACGGCCAATTCATAGGCTAACTCGCCCGAAAATGAGACCCGGAACAGTCTTGCTGGCAGTGCCCCGGGTAGCACAAATTCGCGACAAGCCAGATAGGGCATTGCCGCATCCGACAGGTCGATCGCCTCACCCAAAGCACGCTGTAGGAGCGCCCGCGATTGCGGACCTGCAACGGCCAACTGGGTCCACCGTTCAGTCACCGACACCATCCGCACATCCCAAAGCGGATGATGGACCTGATGGCAGAAATCAAGATGATTCATCACCATCACAGCCTGTGCGGTTGTGGTGGATATCAAAAAATGCTGATCGCCCAGCCGCGCTACCGTACCATCATCCATCACAAAACCATCTTCGCGCAGCATCAGTCCGTAGCGCGTGCGGCCTACCGGCAAAGTCGAAATCAGATTGCTGTAAACAAAATCAAGAAATAGAGCGGCATCACGCCCCTGAACATCGATCTTGCCGAGCGTCGAGACATCGCAAATCCCCACGCCTGCACGCACTGCCAAAACCTCACGGTCGACCGTCTCGCGCCAATGGGTCTCACCCGGCACAGGAAAGTACTGAGCGCGCAACCATAGGCCCGTTTCGACAAACACCGCTCCTTGCTCTGCGGCCCATTGATGGGCAGCAGACAGCCGGGTTGGCCGGAAATGCTTATCCCTATGCGCGCCTGCCAATGCGCCAATCGCAACCGGGGTATAGGGGGGACGAAACACCGTTGTGCCGACCTCGGCAATGCTGGTGCCGCACAGGCCCGCCATCACTGCCAGACCCATGACATTGGAGGTCTTGCCCTGATCCGTACCCATGCCAAGCGTGGTGTAACGCTTGAGATGCTCGACAGAACGATACCCCTCCCGATGCGCCAACACGACATCATCGCTCGTGACATCATGCTGCAAATCAATGAAG
>CANGQA010000016.1 GCA_947455995.1 Hyphomicrobiales bacterium | reverse complement strand
GCCGCCGCCACCATTTGCATGGCTTTGGTGATTTTCTGCGTCGCCTTGACCGAGGCGATACGGTTTCTAAGGTCTTTAAGCGACGCCATGAAGGGCCCCTATCAGGTCTCGTGCGTTATGCGAAGCTGGCAGCGAAGGCATCAACCGTGCTTTTCAGCTCGGCTGCAGCCGCATCGCTCAGATCCTTCGATGTGCGGATGGTTTCCAGCAAAGCGGCATGTTTGCCATGCAGCGTTTCAAGCAAACCGTCCTGGAAGGCACGAACGCGGTTGACCGGTATCACGTCAAGATAGCCGTTCACGCCCGCATAGATCACACAGACCTGTTCTTCCATCAGCATCGGCGCGAATTGCGGCTGCTTCAGAAGTTCGGTCAGACGCGCACCGCGGTTCAGCAAACGCTGAGTGGTCGGGTCAAGGTCACCGCCGAACTGGGCGAAGGCGGCCATTTCGCGATACTGGGCCAATTCGCCCTTGATCTTGCCGGCAACCTTTTTCATGGCCTTGGTCTGGGCTGCAGATCCGACGCGCGACACCGACAGACCCACGTTCACGGCAGGACGGATACCCTGATAGAACAGATCGGTTTCGAGGAAGATCTGACCGTCGGTGATCGAAATCACATTTGTTGGAATATAAGCCGACACGTCGTTGGCCTGAGTTTCGATAACCGGCAAAGCGGTCAGCGAGCCAGAACCATTGTCCTTGGACAGCTTTGCGGCGCGTTCCAACAGACGTGAATGCAAATAGAACACGTCACCCGGATAGGCTTCGCGGCCCGGAGGACGACGCAGCAGCAAGGACATCTGGCGATAGGCAACAGCCTGCTTCGACAGATCGTCATAGATGATCACTGCATGCATGCCGTTGTCGCGGAAATATTCACCCATGGTGCAACCGGTAAAGGGTGCAAGGAACTGCATGGGAGCGGGATCGGAAGCCGTCGCCGCCACGATGATCGTATATTCCAGCGCGCCCTGCTCTTCGAGAATTTTCACGAATTGCGCAACGGTGGAACGCTTCTGGCCGATTGCAACATACACGCAATACAGTTTCTGGCTTTCGTCACCGGACTTGTTGATGGCCTTCTGGTTCAGGATCGTATCGAGAGCGATCGCTGTTTTACCGGTCTGGCGGTCTCCGATGATCAACTCACGCTGGCCACGGCCGATCGGGATCAGCGCATCAACCGATTTCAAACCGGTTGCCATTGGCTCATGCACCGACTGGCGGGGAATGATGCCGGGCGCTTTCACGTCCACCTGCATGCGCTTCTCGGCCTTGATCGGACCCTTGCCGTCGATCGGATTGCCGAGCGCGTCAACGACGCGGCCAAGCAAGCCCTTGCCAACCGGGGTATCAACGATGGCCTTGGTCCGTTTGACGGTCTGGCCTTCCTTGATGTCGCGGTCGGAACCGAACAACACGATACCGACATTATCGGCTTCAAGGTTCAGGGCCATACCACGCGTGCCATTTTCGAACTCGACCATTTCGCCCGCCTGGACGTTGTCGAGACCGTAGGCACGGGCAATACCGTCACCGACGGACAGAACCTGTCCGACTTCAGTGACTTCAGCCTCTGAACCAAAATTCTTGATCTGCTCCTTGAGAATCGCGGAGATTTCTGCGGCGCGGATATCCATCAACCGACCTCTTTCATCGCAATACGAATGCCATTTAACTTGGTGCGCAACGAAGCATCGACCATTTTGGAGCCGAGTTTCACTACGATACCACCGATGATCGCCGGATCGACTGTCACATCAACGACAACCTTGTCTCCAGCCAAGTCTTTCAGAGCAGCCTTGATACCGTCCATCACCTTCTGCGAAGGTGTCTCGGCAACAATAGCCACGGCACGCACCACGCCATTGGCATGGTCCACAATCGCCGAGTAGGCTTTGACCATATCGCGCACGGCAAACAACCGGCGACGAGAAGCCACAAGCTTTAAGAATTGAGCGGAAAGCCCCTTGATACCTGCCTTGTCCAGCAGAGCACCAATCGCCTTGACCTGTTCATCGGCTGCAAAAACCGGCGAACGAACAAAGCGGGCCAAATCTGCACTCTCTTCGATCATGCGATCGAATTTATGCAAATCCTGCAAAACCGAATCAACGGAACCCGTCTCGGAGGCGAGATCAAACAATGCCCCCGCATAACGGCCCGCAACCCCTGACACATGCGCCTGATGTTCAGCCACTCGTGATCTTTCCGTCTCTAGAAACCAAAATGATGCCCCTTACGGCCATTTCTCAATCTTTTGCCCGAATTATCAAGCGAAACACCGAAAATCATTAGCAAGGGACCAGCCCACGAAAACACAGCATTTGCACTACATCTTCATAACCAGCGTCGGTCGAATAACACAGCGCTTGCAGCGATGCAATCCAGTGTGCCCACCTCTTTTCAAGACTTTTGGCCAGTATCACGCACCGAACCATTTTGCCTCGTCCAGCAAAACCGCCATCAGGCTGGCTGCGGGCATGTCACGCGCCAGCGGATATGCCTGTCCAGCCCACAAAGACAGGGCTTCCGGATCACCCGCATTGGCTGCCGCGCGGCGGATATCGCGGGTCATGTCATTGAGGGCAGGAAACGGCACACACAAGTGCTGTACCGCAGAAATTTGTTCATGAAATCGGTTGATAATGCCTCGTGCGGGTCTTCCGGAAAAAGCACGGGTGATCACGGTAGGGCGCGGCTTTTCCAGCGCAAGCATATAGCGATGGGCCATCGAAGTGCCCGCTTCCTCGCACAGCATGAAAGCGGTTCCCATCGAAGCGGCCGAAGCGCCCAGATCGAGCACGGCGCGGATGGCCCCTCCCGTCATCAGGCCACCTGCGGCAACCACCGGCAAGGATGTAGCCTGAACAGCCATGCTGGTCAGGGCCAGCACTCCGAACATTGATTCCTCGAACGGCCGCAAAAATGTGCCGCGATGTCCGCCGGCCTCCATGCCTTGCACACAAACCGAATCAACCCCAGCTTCCGTCAGGGCCTTGACCTCCTCGACCGTCGTCGCGGTACCCATTGTGAGGATGCCACGGCTCCGGCAGGCCCGGAGCAATTCTGGCGAGGCCATGCCGAAAGTGAAGGAAAACACGCGGGGCGCCACATCTAAAACCACCTCCAACTGCCGATCCAGAGCAATGCCCGGACCGGGCGCACCGGGAGCCTCGATGCCATAAGCCTGCGCCCAGGGCTCGAGAATATCGGAGGTAAAGTCGATTTGCGCATTGGTGGGCTCACGCTCTTGGCCACCGACAAACAGATTGATGGCAAAGGGCCGATCCGTCCTTGCGCGAATAGCCTGCGCCGTGACCCGGATCACCTCCGGTGTCAGGTAGGCCGCACCGAGCGAGCCCAGACCACCGTTCTCCGACACCGCAGAAATCAACTCGACCGTTGTCACGCCGCCAGCCATAGGCGCTTGAATAATCGGGGCCATCATGCCGACTTGCATCATGAAATCATTGATCATTTTGACCGTCCATCGCACGCTGATCCATCAATAGAAACTGTAGGGATCGACATCGATCCCGATTCGCACACTGCCGGTCGGCTTTGGGGCACGAGCCAGCCAAGCCCGCAACCATGCCTGCATATCAAACCCGCGACTGGTTTTGACAAGAAGCCGGAAACGGTGCCGTCCCCGCACAACCGCTATCGGGGCCTCGGCGGGGCCCAACACCACCACTTCAGGCGGGGGATTGGCCACCCTGGCCAGAGCCCGCGCCATCTGTTCGGCCTGCGGTCGGTCGGTTGCCGAGACAATCAACGCAGCCATCCGCCCGAATGGCGGCAGATGCGCCGCTTGCCTGAGGTGGATTTCCTCGCGGTAAAACCGTTCCGAATCACCGGCAATCAACGCCTGCATCACCGGATGTTCGGGCTGGTAAGTCTGGATAAAGGCCCGGCCTTCGGTCTGGGCGCGACCCGCGCGGCCTGTCACCTGCTGCAACACCTGAAAACTGCGCTCACCGGCACGCGGATCACCGGTGGCCAGTCCCAGATCGCCATCGATCACACCGACCATTGCCAATTTAGGAAAATGATGGCCCTTTGCGACCAGTTGCGTGCCGATCACAATGTCGCAATCGCCTTTGGTGATCGCCTCAAGCTCCTGCCGCAAGCGTTCGGTGCCGCCAGGCATGTCCGAGGACAGTGTCATGCGCCGATGATCGGGAAACAAACTGGCAACTTCTTCTGCCAGCCTTTCAACCCCCGGTCCGCAAGCGGTGAGCGAGTCAACCGTGCCACACGACGGGCAGGCCTCGGGTTTACGTTCCAGATGCCCGCAATGGTGGCACATCAAAGCGCGGCGATAGCGATGTTCGACCAGCCAGGCTGTGCAGTTGGGGCACTGGATTTTATGCCCGCATGTGCGGCACAGGGTAACCGGGGCATAACCGCGACGATTGAGATAGAGCAAAACCTGCTCGCCCCGCGCCAGAGTGTCGCCGATTGCCGCAATCAACGGGGCAGAGAGCCAGTGCCCGCTTTTGGGCGCATGAACCCGCAGATCAATCGGCGTGATCTGCGGCATGGCCTTACCGCCGAACCGGTCAGGCAGGATCACATGCCGGTATTTGCCCTGATCGGCATTGACCCTGCTTTCAATCGACGGGGTTGCCGATGCCAGTACCACAGTAGCTCCCTCGATTCGCCCGCGCAGCACCGCCATATCACGGGCATGATAGTGCACGCCGTCTTCCTGCTTATAGGCGCCCTCATGTTCCTCATCGACGATCACAAGGCCCAGATCCGCAAAGGGCAGAAACAGAGCCGACCTGGCGCCTGCAACAACTTTGGCCTCGCCGGAGGCCAGGGCGGCATAAATACGCTCGCGTCTGCGACCCGTGATGCCCGAATGCCATTCAGCCGGACGGATGCCGAAGCGTGCGGCAAAGCGATCAAGAAATTGCGCCGTCAGGGCAATTTCAGGCACGAGAATCAGGGTCTGCTTGCCTTGTTTGAGTGCTTCGGCCACAGCCTCGAAATAAACCTCTGTCTTGCCCGAGCCTGTCACACCTTCCAGCAAGGTCACCGAATAGGCTTTTAAAGCAACCGCCTGTTTAAGCTGGTTGGCGGCGTGGCCCTGCTCGGAAGACAGGACCGGCGGGCCAAAATCGGGGTTGGGATCAGCGGCAATCGCATCAGCCGCCATGATCAGCGTCGTCAAGGTGCCCTCGTCAACCAGCCCGTCAATTACGGCAGTGCTCACGCCTGCTTCCTCGGCAAGTGCGGCCTTGGAATAGGCCAGACCGCTGGCTGCAATCTCGAGCACGCGGGATCGCGCAGGCGTCAGCCTGGCCGGCGGGGGACCTGCCAGCCGCACACCAAGGCGCACACGTTCAGGCTTGTCTGGATCGGGCCTATGCAGGGCCATGCGCAAGACCATCCCCTTGGGAGATAACGTGTAGCGCGCCACCCAATCAATGAATTGCCGCAATTTCAGAGACAGCGCGGGAGCTTTGATGCGCTCAGAGACGGATTTTAACTGGCCTTTGGGTGGTTCTGCCCCACTGGCATCCCATACAACCCCGATGCTGGAGCGCGCACCCAACGGGACCTGCACGACATCTCCGGCTTGCAAATCCATCCCGTCGGGGCAGGCATAGCTATAGGCATGATCCAGCGCCAGAGGCACAAGAACCTCAACAACCCGGTCCGCCGATCCACCGGCTGGGGTGCGATGATATGTATTGCCATCCACGATCATGCCGCAGGATTACGGGGTGGGGCGAATAAAGTCGAGCCAAACACGGTATTTTCCTTACCCGATGTTAACATCGATCTGCCCATGATGGAGAATGAGCACAGATACGTTTGATGAAAATGGCTTGTCCGAACACGTTTCTACCGTGATGTCCTGGTTGCGGCATCTGGTAGGCGAACGGCGGATGTCGCCTAAGACCTTAGAGGCCTATGGTCGGGATATCAGACAATTTCTGGCCTTTTTGGCCCAGCATCCCGAAGCCGATCTTGCCCTGTTGAAAGCCGCCGATCTCCGGGCTTTCTTGGCCGCGCGGCGTGCCATCGGCATCGGTAGCCGCTCCTTGATGCGGCAATTGGCGGCGATCCGCTCTTTCTTGCGATTTCTCGAACAAGAAGGACGCGTCGATGCCTCGGCTTTGGCCCTGATTCGCGGGCCAAAATTATCGAAAAGCCTGCCCAAGCCGATTAGCGCGCCCAATGCAAAACAGATGATCGCGTTTGAAACACGGATAGACGGACATCAGGACACATGGATTCTAGCGCGCGATGCGGCGGTATTAAGTCTGCTTTACGGCTGTGGACTGCGTATTTCGGAAGCGCTGTCACTGACGATGGAGCAAGCCCCGCAAAGCACGCAAAACAGTTTGAGAGTGATTGGCAAGGGCCAGAAAACCCGCATGGTACCGGTCATTCCGGCTGTCAAAGCGGCCATTGACCATTATCTCGCCCTCTGCCCCTATGCATCTGAGCGCGGCAGCCCGCTGTTTCGCGGAGCGCGCGGCGGTCCGCTCAATCCTCGCATCATCCAGAAAGCGGTTGAGCAGATGCGGGGACATCTTGGCCTGCCCGACAGCGCGACACCCCATGCCTTGCGCCATTCATTTGCCACCCATCTGCTGGCACGCGGTGGCGATCTGCGTGCCATTCAGGAATTGCTGGGTCATGCCTCGCTATCAACCACCCAGATTTATACCGAAGTGGATCAGGCACGCTTGCTGTCGGTGTTCGACAGCACGCATCCAAGAGCTTGATCCTGTTCTGGCCTGACCGTGCTTTGAATCAGCTGAACAGCGGCTTCAGATCCAGCGTCGCCCGTTTGCCAAGATCCTCGAAATGGTCGCTCATGAACTGTTTTGCGCTGTCGCGTCCAATGTCGAATAATTTCGTGAAAAAGGCCCAATCCGCCTGCAATTTACTGGCGGTGCCGAAACTGTCGAGTTGCTCCTGGGCTTCGATCCGGTGCATCCTGATTGCCTTGTGGTGCTTGTCATCCAGCACGCCACCCTTCACCAGACGGGTCACGAATTCGATGGCGCGAAATTCGTTCAGCAAGGGCGAATTGAAGGTGATTTCATTGACCCTCTCCATGATGTCCATGGCATTATCGGGCACATGATCGCGCTCGATCGGGTTGATCTGCACCAGAATGATATCATCGGTCTCCTCGACCTTGAACAACGGGAACAACGCAGGATTGCCCATATAGCCGCCATCCCAGAACGGTTCACCGTTCACATACACCGCTCTAAACAGCAAAGGCAAAGCTGCTGAAGCCATCAACATGTCGGCGGTCAGTTCCTTGCGGCTGAAAATCCGCAACTTGCCATTACGGACACTGGTGGCCGCGATGAACAATTCCGGTCCATCGGTCTCGCGCAGCATTTTGAAATCAATGTGCGATTCCACCACACCGCGCAACGGGTTGATATCGAGCGGATTGTAATCGTAAGGGGAGTACATATTGCGGGATGCGTCCATCACGCTCTGTCCGGCTGCAGCGCCTATTTTCCACGGGGTCATCATGACATCGAACAAGGCACGGGCATTCGGCGAGATATGACCGTCAAGGCTGACATCGCGCCAGAAAGACGTCAGGGCCTTTCGTGCGCCTTCGGATCCGCTTTTGGTCAGGCCTGTCATCAGCACCGCACCATTCATCGCACCGGCCGATGTGCCTGACACGGCTTCGATTTCAAGCCTGCCATCTTCCAGCAGGGCATCCAGCACCCCCCAAGTGAAAGCGCCATGCGCTCCACCACCTTGCAAAGCCAGATTAATGGTTTTGAGGGCTGTTTTTTTGGTAGCGGGTTGTTTGATGGTGCGGCTATGGGTTTTTTTGGGGGTCAGGGCCATTTTACTGGGCCGTCCAGCCGCCATCGATCACCAGATTGGATCCGGTCATCTGGCAGGCGGCGTCCGAACACAAGAACACTGCAGATGCAGCAACCTGTTCAGGCGTGACGAATTGCTTGGTTGGTTGACGCTCCAGCATGACCTCGTTGATCACCTGCTCCCGGGTCATGTTACGGGCAGCCATAGTATCGGGAATTTGCGCTTCAACCAGCGGTGTCCAGACATAAGCGGGCGAAATGCAGTTGACCGTGATTCCATTGGTCGCCACTTCCAAAGCAACAGCCTTGGAGAGGCCCGTCAAGCCGTGTTTGGCAGCGACATAAGCCGATTTGAAGGCCGAAGCGGTGAGCGAATGGGCCGAGGCGGTCGAAATGATCCGGCCCCACCCGCGCGCCTTCATCCCCGGAATCACCGCGCGCATTGCATGAAATGCAGCGTTGAGATTGATCCCGATCACTTTTTCCCATTCGGCCACCGGAAAATTCTCGATTGGTGCAACATGCTGGATCCCGGCATTGTTGATCAGAATATCAACCGAGCCGAAAGCGTCCTCGGCCTCGTGGATCATGGCGGCAATCGCCTCACCATCCAGCATATTGGCGGATGAATAGCGCACCTTAACACCGAATTCTTTGGCAAGAGCTTCAGTCAGCTTGGCAATATCGTTCGCATCCCCCAAGCCGTTCAGCGTGATATTAACACCCTCTTTGGCCAGTGCGCGGGCCATCGCCAGACCAATTCCCGAAGTGGAACCGGTGATCACTGCATTTTTGGATTGAAGCGACATCAAACTGTCTCCATGTCTGTGATTAATTATTTGCGGCACAATGAACCGATTGGAACCAGATTGCCATAATTATATTGCGCTGCACAATAGCGGCTTAGGTCGAACACTGATAGCATGAGGCCAGCATGAGCCAGATCCGAGTGACAATCTACCTGTTTATCTTGCCACCTGTTTCATCATGACCCCTTTGCAGACCATCACCACCCTGAGCGAGTATCGAAATGGCAAGGCCCGGCGATCATCATGATCACACTGACCAGACAGCCTGTGACTCACAGGTTTGCGCACATGCACAAGATCATGCCGCGCGCGCGCCGCTGGCTTTGCAGCAGGCCAGCGAGTTATGCAAAACACGTGGCGAGCGGCTGACACCGATCCGCAAGCGTGTATTGGCCGCGCTTTACAGCACCCACAAGCCACTCAGCGCCTATGAGGTGATTGATGCCGTCGCCGCGGATATGGACAAGAAACTGGCTCCTGTCACCATCTATCGCACCATGGATTTCCTGATCGCGCAGGGGCTTGCCCATCGGCTTGAAAGCCGCAATGCATTCATCGCCTGCCCTGCTTATCATGCCCCGGATGATGTGGTGGTCTTTATGATCTGCGAAAGCTGCGGCGGGGTCGACGAGGTCAGCTCGGACAGGCTCGGACAGGCTTTGCAGGATTTGACCCGACAGCATGGTTTCAAGCCCCAATTGCGCATCATCGAACTGGCTGGCACCTGCGCCCATTGCGGCGCATAGGTGCAGCTGGTTCAGCGTTTGGACGTCGCAAACCAGACGCCGGTCAGAATGATCACCCCACCGGCAATCTCCCGCAATCCGACATGTTCGCCCAGAAAGGCGATCGACAATCCGGTTGCGAAAATCGGCATCAGATATCCCACCATCGCCGCGCGTGTCGGGCCCGCTTTACTGATCAGCACCATGAAAAACGAAATCGGAATCGCGGTTGAGACCGAACCCAGCGCCAACACAGGCACCAGATGGTCGAACAGCGCCATCAAAGCCGCAGGGCCGTCGATCAGCCACGCCAGCGGCAATGCGACCAGACCCGAACACCATTGCTGGCCCAAAGCCAGCCGCAATGGCGCAATCGCCCTAACCCTGCGCGTGTAGAGATTACCCAGGGCATAGCTGGCTGCAACCAGCGTCATCGCCAGAGCACCGATATTGCTGGCCGAACCAAAGGTGAAAGCGTCCGGACCGATCAGCAGACCCATGCCGCAAAAGCCCATCACCACACCGAAAAACCGGACCAGACTCAACCGTTCCTCGGCAAAGGCAAAATGCGCAATGACCGCCACCATCAGCGGTCCCGATGCTTGAATCATCGCACTTGATGCGGTTGAAATCTGTGTTAGCGCAAAGGCGGTCAGAATATTCGGCATCCAGCCGTTCAATGTCCCCAACACCAGAAACGGGAAAGCCTCATGGCGGCGCGGCAACGGGCTCTCTCCGCGCACCACAAAAAAAGTTGTAAGGAGAAGCGCCGCAATCGCCGCGCGCGCGCCAGCCATGGCTATCGGGGTGACACTGCCGGTCAGCAGGCGCATGAACAAGAAACCCGAAGACCACATCATCGCGCAAAACAGCATCCGCGCCCATAATTCGGCCCGTCCGATCACCGGCAGGCCTGACACTGGTGCCGCAGTCTGGCTCATGCGGGTGAACCGCCAAGCAGATCCAGCAGGGCCGGAATCAACGGCTCGTCAGCCGGAGGCATTGGAAAATCGCGCAACTGTTGCGGCCGCACCCAGCGCAAGGCTGCATGTTCCCTGGCGACCACCAGTCCGTCCCAGCGGCGGCAGACATAAAGGGGCATCAGCAAATGAAATTTTTCATAGGCAAAACTGGCAAAAGTCAACGGGGCCAGACAGGCGGGCTTCACGATAATGCCCAGTTCCTCGTCAAGCTCACGGATCAGCGTTTCTTCGGGACTTTCTCCGGTCTCGACCTTGCCGCCTGGAAACTCCCACAACCCCGCCATGCCCTTGCCTTCGGGTCGCTGGGCAATCAGGATGCGCCCGTCGGCATCAATCAAAGCACAGGCGACAACAAGCAATATGCTCATGAGCGATAATCGCCATTGATCTCGACATATTCCTTGGTCAGATCACAGGTATAGACCGTAAACTGCCCCTTGCCGAGCCCGAGCTCGATGCGGATATCGATATATTGGCCCTTCATATAGGCCGAGACCTTGGCCTCGTCATATGCCGGATCACGCGCGCCCTGATAGGCCACCCGTGTCGGACCGAACCAGATGGCCAGACGGTCACGATCGGCTGGTTCACCCGCCTTGCCAATGGCTGCGACAATCCGCCCCCAATTGGCGTCCTCGCCGGCAATGGCTGTTTTCAGCAGCGGTGAATCGGCCACCGATTTGCCGATGATCTTAGCCGATTGTGCCGATTTGGCACCCTCGACACGGATCGATACGAAATGCCGCGCGCCCTCGCCATCCCGCACAATCTGCTTGGCCAGATCGAGCAGCATTGCATCCAAAGCCTTGCGGAAAGCCGCCAGACGGCGGTCGGCCGGATTTGAGAGTTGCGGGCATCCGCGTTTGGCGGCAGCACCCGTCGCAAACATGATCAGGGTATCGGAGGTTGAAGTATCACTATCAACCGTAATCGCATTGAAGCTGGTCCGCGTGCCACGGCTCAACAGGACCTGTAAAGCCTCTGCGGCAATCGGTGCATCGGTAAAGATGAAAGACAGCATGGTCGCCATGTCCGGAGCAATCATCCCCGCGCCTTTGGCAATGCCGTTAATGGTGACAGGCACCCCGTCGATGGTAACGGTCGCTGTTGCCAGCTTGGGAAATGTATCCGTGGTCATGATCGCGCGGGCGGTGTCGAGCCAATCTCCTTGGCTGGCACGCCTGAAGCAATCATCCAGGACGCCTTCAAACTTACTGGCATCAAGAGGCTCGCCAATCACTCCGGTCGATGCAAGCAAGATATCATCGGGCGTACAGCCCAAGGCCTTGGCGGCAATCGCGGCGGTTTTTGCCACCGCTTGGGCGCCGTTCGCTCCTGTAAAGGCATTGGCATTGCCAGAATTGACCACCAGTCCGCGAGCTTTACCTGATTGAAGAACTTTACGGCACCAGTCGACCGGAGCCGAAGGGCATTTCGAACGTGTCAAAACGCCCGCCGCCTGTGTGCCGGCTTCAAGAGCCACCAACAGCACATCGGTGCGGTTTTTATAGCGGATCCCCGCCTCTGCAGTGGCGAACCGGACCCCTTCGATCTGTGGCAGAACAGGATAGGACAGAGGGGCGAGAGGCGAGATACTGGCAGACATGATCATGACCCAAGGTGAGGCGTGAGACGGAAGCAAACCTAAAAACGCGATGGGCCAGGTGCGACACTATCCAAGTCAACTCCTGGCCCTTGAGGATCGCAATCAGGGCTTTTTTGGTGTTTCTTTGTCAGCAGAAGGCTGATCCAGTCGCTCGACCTTAGCCTTGCTCCTTAACGCCAGAATAATATCCTGCTGCGCTTTACGTTCAAGATATTGTGCGATTTGGTCGCGCACGTCTTCGAGCTTGGGTGGCTGGTGGGCGCGCTTTTCTTCAACCTTCAATACATGCCAACCGAATTGGGTCTTGACCGGATTGGACAATTTACCCGGCTCCAGCTTGAAAGCCGCTTCGGCGAATTCAGGAACCATGCGTTCTTTGGTGAACCAGCCGAGATCGCCGCCTTGTTGTCCCGAACCGGGATCCTTGGACAGTTCGGCTGACAATTTGGCGAAATCCTCACCTTTATTGAGACGTTCCACAACGGCTTTGGCCTGATCCTCGGTTTCCACCAGAATATGGCGGGCACGCACTTCCTGTTCAGGCGGCAAGGATTTAATCGTGTCTTCATAAAGCTTGGTAATCGCTGCCGGTGTCACCGCCTTGTGGGCCTCGGAAGCCAAATAATCCTCAAGCAGCAGCTTGTCGCGCTGGTGGGCCATGCGGCGTTTGAATTCTGCGCTGTCCCCGGCTTTGTTGTCCAAAGCGGCCTTGGCCCCCATACGCAGGTCGATCATGTAACCGATCAGGGCCTCACGGTTTTGCGCTTCTGGTCCACCGCCCAGGTCTTCGGCAGCGAGGGCCAGGTCGGCTTCTGTGATGGTTGCATCATCCACTTTGACCAGAATTCTGGCAGGATCGACTGCAATAGCAGGGGGCGACTTGGGAACTGGCGTTTGCGCCATGACAGCCCCCATCGCGCCCAGGCCGATGATAAGGGTTGCACAAGTCAGCTTAAGCCTGGTTTTTACCATTGGCTGTACGAGCGAGTTCATCAGACAAAACCTCCGGAATCAAATCAGCTGCAAAATCATTTCTGGTCGCAGAAGTGACGCAATGTCTCACTAAGCACAAGGGTGAATGGCATAAAATTTTGAAATTTCCGATTCGTACCCTTATGTAAGGGTTGAAATGTACAACAAGCCTGTCTTTTCAACGTCCGGATGCGTGGCATCTTGGCAAGATAAAGGTTATAACCCGCGCGATGCGGATTATGCCCAATCGGCATCTTGATCGGGACTAAAGCCCGTTTCAGCTTTATGTCGATCCGGGACACAGTGACAAAGGGAATGCGATGTTCGGGGCTCTTGCCAAGAAGATTTTCGGGTCAGCCAATGACCGCCGTCTGAAAACCTATGCCCCCAAAGTGGCAGCGATTAATGCGCTCGAGCCTGAGATACGCGCGCTTGACGACGACGCTTTGCGCGCCCGCACCCAGATGTTCCGCGATCAACTGGCCGCAGGCAAAACCCTGAACGACATTCTGGTTCCGGCCTTTGCCACAGTCCGCGAAGCCGCCAGAAGGGTGCTGGGCCAGCGCCATTTCGATGTCCAGCTGATCGGCGGGATGGTCCTTCATGAGGGCGCAATAGCTGAAATGCGCACGGGTGAAGGTAAAACACTTGTCGGGACCTTGCCGACCTATCTTAATGCGCTTGCAGGCCACGGCGTGCATGTGGTCACCGTCAACGACTATCTCGCCCGCCGCGATTCGGAATGGATGGGTAGGGTCTATCATTTCCTCGGACTTGAAGTCGGCGCCATTCTGCACGGTCTTTCCGACGAGGAAAGGCGCGCCGCCTATGCCGCCGACATCACCTATGGCACCAACAATGAATTCGGCTTCGATTATCTGCGCGACAATATGAAATATGAATTGTCGCAGATGACCCAGCGTGGCCACCATTATGCCATCGTTGACGAAGTGGATTCGATTTTGGTCGATGAAGCCCGGACGCCGCTGATCATTTCCGGCCCTCTGGATGACCGTTCCGATCTCTACAATACGATCAATGTGCTGATCCCTCGCCTCAAGCCGACTGATTTCGATCTGGATGAAAAACAGAGGTCGGTCTCTCTGACCGATTCCGGCAACGAACATATCGAGGAGTTGCTTCTGGAATCCGGCTTGATGAAAGACGGCACCCTCTATGACGCCGCCAATGCTACGCTTGTCCATCACGTCAATCAGGCCTTGAGGGCCCATACGCTGTTCCAGCGCGACAAGGATTATATCGTCCGCGACAATGAAGTTGTCATCATCGACGAATTCACCGGCCGGATGATGCAGGGCCGCCGCTATTCGGAAGGCTTGCATCAGGCTCTCGAAGCCAAAGAGCATGTGCAGGTCCAGCCCGAAAACCAGACACTCGCCTCCATCACTTTCCAGAACTATTTCCGCCTCTACAAAAAACTCGGCGGCATGACTGGTACCGCTGCCACCGAAGCTGACGAGTTTCTGGACATCTACAAGCTCGAAGTCGTCGAAATTCCAACCAATCTTCCTGTCCTGCGCAAGGACGAGGATGACGAGGTCTACCGCTCGCAAGCAGAGAAATTCCGCGCGATTATCTGCGAGGTCGAAGAAGCTTCTAGCCATGGACAGCCTGTTCTGGTCGGCACGACCTCAATCGAAAAATCTGAAATGCTGGCCGAAGCCTTGCTCGAGGCTGGTTTCCAGATGATTGATTTCGGCAAACCCAATGCGCTTGATTCCCTGTTCAAGGCTGCCACCGATGGTGTTGCAGGCAAGCAGTTTGCGGTTCTCAATGCCCGTTTCCACGAGCAGGAAGCCTTCATTGTCGCCCAAGCGGGCGTACCCGGTGCCGTCACCATCGCCACAAATATGGCTGGCCGTGGCACCGATATCCAGCTGGGCGGTAATGCCGATATGCGCATCGCTGCGGAACTGGCAGGGCTGGAAGATGGCGAGGCCAAACAGGCCAAAGAACTGGCGATCCGCAATCAGGTCGCCGCCTTCAAAGAAAAGGCACTGGCCGCAGGCGGTCTCTACGTGATCGGGACTGAGCGGCACGAAAGCCGCCGTATCGATAACCAGCTGCGTGGCCGTTCAGGCCGTCAGGGTGATCCCGGCCGGTCCAAATTTTTCCTGTCGCTGCAAGATGATCTCATGCGTATTTTCGGATCAGATCGCATGGATGGGATGTTGCAAAAACTCGGCCTGCAGGAGGACGAGGCGATCATCCATCCTTGGATCAACAAGGCGATCGAAAAGGCCCAGCAAAAAGTCGAAATGCGCAATTTCGATATCCGTAAAAACATCCTCAAATATGATGATGTCATGAACGACCAGCGCAAGGTGGTGTTCGAACAGCGGCGCGAATTTATGGCCGATGTCTCAGTCAGCAATACCATCGAGGATATGCGCCACGGCGTCATTGATGATCTTGTTGTCCGCCATATTCCTGAAGGCGCCTATCCCGAACAATGGGATATCGACGGTTTGGGTCAGGATGTGACCCGCACCCTCAATCTTGAATTACCGGTGGCCCAATGGGCTGCAGAAGAAGGCATAGCCGAAGAGGAACTGCGCGACAGGATCCGTGCCGCTGCTGACGCTGCCTATCTGGAGCGCTCCAACCGTAACACTCCTGAACTGATGACCTATGTCGAAAAGCAAATTCTGTTGCAGATGCTCGATCATCTCTGGCGCGAACATCTTGTTACCCTCGACCATTTGCGGCAGGTCATCGGCTGGCGCGGCTATGCACAGCGTGATCCGCTCAATGAATACAAAGCGGAAGCCTTTGAATTGTTCGACGGCTTGATCGGCCATTTGCGTGAAAATGTCACAGGACAATTAATGCGCGTCGAGGTCACCTTCGCCCCTCCCGAGCCCGAATTGCCACCGATGCAGGCCCATCACGCCAATCCGCAAACAGGTGAGGACGAAGTAGACTTCGCCAATCTTGCCTTCGCCAAGCCAGTTATCACCCCGCAGGATCGCAACCCCGCTGATCCCGAAACATGGGGGCGTGTCGGCCGAAACGAGGCTTGCCCTTGCGGATCAGGTAAAAAATACAAACATTGTCATGGGGTGCTCTGATCTGGCATTGAAATTTGATAATGCTTAAATAAAAAAAAGCTGCTCATGTTAGAGCAGCTTTTTTTAAACGTAAGATTCATTTATAAATAATTCAAAATATTATTTATCCAAGTGATAAAATATCTTTGATGAATTTTTCCAAATGTACTGCTGGACTATAAGTGCAATAGCCACCATCCCATTTTTGATAAATAACATCCATATCGGTTAAGGCAGTCAAATGACGATATGTGCTGGATCTTGAAGTGAATTTACAATTCAGGACATCTTGTGGGGTCGCAGGCTTACCTTTTGCAACACATTGGACTATATAGTTGAAAATAGACCTTTGTTGCTGATCAATCCGCGACAAACCATAGCGCATTTCAAGATTGTTTATTTTTTCCAGAACAGTAGCTAAGTCTTTATTCATTTTACACTTCACCACTCTAAACGCGAACAAATATAGAAACTAAGCTGATACTATTTCTATATGTTAAATTCTTAACATATGCAACAGACATTAATATTATGTTTTTTATAACATTCGCAATTATTGTAAAATAAATTGGAAAAATGCCTATTTTTAATGTTAAAATGAATAAAAATTCCACTTTGTTTATGATTTTATGCATTATAATGGAATTACTTAACTGCCATAATGGCTTATAAACTCCATCAATTCATCTGATGGTGTCATCCATGCCCGGGGTTCGTAAATTGAGCAAACTTTTCTATTGCGGATTGGTAATAATATGCATCGGACTAACAGGCTGCCAGTCAACAGGTGACGAGCAGGCTTTGGCCAGCAAAGCCGATTTAAACCCTGCTCCGAGTGACGTGCTCCCGCTAAAATCCGCCAAAAAGACCACCACGCCTCCGACACGCGAAACAATGGCTAACTCCGATACCACCCCAGCCGCCGTTGCGGCAGAACAACCCCCAGCCGCTCCCCCGCCGCCGCCGCCTCCCGAACAGCCCGCCATCAGCAATCAACAGATCGACCGCTATCTGGCGGAGGGGCAGGTGACTTATGAGCGAGCCGCTAAATTGCGCTACCGCGAGGCGACCCGCATGGGACAGGTCAAAAGCAAAGCAGACCACACTTATTGGTCAACCATCATCGAAATCTACAGGAATTGGGACAACCGTTATATCAGTTGGGACGAGGTGCAGAAGCGCTTATCAAACGCCGAAGCCGCACATAAGGAACAATAAACCTTATACAGCCTGTTTGAGCTGCTGGCCTGCACAAAAGCTCAGATTGCTATCGATGATTGCGCTTTGAAGCTCAACGAATTTAGCCTGCGACAACCGCATTTGCATGGGTTCATGGGTGCGGCTCAGAAAGAACAGTTTCAATTCCTGCGCCACCAGGGTGTTGATGAATTGCAAAGCATCGACAGGCAAAGCACAAGCGATCAGTGCTGATGCGTTTTCAATTCCGCCATCAATATTCTGGGCATCAACAAAACGCATCTTCCACGCCATTCCGAATTGACGCGCAATCGGCTTTGGGTGATGGATCCGCTCGCTCTCGTATTGGTTGAGATACCAATAGACGAAATCGCTGACCAGAGTATCAATCCACGCAAAGCAATCGTAACCCTGCGCAACAGGTGCTGTGAACTCTCGTGCAGATATGGATTGCGAATTGTGCATGGCTGAACCATGAACAGCCTATAGATGATTCGCAAGAGTCCAATAAATCAACCCCCCTTGATCTGATTTATTATTTTATCCACAGATCAAATTCCGGGCTCAAAATCGACGGGCAACCCTCAAGATAAAACATCCGCAATGGCCTTGCCGCAAATTTGTGTGCTGGCGGGTCCCTTGAGATCGCCGGTCCGCAATTTGGGCTCTTTCAGGACAGTTTCAATCGCCTGTTCTATCGCGCGGGCTGCTTCAAATTCACCCAGGTGATCAAGCATCATGGCCGCAGACCAGATCTGGCCGACCGGATTGGCGATACCTTGTCCGGCAATATCGGGTGCGGATCCATGAACTGGTTCGAACAGAGAGGGGAACAACCCTTCTGGATTGATATTGCCCGATGGAGCGACTGCAATCGTGCCCGTGCAGGCCGGACCCAGATCGGACAGAATATCGCCGAACAGGTTGGAGGCGACCACGACATCGAACATATCCGGGTGGCGGACGAAATGCGCCGTCAAGATGTCGATGTGATATTGGTCGCAGCGGATATCGGGATAATGCTTCTGCATCTCGGCGAACCGCTCGTCCCAATAGGGCATGGTGATCGAAATGCCATTGGATTTTGTAGCCGAAGTCACATGCTTTTTCGGACGTTTCATCGCCAGTTCAAAGGCGAACTTCAGGATACGATCAGTCCCGATGCGGGTAAAAACCGATTGCTGGGTTACAAATTCGCGTTCGGTTCCGGGGAACATGCGCCCCCCAACCGATGAATATTCACCCTCGGTGTTCTCGCGCACCACATAGAAATCGATATCTCCGGGCTCGCGGCCGACCAGCGGGCAAGGCACGCCCGGCATCAGCTTGACCGGACGCAAATTCACATATTGATCAAATTCGCGCCTAAAGAGGATCAATGAGCCCCATAACGAGACGTGATCGGGGATTTTTTCAGGCCAGCCGACTGCTCCGAAGAAAATCGCATCATGCTTGCCGACGCGCTCCTTCCAATCCTCCGGCATCATGCGGCCATGCTTGGCGTAGTAATCATACGACGAAAAATCGCAATGGGTCAGATCCAGCGTAAAACCGAACCGCTTGGCTGCAGCCTCCAAGGTGCGCAGGCCCTCAGGTACAGTTTCTTTCCCGATGCCGTCTCCGGCGATCACAGCAATGCGATAACGACGATTGGATGACATGGCGTGGCTCACTGGAATGGAAGGGTGACAGGGGTCAGCATCAGAAAAGATGGCTGCTAGCCATGATGTTTACTGGATGCTGGTCGAACTGGCCAAAGCCTGACGGCGCGGTGGCAAAGGCACCTTGGCTGGCAAATCAGGCTTGCTATCGGATAGTCCCGCCTCTGGCCTGATGACATTGATCAGCTTGTCATAAAACCCAGCGGGAGATGGCTCGGCCGCACTGGCGGGATTGGGTTTGAACAAGCCCGTCAAATCATTGAGACTGGCGCTGAACAGACCACCACCAGTCAATCCGTTTGCTTTGTTTTCGGGGGCAGGAGCGACAGTGGAAGGTTTAGCGGCTGCCATTACGACGGGCTTTTCGGCGGCAGGCTTGTCAGCGTCACCGGATTTTTTGACAACCGCAGCCGTTGTAACGGGCTCAGAAACAGCGGTGGCAAGCGCGAATACCGACGAGCCAGAGCCCTGCTGGACACGGCGCGGTGCGCCGGTAGCCTGGCCGCGCTCATCAACCGGAATTTCATGCACAAGATCCAGGGCATCCGGACGGCTCACATCGCCAAGCTGGGCCATCTGGCGGGGCGAAGCCAGAGCTGTGCTGGTCACATCCTCACCCGCCATGGCATAGGCTGTATTGCGGAAGCTGGCATGCTGTCCACCATCTGAATAGGCCAGTTTGACGGATTGTGTCCCTTTTTCGATCAAACGAGCCACTTCCACATCGTCATTGCGCTGCTTTACATGCACTGCATCGACAATGGTCTGGTCTATCTTGATGGTCGGGCAGGCCCCTGTGGGGTCGAACCGAGCATCGCCTTCGGCATTGTAGACATAACGCTGGCCGCAATAATTCAGCTTCGGCTCGCGCTTGGTGACCTCAAAATGGTCCGAGCCTTCCTTCAGATTTTTCCAGAAGGGCATATTGGGGTCATGGCGGAATTTCGCCAGATTCTCAGCCGTCATCTTGAACGGATAGGACTGGAACTGCACACTTTTCTGCCCCGCATTGAAGGCTTCACGCATGACTGCATAAATCTCTTCGATTTGAGCATCGGTCATCGCAAAGCACCCGCGAGACGAACAGGTGCCATGCACCATAATGTCACCACCCGAACGGCCCATCGCACGTTCCATAGGATTGGGGTAGCCGACATTGAAGGCGAGCCAATAGGCAGAATTCGGGTTCAGCTGGCCTGCTGTGACGCTGTAAAAGCCTTCAGGCACCTGCCTGTCACCTTCCTTGCGCTTTGGGCCCAACTGGCCCGACCAGCGACAGACCGGATAGGATTTCAACAAGACATAATCGCCCTTGCGATCGCGCTTCCAGATCTCAATTTCCGATTCCTTTTTATAGGCCCGGATGAGGATCGGCGCGCTCCGATCGGTGTTTTTCTCAGACATCAGCGCTAAAGTCGCCTGCGGCACAGGTGCGGTGGCCCGCGCTGGCGTGCGGGAGGATGTCTCGACATTACAGCCTGCAAGGCTGAGTGCGAGGGCAGCAAGACCGAAAAAACGCAGGGCAAGTTTGGCCATAACAGCAACCTTTTTTGGACGCCAGCCTGCAAACCGATCAGAGGCTTGAAGACAAATCATCCCTCATCAATTAGCCCATCACCCTTACTTCTTTATTACCAAACAGGGCCTTTGTCACGCCCTGCGTCACGAACAGCCATAGGATAACCCACCCACAAAGGCAGGGTTTTCAGCCTCCAACGGCCGGATTACTTAGAATTTGCGGCCAATCGCCAAAAATTTGTCGGCGCGCCGGCGACGGATGTCATCTGGGCTCAAACCGCGCCATTGCCCCAGGGCCGCATCGACCGCTTTGCCTGCCGCAACAATGGCCGCATCGGAATCACGATGAGCGCCGCCGACAGGCTCGGTCACGATCCCGTCAATAATGCCGAACCGCAGCAAATCCTGTGCGGTGATTTTCATATTGGTCGCAGCGTCCTGGGCGCGCCCTGAATCACGCCACAAAATCGAGGCCGAGGCCTCCGGTGATGCAACTGTGTAGATGGCATGTTCCATCATCAGCACGCTGTTGCAACTGGCGATGGCCACTGCACCGCCCGATCCCCCTTCGCCAATCACCAGAGCGACATTGGGAACACCTAGCCCCAGACAGGCATCGGTCGAGCGGGCAATCGCCTCGGCCTGACCGCGTTCTTCTGCCTCGATCCCAGGGAAGGCCCCGGCGGTGTCAATAAAGCTGATCACAGGCAGGCCGAATCGATCGGCCATTTCCATCAACCGCACGGCTTTGCGATAGCCTTCGGGCATCGCCATGCCGAAATTATGCCTGAGGCGGCTTTCGGTATCATTGCCTTTTTCCTGCCCGATCACGCAGACAGAACGACCGCGAAATCGTCCAAATCCACCAACAATCGCCTGGTCTTCTGAAAAAGCCCGATCCCCCGCCAGAGGCGTGAACTCGTCGATCAAGCCGACGATATAATCTTTGAAATGCGGGCGCATCGGATGGCGTGCCACCTGCGTTTTCTGCCAAGGGGTCAACTGGCTATAAATATCTTTGAGGGTTGCTGAAGCGCGCTGCGTCAATTTCTGCGCTTCATCACGCATGGCCTTGGAATCGTTTTTATCGGCACCCGCCAGCAATTCGTCGGCTTTGGCCTCCAATTCGGCAACGGGCTTTTCAAAATCGAGGTAACTGCGCATCGATCAAGGCATCCGGAGCTTGGACAAACAACCAGGTTTGTCGGGTATCAGACAATTATTTTCGGCACATCACCCGTGCGGGCATCAGCCTGTACGTCATGGTAGTGACGGTTTGAGGGGATTTCGTCAAGCCAAAGGACGACGACGAAAACCGGCCTGCGCTCCTGCAGGCACCAAAAAGGGTGACAAAGACCGTTGCCGCGCCACTTTTCGGACCGCCACGGGACGATAGAGCAGTTTGGTCGCCTCGATCACATGGACACCGGCAAAGGGCAATGACAGAGCCGCTCCGATTCGCTCCAGCGCCGGAGCAGCCCGCAGCATCATCGCGCTGGGTATCGGTGGCATAAACAATTCCTCGGACCAGTGTATCGGTGAAAACATCGCATGACGCAGCAAACTGGTCATTTGCGACCGCGAATAAGGCTGGCCCTGGCCAAATGGCGTGGTGTCCATTCTCGCCCAGAGGCCGCGGCGGTTGGGCACAACCACCAGCACACTCCCGCCGGGCGAGAGCACCCGCCACACCTCGTCCAACAAATCAGCAGGACTTTCCTCGGTTTCGATGCTGTGAACCAGCAGGACACGGTCAAGGCTCTGATCAGCGAATGGCAGCAGCGTATTGACCACCAGAACCGTTGCAGACGGACTATGCGGCGGCCAATGGATCACCCCTTGCTTTTCCGGCATGGCCGCAATGACCCGTTCAGCCTTGCCCAAAAATGCATCCAGATAGGGAACGCCATAACCCAAGCCCATCACATGCAGTCCGGTTAGCTTGCTCCAACGCATCCCGATCGCTTTGGTCAGCGAGCGGCAAGCGGCCTGACCGAGCGGGCTCGCATAGAAATTGCGCAGATCGACAACATCCGGGGTCATAGCTGAAGGCTCATTTCGTGAAAGATGTTTGGCGATTTTGCACAGACTGTGAGACAAAGGTCTACACACTATAGATCAAAGCATGCGCAGGAGTCCGGAATGAGCCTGGAAATTCGACAATTTTTGATGGGTTCCGATAATTTCGGGGTGCTTGTCCATGATTCCGAGACAGGAGCCACGGCCAGCATCGATGCCGGCGACGAACAGCCAATCCTGCAAGCCCTTGCGCAAACAGGCTGGCGGCTGACCGACATTCTGGTCACCCATCATCATGATGACCATATCGCAGCCCTTGCATCGCTGCACCACAAATTCGGCGCGCGCATCGTCGCAGCTGGCGCAGATTCTCACCGCATCCCCCACATTGATCTGGCCGTCAAAGAAGGCGACGAGTTCACTGTCGGTACTCTTAAATTCGGGGTATTCGATACACCTGGACACACGGTCGGCCATATTGCCTATCATCTGCCCAAGCAGAAGGTGTTATTTGCCGGTGATACGCTTTTCTCGCTCGGCTGTGGCCGTCTGTTCGAGGGTTCTGCCGAGCAAATGTACCATTCTTTGCAAAAACTCGCCCGCTTGCCTGCCGAAACCGCGCTGTATTGCGGGCATGAATATACGTTGTCGAACGGTCGCTTTGCCATGAAGGTCGACCCCTCCAACAAGGCCCTTGCAGCCCGCATGCACGATGTTGAAACGCTTCGGGCGCAAGGACAGTTCACGCTGCCGTCAACCATCGGGCGCGAATGCGACACCAATCCGTTTTTGCGGGCCGATCAACCCGACATTGCCAAAACCATCGGGATGGAAGGCCAGCCTGCAGTCGCGGTTTTTGCAAAATTGCGCGAGATGAAAAACAAGGCCTGAGGCTAGTCGTCATCCCCCAGAGGGTGAAGATCCCGGACCATGCTTTTCAAGCGCTCATCGAGGACATGGGTGTAGATCTGGGTCGTGGCGATATCGGCATGACCCAATAATTGCTGGACGATCCGCAAATCAGCGCCATTCTGCAGCAGATGCGATGCAAAAGCATGGCGCAACACATGTGGCGATACGGCTTGTGGCGACAAACCAGAGCGCAGCGCCAATTCCTTGAGATCGCGTGCAAAAGCCTGCCGCGTCAGATGGCCGCTTTCGGAATCGGACGGAAACAGCCATGGTCCTCCGGCAGAGACCACCGTGCCATCGGGCCGCTGGTCGCGCAATAACCGCCAGACCTTGAGGGCCGCCATCGCCTTTTCGGTGAGCGGCACCAGACGCTCTTTGCCACCTTTGCCCTTGACCACGATCAGCCGTTCACGGGCCCGCCACAAAGAATCAGGCAGTGCGATCAATTCCGACACGCGCAGGCCGGTGGCATAGATCAGTTCGAGCAAGGCCAGCATCCGCGCCGCCCGCTGTCTGGCAGGCAAAGAGACATCGGACATCTCACGCTCCGTGTCACGGCTGGCCTGATCAAGCAGGCGCGTTACATCATCGATGCTCAGAACCTTGGGCAGGGGGCGGCCCTGTCGCGGGCTTTTGAGCCGACCGGCCGGATCATCAGCACGCAAGCCTTCACCGTAGAGAAAACGGAAAAATTGTCGTAAAGCCGAGGTTTTTCTGGCTGTTGTGGCAGCAGAAACCTGCCTTTTCTGCAATTTTTGCAAGAAATCGCGCAAAGCTTCAGTATCGGCCGCGGCAAGATCGATACCCGCTTTGGCCAGCACCGAGCCGGCATCCTCGAGATCGGAGCGATAGGCCGACAGCGTATTGGCACTGGCCCCACGCTCGGAGGCCAGCATGTCGAGAAAACGGCGGATCAAATCCTGATTGTTCACTCGATACCCATCATGCGTTTGATAACCATACTCTGCACTGGCGCCGTTTGAGCGGGTGAACTTTCTCGACAGACTATGCTAAAGAGAACAAGAGAGAGAGGCGCAACGCCTCCAATATATAGTCGGATAACGGGTGTGAACAAGCTATTTGGAGACAAGCACAGCTCCGAGGACAGGGTTACGCGGGTCAAAGCGGCATTGGGTGGACGCTCCATCGTTCTGGTCGGCATGATGGGTGCCGGCAAAAGCTCGATCGGACGCAGATTAGCCCAGCGTTTGAGCCTGCCCTTTGCTGATGCTGACCATGCAATTGAATCGGCTGCAGGCATGTCGATTCCCGAAATCTTCGCCCAGCATGGCGAGGAAGAATTCCGTAAGGGTGAGCGCAGGGTAATCGCGCGTCTGCTCGGTGGCGATCAAACCATCATCGCGACCGGCGGGGGTGCCTTCCAGTCTGCAGAAACCAGAGAGCGCATCGCCCTCAATGCGGTTTCGGTCTGGCTCAAAGCTGATACCGATGTGTTGTTAAGGCGGGTACGCAAGCGTTCCAACCGCCCCATGCTGCATACCGAGGATCCCGAAGCGACCCTCAAGCGCCTGCTTGAAGACCGCGCCCCCAATTACGCCACGGCCACGATCGCAATACAATCGCGCGATGTGCCCCATGATGTGATTGTCGACGAGTTGCTTGAAACGCTCGATCAGCACATGCAGGGCCAACAGAAAGAACCGGCGGCTGACGCAGGAGCGCAAATCGCAGTGGTCAAGGTCGGACTGGAAGACCGTTCTTATCCGATCCTGATCGGGCCCGATCTGATCAAAACGGCAGGACAGCGGATCAACGAGATTTTACCGAATGCCGCCTGCTGCATTGTTACCGATGACAATGTCGCCCCACTTTATCTGGCCCCATTGCAAGCCAGCCTCCAAGAAGCCGGATTGCGCCATGCCCATATAATCGTTCCGGCGGGTGAGAGCTCCAAAAGCTATGCGATGTTCGAACAGGTCTGCGATGCCATTATCGCCGCAAAAATCGAGCGCGGAGATTGCGTGATTGCCTTGGGCGGCGGAGTGATCGGCGATCTCGCAGGCTTTGCGGCCGCTTCGGTCCGGCGTGGTGTTCAATTCGTACAAATTCCGACAAGCCTACTGGCACAAGTGGATTCCTCGGTCGGTGGCAAAACCGGCATCAATTCAAGCCATGGCAAAAACCTGATCGGCGCCTTCTACCAACCCCGTCTGGTGCTGGCCGATTCGGGGGCGCTCAACACCCTGTCGGAGCGTGAATTCCGTGCCGGCTACGCCGAGGTCATCAAATATGGCCTGATCGACAATGCGCCCTTCTTTACCCTGCTCGAAACCAATTGGCGGGATCTGTTTAGCGGTGGCCCGACACGGATTGCAGCCATAGAGACAGCATGCCGCGCCAAGGCGGCCGTAGTGGCACGCGACGAGCGCGAGGAAGGCGACCGCGCTCTGCTTAATCTGGGCCACACTTTCGCCCATGCCTTCGAGCGACTGGTGGGCTATGATGGCAGCCGACTGGTGCACGGTGAGGCTGTTGCCATCGGACTGGTTGCCGCCTTCCGCTTTTCGGTGCAATTGGGGCATTGTTCCGGACAGGATGCCAGCCGTGTCGAGGGACATTTGCGCACTGTCGGCCTTCCCACAGAGATTGCCCATATTCCAGGGTTTACTGGGTCTGCCGAGCAGATTCTGGATGCCATGGCCCAGGATAAAAAAGTCAAGCGCGGCCAACTGACCTTTATTCTTGCGCGCGGGATCGGCGAGAGCTTTATTGCCCGTGGCGTTGAAGCTGGAGATGTGCGTCACTATCTTGAAGGTGCACTGACAAGGACGGCGTGAACCATGGAACATTTCCAAATCGAGGCCAATCCGTGGATTGCACTCGCTATCGTGCTGTTCTGTCTGGGATTATCCGCATTTTTTTCGGCTGCTGAAACAGCGCTTACGGCCGCCTCGCGGGCGCGAATGCATACGCTCGAAAAATCCGGCAGCCGCCGTGCCGCCATCGTCAATAAATTACTGATGGCCCGTGAAAGGCTGATCGGGGCCATGCTGATCGGCAATCAGGTGGTCAATATCGGCGTTTCGGCCTTTGCCACCAGTATTTTGCTTGAATTGTTTGGCGGCGAAGGGGTCATCTATTCCACTATCGCCATGTCTATTCTGGTGATCGTATTTGCCGAAGTGCTGCCCAAAACTCTGGCAATCAATTCGCCGGACCGTTCGGCCCTGCTGCTGGCCCGTCCGGTTGCGCTGGCGGTTGCCCTGTTCGGCCCGCTGACCATGTCGATCGAAGCTCTGGTACGGCTGATCTTGCGGCTTTTCGGTATTCGTATCGGCGAAAACCAGCCTGTCCTGTCGGCCAATGACGAATTGCGCGGCGCGGTCGATCTGCTGCATCACGAGGGCGGAGTGGCGCGCGATGCCCGCAATATGCTGGGCGGATTGATTGATCTGGGCGAATTGGAAGTCTCCGACGTGATGGTCCACCGCACCAAAATGCGGACAATTTCCTCAAGCCTGCCGATTCATGACGTCGTGCGCGAAGTGCTGGCTTCCCCCTATACCCGTATGCCGCTGTGGTCGGGAGAGCCGGACAATATTGTAGGGGTACTCCACGCCAAGGATTTGCTTCGCGCTCTGGATGCCGCCGATGGCAATGCCGATAAAATCAATCTTGATACGATCGCACTCGATCCATGGTTTATCCCTGTCACCACGTCATTGACTGACCAGCTGAAAGCCTTTTTGTCGCGCAAGACCCATTTCGCACTGGTGGTCGATGAATATGGCGAAGTGATGGGATTGGTGACACTGGAAGATATTCTGGAAGAGATCGTCGGGGACATCAAGGACGAGCATGATCTGGCCATGCATGGCGTCAGGCCCAAACCAGATGGCTCTGTCATGGTCGATGGATCGGTGCCGATCCGTGATCTGAACCGTGCGATGGACTGGAACTTGCCCGACGAGGAAGCCACAACCATTGCCGGTCTGGTGATTCACGAGGCCCAAACCATTCCCGATGCAGGTCAGGTCTTCACCTTTCACGGCCACCGCTTCGAAGTCAAACGCAAGTCGCGCAACCGGATCATCCAGTTGCGGATCACGCCCGTCGGGCTCCGCCGCAAACAGGCCTGACCACAAACAACGTTACGACGCTTCGGTCATGAATTGGGCCTGTGCCAAAGCGGCAAAGCGGCCCTTTTGGGCGATCAGCGAATCGTACTGTCCTGTTTCAACAATACGGCCACGCTCAAACACCACGATCAGATCGGCCTGACGCACTGTAGCCAGACGGTGGGCTATGATGAAGGTTGTGCGGCCCGCCATGACTTCTTCCAAGGCATTTTGCAACCGCGCTTCGGTGCCAGCATCCAGTGCAGCGGTCGCCTCATCAAGAATCAGCAAAGGCGGATTTTTCAGCAAAGCACGGGCAATGGCTATTCTTTGGCGTTCCCCGCCCGACAGCGAACGACCACGCTCGCCAACAATCGTTTCCAACCCTGCCGGGGAACGTGTCACGAAATCTTCGGCCTGCGCCCGCGCCAAGGCTTGCCAGACCGCTTCCTCGGACGCATCGGGCGCGCCGATTAAAACATTATCGCGGATGGAGCGGGCAAAGAGCATCGGTTCTTGAAACACAACGCCAACGTTACGGCGCAAACCCTCCAGCGTCATGCTCCGGACATCGATGCCATCGATGCGGATGCTGCCCTGCTGCGGATCAAAAGCCCGATAGAGCAGCGCCAGAGTCGTGGATTTGCCCGAACCCGTCTCGCCCACCAGCGCAATCCGCTGTCCGGCTTTAACCGTCAAGGAGAGATCATGCACCGCACGTTCGCGGCCTGTGAAGGAATAGCTGACATGATCGAAGCTGACCTCACCCACCAACCGGCCCGGATCAACCGCATCGGGATGATTTGCGACCATGGGTTTAGTATCGAGGACTTCGAAAAATTCGGCGAGCTTGGGCACCTGCAAAAACAGATGGTTGATAAAGGAAACCAGTTGTTCCATCCGCATAACCAGCAGACCCGACAGGCTCATAAAGC
This sequence comes from Hyphomicrobiales bacterium, assembly GCA_947455995.1. Classification (GTDB taxonomy): domain Bacteria; phylum Pseudomonadota; class Alphaproteobacteria; order Rhizobiales; family Beijerinckiaceae; genus CAIYZJ01. The sequence goes on along the minus strand of CANGQA010000016.1, from coordinate 11,239 downwards.
CGACCACCTCGCCGACACTGGCCAGGCCCTGCTGGTGTAGTCGCGCGCCGGTGACGAAAATCAGCAGCATCGAGATACTGGCCGAGGCGCGGGTGATGATGGATGCCAAGGCCCACCATGAAAGCACCGGCACCTGTGCCAATAACAGGTCACTGATGGTCCTGCGTAACGCCGCTGCTTCCCATTCGATCCGGGTAAAACTCTGTACAACCGAAATATTGCCCAAGGCATCCGACGCCTGCTCGGCCAACGATGAATGATGGGATTCAACGGCAGCTTGCAGCACCTGGGTTTTGTTCAGCACATAAGCGGTCAACAGGCTGAACACCAGCAACAGACCGAGCAAGATCAATCCCAGATGGAGATTGAGGACCAAAGACAGCGGCAGAAGAACCAGCAAAAGCACCATAGCGGAAAAATGGTCGCGGAAAAACGACAGCCAGATCCAAGCCATGCCCCCGGTACCCTCGAGCTTGACCTTCAAAATACGGCCTGAATGGGTGGCATTGTGAAACGCCAATGGCAAAGCCAGCACATGCTCAAAATATTGGGCCATCACTGCCAAACGCCGCCGATGCGACAGACGGTCGGCATGCATGGAAATCATCACACCCCCGGTGATCGAGAGCAAGGCCGCGATAATCCACAAGCCCATCGCGGGCTCCATTGCAAATGGGGTCTCGGCTGGTGCAGACGGGGTTGTTTTGGTGAGCACATCCACCATGCGTCCGAACAAGATCGGCTCCGCAAATTGGGCGAGTGCCACCACAATATTGGCAAAAGCCAATACCACCGCCAGCCTGCCTTCCGAACCCAACATGGAGAGAACGCGGCCATAAAGCTTCAGCATCATCATTGGTTGCACCCACCCTCACAGAAGACCATCACACCCTGCCGTTTGATTTTCAGCCGTCGGTCGCCAAAGCCCAGTAGACCCGATATTTAGCTTGGGGAGCCCTGATCGCGGCAATCCCCAAAAAGCGGGCCTGTGGCGACAACATCGCCCGATCATATAAGGGCACATCACGCCAGCCCGAAAAAGCCTCGGCCAAGGTCAGATAACCCGCTGACAATTTGATATGGGCAGAACGCCCCCCCGAGGCAGGCAATTGCGGCATTTCACCAAAGGTCGAGCGGTCTTCCGCCGCCGCTTTGCTGGCCGAACCTTCAGCCGCCCGCATCAAATCAGTATCAAGCTGCAAAGGCGGCAAGCCCTTTTTACTGCGATAGGCATTGATCAGACCCAGGGCCGACAACGGATCCAGGCTGGTTCCACTCTGTTCCAGTCGCACATACATCGAGTCAATCGAACGGTCGGCAGGCGGAGTCGAACAGGAGGACAGTGTCAATCCGGCCAACAGGGCACATAGATTCAGGCTCACACTAGACGCAGAGGAAAAACGGGACACACTCAAGCCTTTTTGTCAGATAGGGAGGAAACAGGTTCAGGCGACGACAACACAGCCTGCGCAACGGAGGATGACGATTCAATAGTGAGAATGGTCTTGCGGGGAGTCAACATCCCCAAGGCCCGGACCTCGCGCCAAATGCTGATCGACAACTCACTGGACACCTTCGCCACCGTATCAACTTCGGCAACAAAAGCCACAAGCTCGAAATTCAATGTGGTTTCTGTGATCAGTTTCAACAAGACGGCAGGTTTGGGATCGGGCAGAATATCGCCATGCTTGCTGGTCAATTCGAACAACAGGCTGCTGAAGGCATCAATATCAATGTCGCGCGGCATCGGCAAGGCAATCAGTACACGACCCATACGGCCGCTATGCACGCGGTTTTTCACCACGCCGGATACCAGATTGGAATTGGGCACGATCACGGTCGAGCGGTCGAATGTCTCGATTTCAGTGGCGCGAATATTGATGCGCCTGACATGGCCCTGCTCGTCACCGACAATCACCAGATCGCCGACACGAACGGACCGTTCCCACAACAAAATCAGACCGGACACGAAATTGTTGACGATGGATTGCAAACCGAAACCGATACCGACCGACAAAGCGCCCGCCACAATCGCTAGACGATCGAGACTCAACCCCAAGCTGGACAGCGACAAAGCCGCAGCACCGATAAAGCCGATATAGCCCACGCCGGTTGTCAGCGAATTCTTGATCCCTGAATCAAGCTGCGTCTGCGGGAGATAGCGCTGCTTCATCCAGCGCTGAATGGCACGTGTCATCACAATCGCGATCACAAACGAGGCCAGTGCCACCACAACGGTTGCAATCGACAGGGTGACATCGCCGATCGTCAGCCCGAACACGACAGCACGCAAAGAGGACCACACATCAGCCGACTGGATGCCCCATGGCACCAGCACAATCATCAACGCCATGCCGAGAGCCAGTAATTGCAACAAGCCCGAGGCCAGGACGCCCAACTGGTTCAACGAGCGTTGAGGCAGGCCAACCGTGGTTTCCATCCAGATCAGAGTGCGCGATCCCGGTTGCAGCAGAGCCGCAATCCCTTCATCCATCACCCGGCTGGCCAAAATATAAAGCACCAATACCTCAAGTGAGCGGATCAATTGCTCAACCACAAAGGCCGATAACGCGACATAACCGAAAAACGCCGCCAGCACCGTCAGGATCAGGCTCAGCCAGACCACAAGCCGGACCATAGCCAGCCATGTGGGCGACAAGAACGCCCGATTGCACCAATCCTCTTCGACCGCAACATGACCGGCCGCCAGTTTCTGTAAACCGCGCATCATGACCACTGCGATCAGCACGGCAAAACTGCCACGCGTTGCAACCGTCAACGGTAAACCGGCGGCAATGGTTTGAATAACTGCCTCCACCACCTGACCGGCAACCAGCAGGCTCATCGTCACCAGCACCAGCGACCGCAAATCCTTAACCAGCTGCGGCGACAAATTCAGCAATGACCAGATCGGATGCTTGACCGCCGTCAGACCCACGACCAAGCCGCGGGCAAAGCCTATGAAGGCCAAACCCCTTACGAATGGCACCAATATTGTTTCAAGGCGCTGCGGCACCATACCGAGGCTGCTAAATGCCTCTATCATGACAAAACCCGCCAGTGTCGGCAGGGCAAAGCCCATCAATGCATAGAAAATGGTGCGTAAAGACTTGCGGAATGGTGATGGATTGGCATCAGGAAAACGAGCGGCGGCAATCTTGTGGGTCACGTCCAGGGTCAACCACATGATGGCGACCAGGGAGGCTAGGCCGATCAGCAAAAAACCCAGACCCAACAATCCACGGACATCGATAATCCGTCCGATCGTGTTGGTGGAGAGGATCACGAAAGCCGAAATATCTTTGGGCAGCCCCAATACGACATCGACCCAAAGACCGGGCGCCAGCAGGCTCGACGTGCGCTCGAACAAATGGGCCTGAAACGCATCACGCCGTTTTTCAACCACCAAATCCACCAGCTGGCTCGCTTGCAAGGCCGCCGAACGGGTGATCTTGATCAGCTCGTCCACTTCCTTCAAGGCACGGTCACGATCGGCGCGGTCCTTGGCGATTTCGGGACTTTCAGGCGTCGATTTGCTATCCGGCTCTGGTCCCAATTCCTTGATGCGGGAGCGCAGCGATTCAGCGCGCGGATTCAGCTCGTCTCCGAACTTGCGCAATTGAATACCGATATCATCCAGGCGCTGGCGTTGAACTCCCAACAGTTCAGTGGATAATGACCGCCGTTCCAGTCCGGCTTCGATCTGGTTCAGCTCCAGCTTCAGCCCTTCGACCTGCGCTTTGACCGAAGCAATATTAATTCCGGTGCCACTTTCAACGGCCGCAGATGTGGATTGGGCCAGCGCGAGCGTTGGAAAGCCAAACAGCAGGCAAGCCACCAGCAGAGCTGCTTTGAGGCGCGTCATCGCATGATGGAAACCGGTGCTGATCTGGCCCGCACCCGGATAGTTCGTCATGAAAGAATAATGAACCACGGGTACCCTCCTGTGAAATGCGAATCACGCCAAACAGGTTTAGCGGAAAACATTCTAACCGCGAGATCGATTTAGCAAAAAAGCAGCAATTTTTAGGCAAAAATATCAAAAAAAATAAGGCCCAAATGGGACCTTATCTGCGTCTGATCACTGTGAGCGAAATGGGTTGGCCATTCCGGATTATTTATTTTTAGCCGCCTTGGCACGCTCAACACCTTCGAGGATCAGCTTACGGGCTTCTTCAGCAGTTCCCCAGCGCACCACCTTGACCCATTTGCCGGGTTCGAGATCCTTGTAGCGCTCGAAAAAATGCTGGATCTGGTCCAATGTGATCGCAGGCAAATCGGTATAGTTCTGCACATTCTCGTAACGTCGGGTCAGTTTGGCAGCCGGAACAGCGAGAATTTTCTCGTCGCCGCCCGCTTCATCTTCCATGAACAACACACCGACGGGCCGCACGCTCATGATAGCACCTGGAATGATAGCGCGTGTATTGGCGATAATCACATCGCAGGGATCGCCATCATCGGACAAGGTATGCGGGATAAAGCCATAATTGCCGGGATAGCGCATCGAGGTATAGAGGAAACGGTCAACCATCAATGCGCCGGACGCCTTGTCCATTTCGTATTTAATCGGCTCACCGCCAATCGGCACTTCGATAATCACGTTCACTTCGTCCGGTGCATTTTTGCCGAGCGTGACATTGTCGATGATCATTGCGCTTACCCTTTTCGTAAATAGAGCCTCTTTGACGCCTGTTTAGGCACAGCGTGGCCCACTAGCAAGCCTACTTTGGTGCGGGTGAGGCATTTCCTGCTGATTGCACTCCAAGGAAGGGGCTGTTAAACCGCTTCCGGTCGCCATTCGAGCAACCATCCCACAGGGCAGATAACCTGTTGCGCCCGCATTCATGGAATAACAAAGAAATGCGTCTGCCTTTCTCCCGTCAGGATTTGCGTAGCGAGCGCCGCTTGGCCCGTATTGCGCGTTGGGATCGGCCGATTACCGGTTTCTGGCAACGTATCTATGCCTGGACGAACATGATTTTATCCGATCATGGTATTTTCAGATTGTTTTATCTCAATTTCTATCGGGTCACGCCGCAATTCTGGCGGGCCGCACAGCCTGCCCCGCATGACATCAACCGGCTCGCGCATCAGGGGTTGAAAACCATCATCAACCTGCGTGGTGGTCGTGAATTTGGTTCGTGGCCTTTGGAAAAAGAAGCCGCCGAGCAAAACGGTATCCGGATTCTGGATTTCACCCTGCGCTCGCGCGGAGCCCCCGAACGCGAAGCCATGCTGAAAGCGCGAGGCTTTTTTGCGGCACTCGAAACGCCCGCATTGATCCATTGCAAATCTGGCGCAGACCGCGCCGGTTTCATGGCAACGCTCTATCTGCTGCTGCATGAAAATCGCCCGCTTGACGAGGCAATGCAACAATTATCCCCGCGTTACGGCCATTTCAAATTCTCGAAAACAGGTATTCTCGATGCATTTTTCGAGCTTTATCGGCGCGAAGGACTGGAGAAGGGCCTGACATTCGAGGACTGGGTTGCCAATCATTACGATCCAGAAGCCCTGCAACGTAACTTTCATGCCGGTTTTTGGTCCACCTTGCTGGTCGACCGTCTGTTGCGGCGCGAATAGACCCTATTTGTTCGGCTGGACATAGATATAGGCCTCGATCGCAGCATCACCGGATTCCTGACCAAGATTGATATATTCCTCGATCAGGGTTTCCTTGGCCTCGATGCCTTTGACATCGAGATAGGCGGTAATGGCCTCATAGGTACTGTCAATCTCGTCATACGGACCCTTATGGACAAAACGGATCGCCTTGCCCTCGGGGGTCGCACCCAGCCGCATGTCGCTTGGCCAGCTGGCTGGCCGTTGCGCTGGCATTGAGGCCACCGGCAAGACCGCCTCGAAACGGAAACCGCGATCATCGGTTTCAACAAAAACCGCCACGGCACGACCCGTGACCTTCAGATCCAGTGCCTTGGCCTCGTCGCTCAGACGCGTAAAAGAACCTGCCAACTTCTGATAGCCATCGTCCCAAGATGATTGTCCACGCAACACAAAAGCCGGACGCGAAACCATCACAACATCTTCGGGATTGTTGGGATCGAGCGGCGGGGGCGCAAGAGTTGAATAATTTTGGACTGCGTCCACGCCTTTCGGCGAGGGTGCTACCTCGATCGGTGCAGGAAGCGCTGGGGGCTGTTGCGCAACAACATTTGGCACAACCGGAGCAGCAGGCTTTTCGATAACGGGCTCGGGAGCCGGTTTGACCGCTTCCAATGTACTGGTCGGTGGGGTGCCGGTTTGCTGGGCCATAACTGCAATGGGAGGCTGGCTTTGCTGGTTCTGATACCAAAAGAGGCCGGCAGCCAAAACGGCAGCACCAGCAAAAACCGCGAGGAAGATACGCATCTTGATAATCCAAATGGTTGCAGAATGAAAAATGGTTTGAGCCATGACTGTCGAAAACCGACTCAAACCCGATATTGGGATAGGGTAAGACTTGTCCCGCACAAGGTCGAGTATCAGTAGCACTTTTTTCGCTTCGACGTTATATCTTCGACAATGTTGCTCAACGAGGCTTTAACGTGAACCCGCTTATCGGTCGGTCTTTTCTAAAAATGAATGGCATCGGAAATGCCATTATCGTGCTGGATCTGCGTGGCACACCGTTGTCGGTGCGGCCAGAAGATGCCCGCGCCATTGCCAAAGGCCCAAGGACAGGGTTTGACCAGTTGATGGTGCTGTCCGATCCGCACAGTCCTGGCACGGCGGCTTTCATGCAGATTTATAATTGTGACGGCTCGCTGTCTGGGGCTTGCGGCAATGGCACACGCTGCGTTGCCTGGGCCTTGCTGGAAGCCGACACGGCAAGCACCGTGCTGCTGGAAACACAGGCAGGTTTGCTGGCCTGCCGCCGTGACGGACCCCTCACATTCACCGTCGACATGGGCGAGCCACGTCTGGGCTGGCAAGAGATCCCGCTATCTGAAAACTTTAGCGATACACGCCGCATCGAATTGATGGTCGGCCCCGCCGATGCGCCGGTGCTGGCTGGTCCGGCGGTGGTCAATATGGGCAATCCGCATGCCATTTTCTTTGTGCCTGACTATCGGGCCATTGATCTGGCGACCATCGGCCCGATGCTGGAACACCATCCGATGTTTCCGGAACGCGCCAACATCTCGATAGCGCAAATGACCTCACCGTCATCAATGATCCTGCGGGTATGGGAGCGCGGGGCAGGGCTCACACTGGCTTGCGGTTCAGCGGCCTGTGCTGCAGCCGTTGCTGCTGTTCGCCGCCGTGTCGGGGAGCGCACAATTTCTGTTGCCTTGCCAGGCGGCACGCTGGTGATCGAATGGCGCGAGAGCGACAATCATGTGCTGATGACGGGTCTGGTCGAGCTTGAATATCGCGGCTCATTCGATGCAGCATTGTTTGCGGAGACCGAATGATGGCTGTCGATGTTGTCACGTTCGGGTGCCGTTTAAATATTGTTGAATCAGAATCAATGCGCCAGCAGGCCCTGGAGGCTGGACATCAGAATCTGGTCATTTTCAACACCTGTGCCGTCACCGCCGAAGCCACCCGACAGGCACGGCAGGCCATCCGCCGTCTCAAACGCGAACGGCCGGAGGCGACGATCGTTGTTACAGGCTGTGCTGCCCAGATCGAACCTGCAATGTTTGCCGGCATGGACGAGGTCGATCGGGTCATCGGCAACAGCGAGAAAAGCCAGAGCCAGACCTGGATCAAGCTGTCCGATCCTGCGGCATCTAACGAGCGGGTTCAGGTGGCTGATATTATGGCCGTGCGTGAAACCGCCAGCCATCTGATCGACGGTTTCGAGGGACGCACCCGCGCCTTTGTACAGGTTCAAAACGGCTGCGACCACCGCTGCACCTTCTGCATCATTCCCTATGGGCGCGGTCCCTCACGCTCGGTTGCCATGGGTGCTGCGGTTGACCAGATCAAACGTCTGGTGGATCGCGGTTACAAGGAAGTGGTGCTGACCGGCGTCGATATGACGTCGTGGGGGGCTGATTTGCCGGGAGCACCACGTTTGGGGCAATTGCTGCAATCGATCCTGACCCATGTGCCTGATCTGCCCCGCTTGCGGCTGTCGTCGATTGATTCGATCGAGGCCGACGAGGCCCTGATCGAGGCGCTGGCCTGCGAGAGGCGTTTGATGCCGCATCTGCATTTGTCGTTGCAAGCGGGTGACGATATGATTCTCAAACGGATGAAGCGTCGTCACTTGCGCGATGATGCCATCGCCTTCAGCCAGAAAATTAAGGCTCTACGTCCCGATATCGTGTTCGGAGCAGATATTATCGCCGGGTTTCCAACCGAAACCGAAGCCATGTTCGACAATTCACTTGCTTTGGTGGGCGAATGCGACCTCACTTATCTGCACGTATTCCCATTCTCCCCCCGCGATGGCACACCGGCGGCGCGGATGCCGCAACTGCCGAAGCAGGTGGTCAAGGAACGCGCCAAGCGCTTGCGCGCAGCGGGTGATCACGCCCTCGATGCCTATCTTCAAAGCCAACTTGGCACGGTCCAAAATGTGCTGGTCGAGCAGGACCATTTGGGACGTGGCGAAGGATTTGCCACCGTCCGGTTCCGCTCGCAAGTCACCGCCGGACAAATCATTCAGGCCAAGATCCTCGGCATCGAGGGCCATGACCTGATTGCGGCCTGAGCCCATTCAGCCCTGATCGGAATAACCGCACGCGACCAAAGCCGCTTTCATCGTCAAGGGAACCGGAGCAGTCACCGTAATCGGCGGCTTGTTGCGATAGAGGGGAATGGTCACTTCCCTGGCGTGCAGATGCAGCGGCGGCCCACCCTGGCGCGGAGCCGAGCCATAGATCGGATCACCTAAAATCGGCCAGCCCATCTCGGCACAATGCACCCGCAACTGGTGGGTCCGGCCGGTTAATGGATCCAGGGCCAGCCATGTCAGGCCTTCATGCCGCCCCATTACGGTAAACCTCGATTGCGAGGGCAAACCTTCGGGATCGACCTTCATCCACCAACCGCGCGTGGCATCGCGCCGACCCAATGGCAGATCGATCAGGCCGGTATCCTCGTCGGGTCCACCTTCCACCACGGCCCAATAGGTTTTATCGATCTTGCCTTTTTTGAAGAGATCGCCAAGGGTTTCCAGCGCTTTACGGTGACGGCCAAGGACAAGACAGCCCGACGTATCCCGATCCAGACGATGCGCGAGGCTGGGAGCACGCGGCAAACCAAATTTCAAAATTCCGAAATAGGCTTCCAGCGCATCATGTTCCCCGAAGGCCGCTTTGGGGCCACGATGCACGGCAATGCCTGCCGGTTTATCAATCACCAGCATCAGAGCATCGCGATACAGCAGGCGGGCGAGGAGATCTTCTTCTGTCATGAATGTCGGATACCCCTTTCTCCGGCGGCGCGAAAGCTGTATCGAGAATGTGATGACACAAAATGATGAACAGAACAGAGGTTTTTTGTCCCGGCTGTTTGGCTCCAAACAGAAAGCCGACAGAGAAGACGCGTCTTTGGAACCTGATTCCACCGTTTCAAACGGCGGTTCATGGTGGCAAAGACTCAGCAGCGGACTCGCGCGCTCCTCCTCCGCGCTGGGACAAGGCATCAGCGACCTCATCACCAAACGCAAGCTCGACAGCGACACGTTGCAGGATTTCGAGGATGTGCTGATTCGCGCCGATCTGGGCAACACCGTCTCGGCCCGCATCATCGAAAGCCTGCGCAAGGGCCGTTTTGAAAAAGACATCGAGGTCGAAGAAGTCCGCACCATTCTGGCCCGGGAGATCGAGACGGTTTTACGGCCTGTGGCACATCCTCTGGTGATCAATCCCGACCACAAGCCGTTCGTGATTGTGATGGCAGGTGTCAACGGAGCAGGAAAAACCACCACGATCGGCAAATTGACCGCAAAATTCCGCCGCGAGGGCCGCTCGGTGCTGCTGGCGGCGGGAGATACATTCCGCGCCGCTGCCATCGAGCAATTGCAGGTCTGGGGCCAGCGCACCGGTGCCGAAGTGATGAGCCGCCCGCAAGGCGCGGATGCGGCAGGGCTGGCTTTCGATGCCGTCACTCAGGCCCGCGAACAGGGCACCGATATTGTCATGATCGACACCGCAGGCCGTCTGCAAAATCGCACCGAATTGATGGCCGAGTTGGAAAAAATCATCCGCGTCATCAAAAAAGTTGACGAGACAGCCCCGCATGCGGTGTTGCTGGTGCTTGATGCGACTGTCGGGCAGAACGCGCTGTCGCAGGTGGATCTGTTCAAAAAAGCGGCAGGAGTGACGGGTCTGGTCATGACCAAACTCGACGGCACCGCGCGGGGCGGTATTCTGGTGGCGCTGGCCGAAGCCCAAGGCCTGCCAGTGCATTTTATCGGTGTGGGCGAAGGGATCGACGATCTCGAACCCTTCGCTGCTGAAGATTTTGCTAAAGCCATTGCCGGACTGGCTTAGGTCCGTCGTGCCTAGACGACTTTCAGGCTTATTTCGCCCAAATGCTCGATTTCGCACAACATGGTCTGGCCACGGGTGACAGGTCCAACCCCGTCCGGTGTACCGGAGAAGATTACATCGCCCGCTTCCAGATGATACGCCTGTGACAGGATCGAAATCTGCTCGGCCACCGACCAGATCATGTCGGATATGTTTCCATTTTGTTTGACGATGCCGTCAACGGAGACCCGGATAAAGCCCTTGGCCAGATGGCCGACTTGCGACACCGGATGCAGTGGTCCGCATGGTCCCGACATATCAGAGCTCTTGCCGCTATCCCATGGACGGCGCAACTGCTTGGCCTCGTCCTGCAAATCGCGGCGCGTCATATCGAGACCGATCGCATAGCCGAACACGTGATCCAGCGCCTTTTCGACCGGAATATGCATGCCGCCGCTTTTGAGTGCGACGACCATTTCGATCTCGTGATGGTAATTATGGGTCAGGGTCGGATAGGGATGATGCACCGTCACGCCGGTAGGGACTGGCTGCAGGCAATCGGAGGATTTCTGGAAAAAGAACGGCGGTTCGCGGGTCGGATCACCCCCCATTTCACGGGTATGGGCGGCATAGTTGCGGCCGATGCAATAGGCACGCCGCACCGGAAAAACCGCCGTTGTGCCAACAACCGGCAGGGTGGCACGCGGGGCGGGGGTGATGACATATTCGACACTCATCAAAGCGTTCCTATCTGTAACAGTTTCTGATTGCGGTTATCGATCAGCCTGATTGTAACCCTTTTGCCG